>DHKA01000057.1 GCA_002404605.1 Clostridiales bacterium UBA4706 | reverse complement strand
ACAACGAGTGCGCTGCGGCGAGCCGCATCCCCTCAAACGGAAGCCTTGCTGTGCAAGGCTTCCGTTTGAAGCGTTAGCACCACTCGCGGCTCTGGGGCTTGTTCTTCACCGGCGGGGTGTAGTCCGCGGGATACTCGGGCGCGGGGAGAGGCTCGGCGGTCTCCGCCTTCTTCTCCGGCGCGGGAGCGGCCGCGCGCGGGGGGCGGTTTTCGCGGTTCTCACGCGGACGGCGGCTGCGCTCGCCGCGGTTGCCGCGGCGCGGCTCTTCCGTCTCTCCGGCGGGGCGCTCGTAGTTGACGACGACGCGGCGGTTCGGCTCCACGCCGGTGGAGCTGGTGGAAACGCCCTCGTAGTCCTGCAGCGCCGTGTGGATCACGTGGCGCTCGTAGGAGTTCATCGGCTCGAGAGCCATGCTGCGCTTATACTTGATCGCCTTCGCCGCCATCTTGTGAGCCAGATGGACGAGCGATTCCTCGCGCTTGCTGCGGTAGCCCTCAGCGTCCACGCTGATGTGCATCCGCTTGTCGCTGCCGCGGTTGACGGCATAGTTCACAAGGTGCTGGATGGCGTCGAGCGTTTCACCGCGGCGACCGATCACGGCGCCCATATCGGGGCCGTCGAGCTTGACTTCCAGCCCGCCGCCTTCGCGTTCGGAAATATCGATGGTGCATTCCACGCCCATGCGTTCGAGCAGGCCGCGAAGGAAGCTCTCGACTTCCTTTTCCTGGCTCCCGGCGGCGTACTGGCGCGGCTCGGCCTTCTTCGGCTCGCTCTTCTTGGCAGTTTCGGGCTTCTTCGCCGGGGCCTTGACCGGCTGGGTCTTCACCGGCTTGGGTTCGCTCTGACCGTCGTCATAGCTGACGCGGACACGCGCCGGAACAGCGCCGATACCCAGAAAACCGCTGCGGCCCAGCTCGAGGATCTCATAGGTGATGTCGTCCTCGGTTAGCTTGAGCTGCTCCAGAGCGGCGCGGATGGCCAGCTCCTTCGTTTTGCCGGTGGCTTCTATGGATCGAATCATGTGTGTTTTACTCCTTCTCTTCGGCGGCGGGAGCTTCGGCGGTCTCGGCGGTCTCGACCGTTTCGACAGTCTTGACAGCTTCCGATTCGGCAAGCTGCGCCTTCGCCTCTTCGAGATCGGCCTCACCCGCGGCGGCGGCCTCGGCAGTCTCGGCGGCGGCTTCCGCCTCGGTCACATCATAGCGGTCCGCCACGTAAGCACGGCCGCGGGCAAAGCGGCGGGTGCCGACCTGCGAGGCGGGCAGCTCCGCGCCCGGATTCTTCGCGGCGCGCTCGGCGGCGCGGATCGCGGCAAGACGCTGCTCCTCGGCGTTGCGCTCCTGCGCGGCGAGGCGCTTCTTGCTCGTGTTGGCATTGACCTGGGTCTTGCCCTCGGCTTTGAGACGCTCGGTCTCGGCGCGCTTGGCTTCCATCTCGGCGTCCTTCTTGCGCTGCGCCTCGTTGAACTCGGCCATTTCCGCATCGAGCTTCGTCTTATAGTAACGGTTGAGAATGGCTTCCTGAATGATGCCGAGCACGCTCTGCTCGATCCAGTACAGGCCCATGGACACCGGCATGATGAAGCAGATGTAAATACTCATCAGCGGCATAATGAGGTTCATGGTCTTGCTGGTCTGCGCGGTCTGGGGATCCTGCGGAGGATTCATCTTCTGGGTGAGCTTCGTCTGGAGAATGGTGAGGCCGGCGGAGATGAACGGAATGAGGAACATCAGCACCGCGATGTACCAGAGACCGGTCTGCCATTCCGGGGTGTTCCAGAACATGAGCGACGGCTTCTCGATCATGTTGAGACCGAGGAAGTGGAAGTTGATGTCCTTAAGCCGGCTGGCAAAGTCCGCCACGCCGGGGTTGGAGACGATATCGGCAAAGTGCTCATGCAGCACATTGGCGATGGTCATCTGGGAGTAGGCGTCCGTCTTGGCGGGGGCGGTGTAGAAGCCAAGCTTGGTGACGACGTCGGTCAGAACGTCAATGTTCTCCTGCGAGAGCTTCATCAGCGCGACGAGCGGCTGACGAACGACCGAGTAAAGGATGATGACGATCGGGAAGGGGATCAGCGTCCACAGGCAGCCGGACATCGGGTTGATCTTGGCTTCCTTATAGAGCTTGGCGACCTCTTCCTGATACTTCTGCTTGTTGGTGGCATAGCGCTTCTCCAGCTCCTTCACGCGGGGCGTGAGCATGGTGGTGCGCATCATGCTGTGCTTGCTCTTCATCTGGAAGGGCAGCATGATGAGCTTCACGAGGAGACCGAAGAGAAGGATCGCTCCGCCGTAGCTGCCGCAGAAATTATAGAAGAGCAGCAGCACAGAACCGAATGCTTTGACAAACATAGAAGGTAACTCCCGTCTTTCAGCGTTGCCCGTTCAGGGCACAGGGTCGTAGAAATCGTGTTCGCCGGTATGGAACGGATGGCACCGGCAGATGCGCTTGAATGCGAGCCAGCCTCCCTTGGCAGCGCCGTATTTCTCGATGGCTTCCAGCGCGTACTGGGAGCATGTCGGGATAAACCGGCAGCAGGGAGGCTTTCGGGGAGAGATATTTTTCCGGTAAAATCGGATGAGCCGGAGAAGAACGGCTTTCACTGGGCAGTCTCCTCCAGCGTCAGCGAGAGCTTGCGGCAGGCGCGGAGAAAATCCCGCTCCAGCTCGCTGTAGGCGGCGGTGACGCTGCGCGAGCGCGCGACAACGACAAGCTCCGCGCCGCGGCGCAGCTCGGCTTCGTGGAGACGGTAGATCTCCCGCAAACGCCGCCGGACGCGGTTTCGCGTCACGGCGTGGCCGAGCCGGGTGGTGACGGTGAAGCCCACGCGGTTGCCGCCGGTCTTTACGCGGCGGGTATACACAACGAGCGTCGGCGTGACCGCACTCTTGCCCTTGGCGTACAGGCGGCGGAACTCGTAATTTTTCTTAATGGTTTCGGTAAACTCCATTGGCGCTCACGTCCCTTTCACCGGAGGAAGGAATCGCTCCCGGCGAGAAGGGTGCTCAGGCGGTGAGTTCCTTGCGGCCCTTGGCGCGGCGGCGGGCGAGGACCTTGCGGCCGTTGGCGGTGGACATTCTCTTGCGGAAGCCGTGCTCCTTGGCACGCTGGCGCTTCTTGGGCTGGTAAGTGCGGATCATAGGGGACACATCCTTTCAAATTTTTTCCCATTATTCTCAACACCGGGTCTTCCCCGGCGCAGATGGCGAACAAGAGATAATCAGACAAATATGGATTATATAGTAAAAAGGCGTGTTGTGTCAACCTTTTTTGCGCAAAAAAACGGCCGGACACAGACGTGTCCGGCCGGCGGGCAAACGGCGAATTACTTCTTTTCCTCAGCATGCTCGTGGTGGGGCATATGCTCCGTCCAGCCGATGATCTCGCCTTCATAGGTGACATCGGGAACTTCCACCGGCTCTACGGCCATTTCCTTCACGAACTCGGTCTCCACGAGCTCCTCGGGGTCTTCCTTGTGGTGCTCATGGTGTTCGTGATGCTCGCCCTCGTGATGGAGCATATTCTCTGTCCAACCGACGATCTCGCCTTCGTAGGTAACATCCGGAACTTCCACGGGCTCTCCGGCCATTTCCTTTACGAATTCGGTCTCGACGTACTCTTCGGCTCTCTCTTCGGCTTTGGTTTCGGGGATCTTCTCTTCTTTGCTCATGGTTTTTCCGTCCTTTCGTATCATTACGGCAGAGACGAAACCCGCGCGGATCTCATCCGCTGCCGGCGTTCCTTTGGGAACAGCGAAAATATAGCACGAAGAAAACGCTGCGTCAATCCATTTTCCGTTAAGAATTTGCCCGAAAATACACGAAAAATAACGATTCCGGCCAGTTATTTATCCGGGTGATAGTTTTTTGCAAGGCCGCCCTCGGCGGTCTCGCGGTAAACGCGGTTCAGATCCCGTCCGGTCTCATACATCGTGTGAACGACGGTGTCAAACGAGATCTTGCTCGTCTCCGAAAGGAAGTTTGCAAGCGAGAGCGCGTTGATGGCGCGCATCGCGGCAACGGCGTTCCGCTCGATGCACGGGATCTGCACAAGCCCCCCGATCGGGTCGCACGTAAGACCGAGATGGTGCTCCATGGCGACCTCGGCGGCGTAGCCGATCTGACCGAGACCCATTTCAAAAAGCTCGCCGAGCGCCGCGGCGGTCATGGAGCAGGCCGAGCCGATCTCCGCCTGGCAGCCGCACTCCGCGCCGGAGATGGAAGCGTTCGTCTTAATGAGATCGCCGATCACGCCGCCCGCGGCCAGCGCACGGACGATCGCCTCGTCGGGAAAGCCGCGTTCCTCCTGCATATACAGGAGCGCTGCGGGCATAACGCCGCTCGCGCCGCACGTCGGCGCCGTGACGATCTCCCCGCCGGAGGCGTTCTGCTCTGCCACCGCGAACGCATACGCGCACACGAGCCGGTTTTCCCGCGTCTGCGGGCTCTCGTCGATGTGGCGGCGGTTATAGAGATACTGCGCCTTGCGCTCGACCTCCAGTCCGCCCGGCAACTCGCCGGTGCGGGTGAGACCGTCGGAAACGCTCTGCTTCATCGTGTTCCAGATATCGAAGAGATAGTCCCGGATCCCCTCCCCTTCCCGCAGAAACACATAGTCGCTCAGCCGCAGCCGGTTCGCGCCGCAGAAAGCGGATATCTCCGCGTAGCTCGTTTCCGGATAGACCTCCGGCGACTCGGTGTCCGGCCGTCCGGGGATGGAGATCGCGCCGCCGCCGACGGAGAGCGCGGTCATCTCGCCGGTGAGCGCGCCGTTTTTGTAGGCGCGCAGCTCCATCGTGTTCGGGTGCGGCAGGTCGGTGCGCTCCGTGTTCCAGAGAATGTCCGTCGGTACCGGCGCGAGCGCGTCGCGCACGGCGACGTCGGTCAGATGGCCGCGCCCGGTCAGAGCGAGCGAGCCGAAGAGCGTGACCTCATACCGGTCGGCGTCCGGGTGTTCCTCGCGGAAGAGGCGGCAGGCGCGGGTTGGACCGATGGTGTGGGAGCTGGACGGACCTCGCCCGACGGTGTAAAGCTCGCGCAGCGATTTCATGCGGCGTTCTTCCTTTCCAAATGAAAGATCCGGGGGATGAGTGCGAGGAGCGGCATGCCGAGCAGGAACAGCACGCCCGCCTCGCCGAGCGCGACCTCCGCGCCGAAAAGCAGGAAGCTCTGCCAGAAGGCGTCGCGCGCAAAGCTCCACGCGAGCACCGCGCCGATGACGACGCCGTTCCAGACGACGGGGCTTAGGCACGCCAGAATGCGCATGCCCGTGGACGGCATCGCGCCGGTGCGCCGCGCCTCGCGTCCGCACGCCGCCGCGCAAAGCCCCGCGCAGAGCGTGGCGAGCGAACCGAAGATCACGTCCAGTATCCCGGCGGCGGAGATCATGTTCGCCAGCGCGCAGCCGAGAAACAGGCCGACGGACGTATACGGGAAGAAGACCGGCAGCACGCACAGTGCTTCCGAAATGCGAAATTGCAGATTGCCGTAGCTGATGGGGGCAAGGAGCATCGTGAGCGCGGCGTAGAGCGCGCCGACAACGGCGGGGATAATGAGCTTTTCGCGGAGATCGCTGCTGTTCAAGACGGGGTACCTCTTTCTGTGGTGATGTTAAAAAGTATTTTCGGGCAGACCGCAGCCGCACCAGTTCTGGCGATACAGTCCGTATTCGTGTGAAAGTTCAATGCTCCGGCGGTAGCCGTCGCGCTTTTTGAAATCCGACGGCAGCCAGAAAACGCCATAGTCTCCGGCGAGCTTTTCGCCGATGGCGTTGATGAGCGGGGCGTTCTTGTGCGGAGAGACGGTGAGCGTCGTGGCAAAATAGTCGTATCCGCCCTCGCGCGCGGCCTCCGCCGTGCGGGAAAGGCGAAGAACAAAGCACTCGGTGCACCGCGCGCCGCCCTCGGGCTCGCTCTCCAGCCCCGCCGCGGCAAGACGAAATGCCGCTTCATCCCGCTCCGGGACGATCAGTCCGACATTCTTGCCGAACTGCGCCGTTTCCAGCAGATGCTTCTGCCAGAAGAGCCGCTTTTCCCATTCCTCCGCCGGGAGGATGTTCGGGTTATAGAAGAAAACGTCGATATCAAAATGCGGCGCGAGCCGCTCGAGACACGCGCTCGAGCACGGGCCGCAGCAGCTGTGAAGAAGGAGCCGGGGGCGGGTCTCGAGCGAGGCGATGAGCGCGTCCATCTCCCGCTGATAGTTTCTCTGCTGCACGGCACGGCCTCCTTTCCCTGCAAGGGAATACTTATATTATAATTTTTTTTCGAAAAAAACAAGTAGGTTGACGAAACTCCGTCTGCCATCGTAAAATGAACGGGATAACAAAGAAAAAGATAGGAGAAAAACCTATGGACATCCGCCGCAGCAAGGAGAATTACTATCTCGACATTGCCGAGGCCGCACTGGAGCGCAGCACCTGTCTCCGGCGGCAGTTCGGCGCGATCATCGTGCGCGACGACGAGATCGTCGCCACCGGCTACAACGGCGCGCCGCGCGGACGGCGCAACTGCTCCGATCTCGGCCGCTGCACCCGGCGCGAGCTGAACATCCCCGCCGGAGAGCGGTACGAGCTCTGCCGCAGCGTCCACGCCGAGGCCAACGCCATCATTTCCGCCGCGCGGCGCGACATGATGGGCGCAACGCTCTATCTTGTCGGGCGCGACGCCGCCACCGGCGGCTATTACCCGGAAACGACCCCCTGCGCCATGTGCCGCCGTCTCATCATCAACGCCGGCATCGCGCAGGTCGTCTGCCGCACCGGGCGCGACGAGTACACGACCACGCTCGTCCGTGACTGGGTGTATCACGATGACTCCATCGAGTGATATTTCACGCAGGCCCCGTCTCGACCGGCGCGACGCGGCCTTTTTCCTGCTGCTTGCAGCGGCCGCGGTGTTTTTCTTCTGGCGCGTCCGCTATGGCTTTGCGAACATCGACGAATCGTTCTACCCGACGATCGCCCGCCGTCTGACGCAGGGCGATAAGCTGCTCATCGACGAGTGGCACGTGTCGCAGCTCTCCGGCGTGCTGCTGTATCTTCCGGTCTGGCTCTTTGAGCGTATGACCGGCGGGACGGACGGCATTTATCTGGCGCTCCGGTATCTCTGCGTGGCGGTGCAGTGCCTCACCGCGGCGGCGGTCTATCTCCGGCTGCGGCGGTATCACCGCGCCGGAGCCGCGGCGGGCGCGCTCGCGCTCGCGGTGTATACGCCGTTCGGGATCAACGCGCTCAGCTACAATTCCTTCGGCGTCCTTTTCATGGCGCTGACCGGCGCGCTGCTCATCCCGGCAGAAGAAAAAAGCCGCGCGGCGTACCTTCTCGCGGGGCTGTGCTTTGCCGGAGCGGTGCTCTGCTGCCCGTATCTGGTGCTCGTGTATCTTTTGTATGCACTCGCCGCGCTGCTGCTGCGCAAAAAGAACTCGCGCCTTCCGGCGCTCTCGGTGCGCGCGTTCGGTCTCTTCACGCTCGGCGCGGCGATCCTCGCGGTGGTGTTTTTCCTTGTTGGTCTCGCCGGGGCGGATCTTTCCCGCCTTCCCGCCGCGCTGCGCGGCATTTTCTCCGATCCCGAGCACGCAGAGCAGACGTCGTTCCTCCGCTCGCTGGCGCTTTTGCTGCTGCGGTATCCGTATTATGTGTTTTACCGTGGCGGCCCGCTGCCTGGCGCGTGCCTTTTTGCGGTGGGCGCGCTCTCGCTCACGGCGCTGCTGGACAAGCGCCGGAGACAGCATGCCGCAGTTTATCTTCTGATCGGAATCCTTCTGACCGCAGCTGCGGAGATCCTATACGCCGCGCGCTGGACGCATCCCAACTTTGTGATGTACGCCGCGAACGTCCTCGCGCTGCTCTGCTTCGTGCTCACGCCGCCGTCCGATGCGGACGCGGCGCGGCGGTTTGCGCTGCTGTGGTGGCTGCCGGGGATGCTCTACTCGGGGCTTGTCGTTCTCGGCTCCAATCAGGGACAGTACGCAGTCTTTTCCGCCGCGGCGTGCGTCGTCCCGTGCAGTATGACCGTCCTTTTCCGAACGGCAAAGCAAATTCTGCCGGAAGGAAAGCGGTTCCGCGCGGCGGCAGCCGCGGCGCTCGCGGTGCTCGTCCTCTCGCAGGTCGGCGGCGCGGCGTATCTCCGGTATCGGAACGTGTTCTGGGGCGCGACGATCCGCGAGCAGACGGAGACCATCGCCGAGGGAACGCATAAAGGTCTCATCGTTGAACCGGGGGCGGCGGCAAAGTACGCGGCAACGCAGCCTGCCATGGCGGAGCTTGCACGCCGCTCTAACGGCGGGCGGGTGCTTGTGCTCACGGAATATACGTGGATGAGCATGGGCGGCTACCAAAGCGCGGCCTATTCCGCGTGGCTCTCCGGCGTGAACGATGCATCGCTCGACCGGCTGGAGATGTACTACGCGCTCAACCCCGAAAACCGCCCCACGGTCGTCTGGGCGGCCGCGGAGGACGCGGCGATCGCCGAGGCGTTCTGCACGAGATTCTGGTATCTGGCAGAAACGACGCCGGACGGCATTTTCCTGACGCCAGTACAATATTGAGTATGAACTGCACCCCATTTGTTA
>DHKA01000096.1 GCA_002404605.1 Clostridiales bacterium UBA4706 | reverse complement strand
TAACTTTTCGGGGTCACTTCACTTCTGACCACCTCCACGGGAGGTATCGGGGAAATCGCCAACTTTCTGATGGGCGCTTCCTATGTAGCTGCTGCGGGTTTGATCTATAAACGCTGCGAAACAACGAAAGCAGCCCGCATTGTCTGCATCGCCGCAAGCCTCGTGATGGGCGCCGCGGCAGCGATCACAAACTACTTTATTCTGCTGCCGCTTTTTGAGCGCTTCATGCCGCTCAACGCGCTCATCGCCTCTTTCCGCACGTTCCTTCCGTTCATCCATACAAAGCTGGACGTTGTGCTGTTCAACGTGCTGCCGTTCAATATTCTGATCTGAAAGGGCTTGTCATCGGTGGTTTCACGATGCTGATCGGCAAGCGCCTTGCACCGGTTCGGAAAGGAAGATCACAAAATGGATTTTATCTATATATCCAAGCGCCGCGTAACTACCCGGCAGTTTGCCCCCATCCCGGTGGAACAGGAAAAGCTGGACAAGATTCTGGAGGCCGGGCGCTGGGCACCCACAGCGCGGTCAATGCGCAGCCGCAGCGCATCCTTGTGCTGAACACGCGCGAGGGTCTGGAAAAGGTCCGGGAATTCTGCACCTTCAACTACAATCCCAAGTGTGCCGAGCTGGACAGCGCCTGCGACGACAAGGCGCACAACCGGTGCGTCTATTACTGCGGCGCGCCGCTCGTACTGCTCGTCTGCTATGACCGCGGCGCGTGCTGGACACACCCGGAAAGCGGCGAGTCCAGCGGCTCCACGGACGCGGCCATCGTTTCCACCCACATGATGCTGGAAGCCGCCAGCATCGGGTTCGGTACGGTGTGGATCAGCTATTTTGACAAAGCCAAGGCCCGCACGCTGCTGCATCTGCCGGAAAGCTGGGAGATCAACAACATGCTCTACATCGGATATCCCGCGGAGGATTTCGTCCCGAACACGAAAATGAGCGGCAAGCGCTATCCCCTCTCCCATTCCGTGTGGTATAATTCGCTCGAGGACGGTGAAATTCTTGACACAAAATGATTATCTGAAGCTGCTGGTGGAGGACATCCATTCCACCGTCGTCGCCACTATCGGCGCGGACGGGCATCCCCAGCCCCGCGTGATCGATATGATGCTCCGGGACGGACAGGGCATATATTTTCTCACCGCCCGCGGCAAGGCATTTTATGCGCAGCTCATGAAGCAGGGCTATATCGCGCTGTCTGCCGCCAAGGACAAAATCTCGATTTCCCTGCGCGGCAAGATCCGAAATATAGGCAGCGCAAAGCTCGACGAAATTTTTGAAAAGAACACCTACATACAGTCCATTTACCCCGGCGATACCCGCAGCGCTTTGGAGGTATTCTGCCTGTACGAGGCTGACGGCGAGTATTTCGACATCCGCGACCCGGCGCATATCGTCCGGGACAGCTTCACCGTCGGGAAAGCAGCGCGGGAAGCGCCAGGGTACTATGTGGGCGCGGGCTGCACCGGCTGCGGGACATGCATTTCCGTCTGCCCGCAGAGATGCATCGACATCTCCGGGACAACGGCAGTCATCGACCAGCACCGCTGTCTCCACTGCGGGCGCTGCGCAGATTTCTGCCCCCGGCAGGCCATCGAAAAGAGGCTTTGACCATGAACCAGAGTGAAAAGAGAATTTACCTTCTCCGGCAGCTGCTCGACGAGGGCGGGTACGCCGCAGATATCCCGGCCAATGCCGAGAGTCAGCGGCAGCTTCTGCGCGGACTGATGAACGTCCGTCGGGCGTGTCGCGCCGGTGCGGAATTTCTGCGCGTGCAGGACGACTATCTGCAAAGCGAGACCGCAGCGAAGGGCGTGACGGACGCGGACGATCTTGTCCCCGCGGAGCCGGGGCTGTATCTCTGGCAGGGCGATATCACAACGCTCCGCTGCGATGCCATTGTAAATGCCGCAAACTCCGGCATGACCGGCTGCTACATTCCCAACCATGCGTGCATCGACAACGTCATCCACACCTACGCGGGCGTGGAGCTGCGTCTGGCGTGCGCGGAGCTCATGGAAAGGCAGGGACATCCTGAACCCACCGGGCAGGCGAAAATAACCCCAGCATTCAATCTCCCCTGCCGGTACGTGCTGCATACGGTCGGCCCCATCGTGGAGGGTGCGGTCACGCCGCGGGACGAAGAGCTTCTCGCCTCGTGCTACCGGTCCTGTCTGACTCTCGCGGCAGAGAACGGTTTGGAGAGCATTGCGTTCTGCTGCATTTCCACCGGGGTATTCCATTTCCCCAACGTCCCGGCGGCGGAGATCGCCGTGCGGACCGTCCGGGAGTTTCTCCAAAAGCAAACCAGCGTAAAGAAAGTGATCTTCAATGTTTTCAAAGACCTGGACAAAGACATCTACGCCCGACTGCTCGGCGCAGACGGAGCGGCTGAAAACGGCGCTCGCTGAAGCTGACGCCGTTGTGATCGGCGCGGGCGCGGGTCTTTCCGCCGCCGCGGGCTTCACATACTCGGGTGGGCGGTTTGCGCGGTATTTCTCCGACTTCGCGGAAAAATACGGCATCCGGGACATGTACTCCGGCGGATTTTACCCGTTCCCTACGCCGGAAGAATACTGGGCGTATTGGAGCCGGTACATTCTTGTCAACCGGTATCAGGATGCCCCGAAGCCGGTATACGAAACGCTTCTCCGTCTGGTGCGGGAGAAGGACTATTTCGTCATCACGACAAACGTCGATCACTGCTTCCAGAAAGCGGGATTTGACAAAAAGCGGCTCTTTTATACGCAGGGGGACTACGGTCTCTTCCAGTGCAGCGCTCCGTGCCGTCCGGAGACCTTTGATAACGAGGCGGTCATCCGGGAGATGGCGGAGCGACAAAAGGATATGCGCATCCCCTCGGAGCTTCTGCCCCGCTGCCCGCACTGCGGCCGCCCCATGACGATGAATCTGCGCTGCGACGACCGTTTTGCCGAGGACGAGGGCTGGCACGCCGCGGCGGAGCGGTACGAAACCTTTCTCCGCACCCGCGCCGGGCAGAAGATCCTGTTCTGGGAACTCGGCGTCGGCTACAATACGCCCGGCATCATCAAATATCCCTTCCGGCGCATGACGGCAAAGAATCCCGACGCCGTCTACGCCTGCGCCAATCTCGGCGAGGCGGACGCCCCGTCGGAGATCAGAGACCGGTCGATCTGCATCAACGCGGATATTGGGGAGATCCTGTCCCGGCTTCAAAATCCTCCGGCGGCGCATTGAGGGATAAACGGATCTTTGCTATGATACGAAAGGCCGCAGCAATGCGGCCTTTCCAAAGAACATTTGTTAGTGGAAGCTAACCATCGCGCTGCTTTCCCGAAAATGGCATGTTTATCAGGTCGTGTATGACGGTCATCAGCCGGAGTATCCGGGCGATTTTACCTCCGTGGAACAGACGGGGGATGAAGTAACGGAATATTTGAAAAGCCGCGGCGTCACTCGCCTGGACGCCGCCTACGGCTGCTCTTTGGGCGGCGCATGTCGGACCCGTCTGCTGGCTCTGGGAGATATCCCCGTCGGCCGGGCGATCATCGACGGCGGGATCACCCCTTATCAGCTTCCGTATCCGGTGCGAAAACTGCTGCTCGCACGCGATATTCTGTCCTTCAAGCTCGCGGCAAACAGCCGAAAAATTCTGGAAGCGGCTTTCCCGCCGGAACGTTTTACTCTCCCTGGGCGCGATGCCGTGAAGGAATATGACGCTCTGGAGCGCTATCTGAAAACCTACTCCGACCGGACGATCCGCAGTATATTCTGGTCCGGCAACAACTACGCCTTACCCGCCGCGCCCGCCGAACACGGCGCGAAAATCACCTATTGGTACGGCGAAGAGGAAAAGCGGGACCGCCGCGATAACATCCGCTTCAGTCAGCGCTATTTCCCGCAGGTGCAGCTCCGCGAAATACCCAAAATGGCGCACGCAGAGCTGGTGATGATGTATCCGGAAGCCTTCTGCCGGAATGCAGAGATCTTTTTCACCGGGCAAACCGAGGAATAAAGAAATATCCGGCTGCCGTTTCCGATGGAACGGCAGCCGGATTTTGTTATTTGCGCCACGCGGCGGGGATGAAAAGCAGAAGCATCGGATACAGCTCCAGACGGCCGAAGAGCATGGCGAATGAGAGCAGCGCCTTGCCGAAAGACGAGAAGCATGTATAGTTGGACATCGGTCCGACGAGCTCCAGGCCGGGGCCGACATTGTTAAAGCAACTCGCGGCGGCGGAGAACGTTGTGGCAAAGTCCAGCCCGTCCAGCGCAAGCAGCACGACGAGCGCGGCAAAAAGCAGCACATATACAAGCAAAAAAGCCGAGACAGAGTGGCAGGTGTCCTCGTCGAGCGGCTCGCCGTCGATGTGGATGCATTTGACCTGCTGCGGGTGGATGGCGCGCTGCACGCCCCGGCGGGCGAGCTTCGCACCGATCATAATGCGCACGATCTTGATGCCGCCGCCGGTCGAGCCGGCACATGCGCCGACGAACATCAGCACGAGAAGCACCGTTTTGGAAAACCAAGGCCAAAGACTGAAATCTGAGATCGCAAAGCCCGACGTACTCATCACGGACGCCGCTGTGAATATCGCATGGTGAAGCGCCTCGCCGAAGCCGCCGAAGTGCGGCAGAATGTTCGCAGCGACGGCGAGCGAAGCGGTGGCGAGGATGCCGAGAAACACCCACATCTCCTCGCTGTGCAGCGCCTGCCGGAGCTTTCCGATCAGAACGAGATAGTAGAGCGTGAAGTTCATGGAAAAGAGGATCATAAAAACAGTGATGACCGTCTGCGAATAGGAGCTGTACACGCTCATACCGGCGTTGCGGATCGAAAAGCCGCCCGTGCCCGCCGTGGCGAACGCCGTGGTGAGCGCGTCGAAAAACGGCATGTCGAAAATGAGCAGCACGAACATCAGAACCGTGAGGCCGATATAGATAAGATAGAGGATCGTCGTGCTGCGGCGCATCCGCGGCACGAGCTTGCCGACGTTCACGCCCGGCGATTCCGCGCGCAGGAGATGCAGCGCGTCGCCACTGTCGCCGTTTGCCATGGGGCTCACGGCCAGCACGAACACGAGAACACCCATACCGCCAAGCCAAACCGTAAAGCTGCGCCAGTACAAAAGGCCCACCGGCAGCGCCTCCACATCGGCGATCACGCTCGCGCCGGTCGTGGTGAAGCCGGAAACGGTCTCAAAAAAGGCGTCCACAAACGACGGCACCGCCCCGCTCAGACAAAACGGCAGCGCACCGAACACCGAGAGAAGCACCCAGGAAAGGCCCACGGTCACAAAGCCCTCGCGGGCATAATACTCCCGCCGCCGGGCCTTCACACGCCGCAACAGCGCCGCGCATACGAGGATCGCCGCCATGGCAGCGGCAAAGCCGACAGCGGCGCCGTGCTCGCCGCGCGCAAGCGCAATAATGAGCGGCGGCGTCATAAACGCCGCTTCCACTCCCAGCGTCAGGCCGAGAATGCGGCAGATCATGGCAATGTTCATATCCGCTCACCCGCGTTCGGCAAAGATCTGCCGCAGCTCCGCGATATGCCGCTCGCGCGGCGCGATCACGATAACGGTGTCGCCCCTTTGCAGACTGTCGCCGCCACCGGGAAACAGGACCTTCGCTCCGCGCGAAATGCACGCGAGCAAAATTCCCGGCTGGAGTTTGACCGAAGCGAGGCTCTCGCCGAGGTGCGGCACGTCTGCCGTGACGAGAAACTCAAGCGCCTCAACGCGCCCGCCGAGCAGACTGTATACGGAAAGGACGCTCTCGGCGTCCGTGCTCTCCATGGCGCG
The DNA here is from genome assembly GCA_002404605.1 of Clostridiales bacterium UBA4706. Taxonomy (GTDB): domain Bacteria; phylum Bacillota; class Clostridia; order Oscillospirales; family Oscillospiraceae; genus Apopatocola. Next base: position 1,301 of record DHKA01000096.1, on the reverse strand, counting down.
GACATAGCGCGTGATCTCCTGCGCGCAGATGTCCTTCGGGCTGACGGCGCTGCGGATGCCGCAGTTCTGGCATACGGCGGCGTACTCCGTGCGGTTCACTTTGGGGATCGCCTGCGGCACGCCCTGCATCCGGGCGTACATACAGATGAACACGTTTTCCTCGTCGAGGTTCGTGAGCGCGACAACGGCGTCCATCTGGGAGATGTTCTCGCTGAAGAGGAAATCCTGCCGCGTGCCGTCGGCGCAGAGAACGGAAACATCCGGCAAATCCTCCGCGAGAGCGCGGCAGCGCTCGGGGTTCTGCTCGATGAGCTTCACACGCACGCCCGCCTCGCACAGCAGCTCCGCGAGCGCTTCGCCCAGCCGTCCGCCGCCGACGATCATCACATTCTTCGCGTGCTTTTTCCGCAGCCCCAGCTCGTCCACGGTGCGCGAAAGAGTCGCCGCCGGTGCGGTCAGATACACCTCATCCCCGGCGCGGATCTCAAACGAGCCGTCCGGGATGAATGCCTCTTCCCCGCGGCGCACAGCGCATACCAACACGCGATGGCGCAGGACACGCGGCAGCTCCATGAGCTTTTTCCCGCAGAGTTTGTTGTCCGCATCGACTTCCATCGCCACGATCTCCGCACGGGACTTGGCAAAGGATTCCCGCCGGAGAAACGCGGGCAGCTGCAACTGGCGGAAGATCTCGCGCGCAGCATAGAGATCCGGCGTGACCGCCATGGAAAGCCCCAGCTCCTCGCGCAGAAGCTGCACGCCGTCGAGATAGTTGCGGCTGCGGATGCGGGCGATCGTGTTCGCGCAGCCGAGCTTGCGCGCCAGCATGCAGGCAAGGATGTTCGCCTCGTCGTTCGGCGAGGCGGCAATCAGAAGATCGCTCTCCGGCACAAGCGCGGCGCGCTGCACGTCGAGCGCGGCGCCGTTGCCTACCACGGTCATGCCGTCGAGCGCGAGAGAAAGCCGGTCGCACACAGCGCGGCTGCTGTCGATGATCGTTACATCGTGTCCTTCGGCGGATACCTCGCGGGCGATGGCAAAGCCGACTTTACCTCCGCCGACAATCACAATTTTCATAAAAGCTCCTTCTTTTCCAAAAAGCGCTTCAGGGGGTTATATGGTAAGTGCAGTATAGCATTTGGCAAAGTCGATGGCAACCGCTTCCCGTCCGGCTTAACGGTGATTTTACGTTTTACAGAAGTTTTTTGGAAAAATATAATTTTCTTCTTGACAGAATGCTATAACGTTTGCTACAATGACAAAGCCGCGAAAAACGGGAGCATAGCTCAGCTGGTTAGAGC
>DHKA01000094.1:4973-5650 GCA_002404605.1 Clostridiales bacterium UBA4706 | reverse complement strand
AACAAATGGGGTGCAGTTCATTTGAGTCATCGGCTTTTTCTATGAACTTAAAGGAATTACTTCTTCTTTTTCCGCCGGACGATAATGCCGACGATCATACCGGCGATCACGCCGACAAGAACGATCCACCACACGACGCCGTTCGCCGGGGTCTCCGGGCTGGGCTCGGCAACGGGTTCGGCGCTCTTTTCCGGTTCGGGTTCGGCAGCGGGCGCGCTGCCGGGGCTTTCCTCCGCTGCGAGAGCCGGGATCTCCTCGGTTTCGGCGTATCCGCAGACGGTGCAGACGCGCTCCTGTTCCCCGGCTTCGCCCGGCGCCGCTTCCTGCGTTACCGTCCAGTCGCCGAAGGTGTGCTCCCCTTTCAGCGTGGCGATCCGGCCGCAGCGGGAGTATTTCTGCTCGTGCTCCGTCTCCGTGACGATCCATTCCGGCTCGCAGCCCGCGATATGGTTCCGCGTGGCCAGGCCGCCGTACGTCTCCCCGCAGACCTCGCACGTCGCTTTCCAATAGCACGTCGCCGTGCCGCCGGTATGTCCCGTAGCCGGGATCGCCTTGCCGGTGGCGAGCTTCGCATCGCAGCCCTTGCAGTACGTATCCCCGGTGTAGCCCGCCGCCGTGCAGGTAGCTTCCATCGCGCCGCGCACTTCCGTGCCGCCGACATGGTTGGCGGCGTCCTT
>DHKA01000094.1:0-4937 GCA_002404605.1 Clostridiales bacterium UBA4706 | reverse complement strand
GTCGCCGTGCCGCCGGTGTGTCCCGTGGCGGGGATCACCGTGCCAGTGGCGAGCTTCGCATCGCAGCCCTTGCAGTACGTATCGCCGGTATAGCCGTCCTGCGTGCAGTCGGCGTCTTTCGTGCCGCGCACTTCCGTGCCGCCGACATGGTTGGCGGCGTCCTTTTCGCCGTAGGGCTTATGGCACACCTCGCACTCGGCAAGGTCTTTGCACGTCGCCGTGCCGCCGGTGTGTCCCGTGGCAGGGATCGCCTTGCCGGTGGCGAGCTTCGCATCGCAGTCTTTGCAGTATATATCGCCGGTGTATCCCGCCGCCGTGCAGGTGGCTTCCACCGCGCCGCGGATCTCTTCGTTTCCGGTGTGGTTGTTGGGGTCAAAATTGCCCCACTCGTATACATACGTATCTGTTCCCTTGTAGTCGCAGATAGCACAGTTCACATAGTACACAGGCTTAGAGACGCAGGTGGCCGGAGAGGCAACGTACATATTGCCCGGTATGAACCAATGGTAATCCACTGCGTCTTTTCCGTTCTCGCAATAGTTGCAGGCGTACCAGTGGCTATTCTCGTCGTACCCATACTTCCAGGGGGGACCAAAATGATGGCCGGCATGGTAGTAGTCTCCGCCGCAGACGTCGCACTTGCCCGTCTCGCCGCAGTGCGCAGTGCTGCTGTTGCAGTTTCCCGTTTCAGTCTCGCCGCAGCCTTCGCGCCGGCAGGTGCGGGTGTGGGTGTTGTCGCCGTTGGACGTCCACTCGGTCCAGTCGTGGCCGAGTATGCCGTATTCGCCGCCGCATTTCTCGCAGGTTTTGCCTGTGGTGCAGGTGGGCGTTTCGGTGCCGCCACAGTGAGGCTCACCCAAGAGGTAGCCTTCTTCTCTGCATTTTGGGCATAGAACAAGTAGCCAATGTTGTTCTTCGTTCACTTGAAAGCCATCCCTCTTCCAAATATACCCAATAATCTCGAGATCTACCGTCTTACGGCATTGCCGGTTGGGGCACTCGTGATGTAACGTTTCCCGCGATTGCGTATCGTTCGCCGCCGCCGACGGCGTCATCCCCGGCAGAAGGTTCAGCAGCACGGCGGTAAGGAGCCCGATCCAGAATTTCTTTTTCATCATACCCTCCTTGAGATAATAATGCTTCTCTCCTATTTGGCATATACACCAAGAGTATAACATGCACGAACGGCAAACGCAATAGAAAAAACCATATCATCGCGGGAGACGATGGAGAAAAAGCGTCCCCGCCGCCCGTCGCGCACGCCCCCTATAGTATATTTCCCCTGCGGCGCACAGACCGTTTGACTTTTGCTCTGTCAGGCGCTATACTCTGGTTAGATTGTGCTAACTCGCATAGCAGTAAGATAAAAAATATAGAGAAAGACGGGAGTTTTTGCAATGAAAATTCTGGTATACGGAGCGGGCGTGCTCGGGTGCAATCTCGCAAGAAATATGTTCCGCGCCGGAAAAGACGTAACGCTGCTCGCGCGCGGGCGCTGGGCGGAGGAAATTCAGACGAACGGCCTGCGGCTCAAGGATAAGTTCTCGCCCCGCATGTCGGTCACGCGCATCCCGGTCGTGACGGAGCTGAAGCCGGAGGACGCTTACGACGTGATCTTCGTTGTGCTGCGCTATACGCAGCTCGATTCGATCCTCGATACGCTGCGGGCAAACGGAACAAAGAATATCGTCTTTGTGGGCAACGACGTGCGCGCCGAAGCGCTCGCCGCCTCGCTTCCGGAGAAAAACGTTCTCTTCGCCTTTGCCCTTTCCGCGGGACACCGCGAGCGCGACCACGTGGCGTCCGTCGATCTTAAAAAGATCACCATCGGCCAGCTGGCAGGCGCACCATCCAACGAGGCGCTGATCGCGCGGATCTTTGTCGGCACAAAGTATAAGGTGGTCTATGAGCCGAACATGGGAGACTATCTTCTCTGCCACGCGGCGTTCGTGATCCCGGCGGCCTTTGCCTGCTATAAGACCGACGGCGATCTCAAAAAACTCAAGGGCAACACGGCGTATCTGTGCCGTCTGATCGATGCCAACATCGAGGGCTACCGCGCCATCCGAAACGCCGGGCACGAGATCCTGCCGAAGGCGGACAAGGAGTTTGAAGGCGAGGCGTACTACAAGACCTGTCTGCGCTTTTTCAAGCTCATGTGCGCAACGAGTCTCGGCAAGATCTGCGCTTCCGACCACGCCATGAACGCCATCGACGAGATGAGCGCGCTCAACCGCGATCTCAAGAAATTCTATGACGAAAACGGAGCGAAGTATCCGGTATGGCAGGCGCTGGAAAACGACACCAACGGATACCTGATAAAATAAAAGGCATACGAAAAGGAGCCGTCGGGCAGAACGTCCGGCAGCTCTCAGCCTGTAGGTGATTTGTCCATAGGGTACCAAAGCGGCGCTATAATTTCTTTTGTTCCCGTGCATTTTACTTCTTTCCAATCCCCTGTCAAACCTTTATAATAATAATATGAAACTGAAAAATGGAACGGCTGAACAAGGAGGAAAAACCATGGACGCTGCCTATTATCAGGGAAACCGGGAGCGGCTTTACACCATGCTGAAGCCGGGTTCGCTTTTGATGCTTTTTTCCGGCGAAGAGATCCGGAAAACGAACGACGAATACTATCCGTTTTTCGCCGATCGGAGCTTTGTCTACTTTACGGGACTGAAATGCAAGCAGGCTGTGCTGCTCGCGCAAAAGGACGCGGAGGGCAGCGTCGCGGAGCGGCTGTATCTGCTGCCGCCGGACGCTTTTGCCGAACGCTGGACGGGTAGGCGGATCAAGCCGCAGGAAGCGGAGGAAATTTCCGGCGTCAAGGACGTGCGCTTCACCGGCGCGCTGGAAACGGATTTTTCCACGCTGGCGAACAGCGGAAACTATGGCTCGGTATATCTGGATCTCTACCGCGTCTCCCCCGCCGACATTGATCGCCCGGCGCACATCTGGCGGAACGTGATCCAGCGGGAATATCCGTTCCTGCGTCTGGAAAACGCCAATGTGCCGATCCGCCGTCTACGGCTTATCAAGCAGCCCTGCGAGATCGAGGCGCTGCGCGAAGCCGAGAAGATCACCGAAGCGGGCATTCTGGCCATGATGCACTCCTCTCATCCCGGAAAGTATGAATACCAGTACAAAGCGGATTTTGATTATGCGCTGGCGCAGTTCGGGCCGGACGGTCCCGGATTCCCTTCCATCATTTCCGCCGGGCGGAACAACTTCTGCATCCATTATTACAGCTACACCGGGCAGGCGCAGGATGGCGATATGATCCTCAACGACGTCGGCGCGCAGCACGACAACATGATCACCGACGTATCCCGCGGCTGGCCGTGCAACGGACGGTTCTCGCCCCGTCAGCGGCTTTTGTACGAGTGCGTGCTGGCCACCTCGGACCATATGTTTTCGATCATCCGCCCCGGCATGCCCATGGAAGAGATGGACGCCGCGATCCGCCGCTACAACGCGGAGCGTCTGGTGGAAGCGGGCGTTTTGAAGAACGCAGACGAGATCGGGAAGCTCATGTGGCACGGCGGCGCGCATCATATCGGTTACGATGTGCACGACGTGGTAGAGCGTCCTGTCGTCATCGCGCCCAACATGGTCTTCTGCGTGGATATCGGCGTGTACCACGAGGAGTGGGGCATCGGCTTCCGGCTGGAGGACAACTGTCTTGTGACGGAAAGCGGCTGCGAGAACCTTTCGGCCGGTATTCCGCGCACCATCGCCGATATCGAAGCGGAGATCCGCCGCGGCTGAAATATGGAGCAGATATTGCTTTGGCTTCTGGCCGCCGGAGCGCTTATCGGCGGGATTGACTGTCTCTTCGGCAACCGGCTGGGATTGGGAGACCGATTTGAGGAGGGTTTCCGTCTGCTGGGCCCCACGGCTCTCTCCATGGCGGGCATTCTCTGTCTGTCTCCCCTCATTGTCCGGGTGCTTTCCCTGACGCTGGTCCCGCTTTGGAAAACGATCGGTCTGGATCCCGGCATGCTGGGCGGTTTTCTCCCCATCGACATGGGCGGGTTCCAAACTGCCGTCGATCTCGCCTCTGATCCGGCCGTCGGTCTATACGCGGGGATTCTGGTCTCCGCCACGCTGGGCTGTACGCTGGCATTTACCATTCCGATGGGAATGGGGCTTCTGGGTCCGGCGGACGCGAAAGCATTCTCGCAGGGGATATTGATCGGTCTTGTCCCGATGCCCGCGGCGCAGATACTGGGCGGTCTTGCCGGCGGGATGAAGTTTCTCCCCCTTTTAAGAGAGAGTATTCCAATTCTTCTCTTCTCCGCGGCGCTGATGCTCTGTCTCCATTTTGCCCCGCGGAAGAGTCTGAAAGTGTTCGCTGGCTTTGCCCGGCTCATCCGGGCGCTTTCCCTGATTGGGCTGACGCTCGGCGCGGTGCAGTACATCGGCAATATAAAGCTGCTGCCTTCCCTGATGCCGCTGGAAGAGGCAATGCAGGTGGTCGCGTCCATCGGGATCGTCATGCTGGGAAGCCTTCCCGCAGCGGAGCTTCTCCGGCGCGTCCTCTCCCGGCCGTTTTCCGCTTTGGGCAGAAAGTTGAACATGGACGATCTCAGCTTCGCCGCCCTGCTCGTCGGCTTTGTCAGCGCCACCCCAACCATCAGCATGATCAAGGGAATGGATCCGCGGGGCAAGGTCATGAACGGTGCTTTTCTCGTCTGCGGCGCTTCCGCGCTGGCAGCGCATCTCGGGTTTACCGTAGCCGTCGAGCGGAGCTTGATCCTCCCGCTGCTTCTCAGCAAGCTGACCGGCGGTCTTATGGGCGCGGCTTTGGCGCTTCTGCTGACAAGTCGATCTGCCGGAAACGCCCCGGTTTCGTAAATGGGACGTATCCGTACTATCAAAAAAGAGCTGCCGGACTTTTTTCAGAAGTTGATATGTACCCCTAATACTGGACA
>DHKA01000043.1 GCA_002404605.1 Clostridiales bacterium UBA4706 | reverse complement strand
CCTCGGCCCCGAGGGGGGCGACGGCGGCGGAGAGCTCGTTTTTGCCGGCACGCCGGAGGAATGCGCTGCGTGCCCTGAGAGCTTCACGGGAGAATTTCTGAAACCGGCGCTTGAGCGCTACCGCAAGTGAACCTTTCCCGCGTATCCTACATAGGATATATCGGAGGGATGGCGGTATGGGAAAATGGATATTGGCGTTTCTGATCGCAGCGGCGGTGCTCTTCCTGTGCTGGAAGCTGCGCGGCGTAATGCTCACGCCCGTCTGCCGCGGAAAGGGGCAGAGCCTTGAGCTTGTCCTGCGCGTCTCCGGCGCGTCGCCGGAGCTGGAAGCGACGGTGGACGGCCTGCTGTGGCTCATCGGCGACGGCGTCCTTTTCGGAAGGATCGTGCTGCTTGACGACGGCATGGACGAGGAAACAAGAGAAATCGCCCGGCGTTTATCGCTGGGACAGGGGAATGTGACACTATGGACGAAGCAAACGAACTCCGCAGCTCCCTACAGCTCATCGGAACCGTAAAAAGCGTGATCTTCCAGAACGAGGAGAACGGCTACACCGTTCTTCGTCTGGATGTCGGCGGCGACGAGCCGGTGACGGTCGTGGGCTGCCTGCCGTTCGCCGCGCCAGGCGAGGGGCTGACGGTCGAGGGCGCGTGGGAGCGCCACCCGAGCCACGGCGAGCAGTTCAAGGCGTCCTCGGCGATGCGTTCGCTGCCGGTGGGGGAGAAGCATATCTATGAATATCTCGCCTCCGGCGCGGTGCGCGGCATTGGCCCGGCGACGGCGGCGGTGCTCGTGAACCGCTTCGGCTCGCGGACGCTCGAAATATTGTCCGACAGCCCCGAAAAGCTCGCCGAGATCAAGGGCATCAGCGCGCGCCGCGCGCGGGACATCTCCGAAACGTTCCGCCGTCAGACCGGCATGCGCCTGCTGATGGAGTTTCTCGCCGCGAACGGCCTCAAGCCCGAATACGCCATGCGGCTCTATAAGCTCTACGGCGACGGCGCGCTTGAGCTCGTGAAGTCCAACCCCTATGTCATTGCGTCCGACCGCATCGGCGGACAGTTTGACGAGGCGGACGCGCTCGCGCTCTCGCTCGGCTTCGAGGAGGACAGTCCTCCGCGCATCGCCGCGGCGCTCATTTTTGAAATGGTACATAATCTCAATAACGGTCACAGCTTCCTCCCGCGCGAAAAGCTCGTTGCGGCAACGGCGCAGCTCATCGGCGTGGAGACCGAGGCCGCGGAGGAATGTCTGGACGTTCTCGCCGACGAGGGCGAGATCGTGCAGGAGGTCGTGGCAGGGGTGAACGCGGTGTATCTCCGGCGGCTGTACGAGGCCGAGACCTACACCGCCGCCGCACTCCGCGCCATGGCGCAGGACACCGTTCCGGCAAAGAAAAACGTGGACGAGCGTATCGCGGAGCTGGAACGCGAGACCGGCATGCGCTATGCCGCGCAGCAGAAGGAGGCCATCCGCCTCGCCTGCGAGCGGCGGCTGCTCGCCGTCACCGGCGGCCCCGGCACCGGCAAAACGACGATCATTCAGGCCATACTGCGCCTGTACGACGATATGCAGCTCGACTGCCTTCTCGCCGCGCCTACCGGCCGCGCCGCCAAGCGCATGACCGAACTCACCGGCCGGGAAGCCTACACCATCCACCGGCTGCTCGGCGCGGCATGGGCCGCCGAGGGGGACGAGCTCACGTTCCGCAAAAACGAGAGCGATCCGCTGCGCTGCGGCGCGGTCATTCTCGACGAATGCTCAATGGTTGACATAACGCTTATTCAGGCGCTTTTGAAGGCGCTGCCGAAGGGCTGCCGCCTTGTGCTCGTGGGCGACGCCGACCAGCTGCCGAGCGTCGGGCCGGGGAGCTTCTTTCTCGACGTGCTCCGCTCGCACGCAGTCGCGGCGGTGCGCCTGACGGAGATCTTCCGCCAGAGCGGGGAGAGCCGCATCATCCGCAACGCGCACAGCATCAACCGCGGCGAAACGCCGGAGCTGCGCGAGAATAAGGGGGATTTCTTTTTTTTGCAGCGGCCCTCGGGCGAGCGTCTGGCCGCGACCGTGGCCGAGCTTTGCAGCGAGCGGCTGCCGCGCGGCATGGGCATCCCGTCCGGCGATATTCAGGTCCTGACGCCGACGCGCAAGGGCGAATCCGGCACCTTCGCGCTCAACGAGCGCTTACAGCAGGCACTCAATCCACCTGCGCCCGGAAAAAAAGAGAAAATTTTTGGCGAAACTGTGTTCCGGGAGGGCGATCGGGTGATGCAAATCCGGAACAACTATGATATAGTATGGTGTAAAGGCGGTGACGCCGCGGCGATCATGGCCGGAGATATGACTCCCGGCTCCGCTCCCGAGACCGGCACGGGCATCTTTAACGGCGATCTTGGGACGATATTGCGCATCGATACCGAAAACGAGCTGATCTGGATCGACTTTGACGAAAAGCTCGCATGGTATGCTTTTGAACAGCTCGGCGAGCTGGACCACGCCTTCGCCGTCACGGTGCATAAGGCACAGGGCAGCGAGTACCGTGCCGTTGTTCTGGCGGCTGGCCGCGCCCCTGCCCGGCTTTTGAGCCGCGATCTTCTCTATACCGCCGTCACGCGCGCGAGAGAGCTTCTCGTCGTCGTCGGCGAAACGGCGATCGTGCAGGCCATGATCGAAAACGGCCGCAAAACGCGCCGGTACAGCGGGCTGCGCGCCCGTCTCGCCGGAGAGGTCTGATATGAGCCGGAAAGAGCGCGTTCTCGACTTTTTCTTCCCGCCGCGCTGCGCCTTCTGCGGCGCGATCCTCGAGAAAAGCGGGGACGGCGTGTGTGAGACCTGCCGCAAAGCGCTGCCGCGCACGGCGGATACCGAACGAAAATGCGACTTTGTCCGCGCCTATACCGCGCCCTTTTACTACGAAGAACCGGTGCGGCAGGGCATGCTTGCCTACAAGTTTCGCAACGCGCCGTCGCGCGGAAAGGTTTTTGGCCGGATCCTCGGCGAGGATCTGCTCCGCCGCGGTGTCGGCGATTTTGATCTCATCTCGTGGGTACCCTTGAGCGCGAAGCGCTATCGGCGCCGCGGATACGATCAGGCGCAGCTTCTCGCGGAAGCGGCGGCGGAAGTCCTTGGGACGAAAGCCGTGCCGCTGCTGCGCAAAGCGCGGGACGTTTCGCCGCAGTCCCGGCTCCGCACCCCGGAGGAGCGGCGGGCGAACATCTCCGGCTGCTACGTTGTCCGGAGCGCGGACGCGGTGCGCGGTAAGAGAATCCTGCTTATCGACGATGTCATTACCACCGGCTCCACGCTCTCCGAATGTGCGCGCATGCTGCTGACCGCCGGGGCCGTGAGCGTTCGCGGCGCGGCCCTTGCCTGCCACCGGGAAGAATAACAGAAGAATTTAATCGCTTTTGATTTGAAGGGAATTTGACTATGCCTATTCTGTCCTCCATCATCGAAAAAGATATTGCCATCGATCTCGGCACCGATACGACCATCCTCTATGTCGCCGGGAGCGGCATCCGTCTGCGCGAGCCGACGGTCGTGGCGATGGACCGTCAGACCGGCCGCGTGCTCAAGGTCGGCGAGGACGCGCGGAGAATGCTCGGCCGCACACCGGCGAACATCGTCTCCGTCCACCCCATTTCGGCGGGCGTCATCTCCGACTACGATATGACCTGCGAAATGCTGCGTGAATTCATCCGCCGCGTGACGAGCTTCAGCCTGTTCCGGTCGCGCGTGCTCGTGTGCGTGCCGGGCAGCATCACCGGCGTGGAGGAGCGCGCAATCGTAAACGCCGTCATCGAGGCGGGCGGACGCAAGGTGTATCTTGTCCCCTCGGCGGTCGCCACGGCGGTCGGCGCGGGCCTTGATGTGAACCGTCCGGACGGCCACATGATCATCGATATCGGCGGCGGCACGACGGAAGCGGCAGTTGTATCGCTCAACGGCGTGGTGGAGTCCGAATCCATCAAAACGGCGGGCGCGGCGTTTGACGAGGCGATCGTCAAATACGTCCGGCGCAAGCACAACCTGCTCATCGGCCTTCGCACGGCAGAGGAACTCAAAAAGAGCATCGGCTGCGTCAAGGAGCGTCCCGAGGTCAGCTACGAGGAGGTCAAGGGCCGCTGCTTGATGACCGGTCTTCCGCGCACCATTACGCTCAACTCCGATGAAATGGTCGAAGCGCTCGCCGAGCCGACAGAGACCATTCTTGAGACCGTCCACATGGTGCTTGAGCGCACGCCGCCGGAGCTGGTGGCGGATATCTCCGAAAACGGCATTGTCATGTCCGGCGGCGGCAGTCTCCTGTACGGCATCGACCGTCTCGTCACCGAGCGCACCGGCATCGAAGCGCACGTTGCAGACGACGCGCTTTCCTGCACGGCCTACGGTGCGGGCCGCATGCTCAGCCGTCTCGACTCCATGACCGATGGCATGCAGAATTTCGCCCGCCAGCGCCAACTCGACAAATCCGGCAGCTAACCGTATCAAAGAGCCTTTTTCAACAGTCTGAGACCCATCTTCGGATGGGTCTTTTTCTTCTGTTTGCGCCGATTATTTCCGGTCATTTCCAAGGCGGAAAAACCCCAATATGACAGCGCCGAACGACCGCCTTTACTCTCCCGGCGGGCTATGCTTGTTTTATATTCTATGGGGGGTAGACGTATGTCATTGGGAGATAAGACCGTGCTGCTGCGAAATCCGTGGAAAGGGGAGACACTGCGCATTAACCGTCCCGCGGCGATCCGTGCCGCCTCGCTCGGCACGCATTTCGCGCTGGGGTTTGTGACGGGATGCGTGCGCGTGTTCGGCTCATGCGCGCCGTTCGGCGTGGCAATGGCGGCGCGCTCGGGCGGCGGGCTCGGTGGACTCGCGTGCATTCTCGGCGCGGCGGCGGGATATCTCGTCTCCGGCTCGCTCGCATGGGCGCTGCGGTATATGGCGGCGCTCGTGCTCGTGTTTACGACAGCCTTTCTCCTGCGTGAGACGGCGATCGCACACCGCGCGTGGTTCATGCCCGCCGTTGCCGCCGCTGTGATGGGCGCTACCGGCGCTCTGAACGCCTTTGATAAGATTTTGCAGCTCTCCGTCGCGGTCGATCTCGCCACGGAGGTCGTACTCACAGGGCTTTCGGCGTATCTCTTCCATATGGCTCTCACTGCCGAACGGCTGCGGCTGGAGCGGGAGGAGCTGCGGCGCGAGGCAGGGGGCGTGCTGATCCTCTGCTGTGCGCTGATGGCGCTCGCGCGCGTAACGATCATGGATGTTCTCTGCCTTGGTCGTGTGGCGGCGGTGCTGTGCGTTATGATCTCCTCGTTCGGCGCAGGTGCGGCGGAGGGCGCGCTTATCGGCGTCATTACCGGGCTGTCGATGGACCTCGCGTCCCCAGCTATGCCGATCTTCACGATATGCTACGGTTTCGCGGGGCTGATGTCGGGGGTTCTCAAGCGGCAGGGGCGGCTCGTATTTCTGCTGATATTCCTCGCGTCTAATACGCTCGCCGTGTTCTGGAACTGGGAGACGAACCCCTGCCTCCCGGCACTGTACGAGGCGTTCTGCGCTTCCGTGATCTTCTTTGTGCTCCCGGCCAAGACGATGACATTCATCGTCTCTATGGTGCAGCGGCCCGCTCTCGGCGAGGGCGAGCGCGGCATGCGCCGTTACACCGCCGCTCGGACGCGCGCTCTCGCGGACGCGTTCCGCGAGTTGTACGAAACAGTGCGCCGCAGCGCAGAGAGCAAGGAGAACGACGCCGACATTGCCACCGTGTACGACCGCGCCGCGGAGGAGGTCTGCGTCCGCTGCCCGCGGAAGGAAAAATGCTGGCAGGAAAACTATATGGACACGCTTACGCTCCTAAACGACGCCACGGCTGCCATGCGCCGCCGGGGGCATCTGGAGCTCGCCGACCTTCCGGCACGCTTCCGGGAACAGTGCAAAAGCTCCGCGCCTTTCACTGCGGCGGTCAATTCCGAACTCCGCGCGCTCATCTACCGGCGGCAGCTTCGCTCGCGGCTGCGGGAAAACCGCATGGCGGCTTACGGGCAGTACCGTTATCTCGCCGGGGTGCTCGACGCGATCAGCGAGGATCTGCGCTGCGCGAACGGCTCGGATACGATCGCCGAGAGGCGTCTCGTCCGGTATCTCAACTCGCTCGATATCGACGCGGAGGTATCCGTTTTCCGCGACCCGACGGGGCGGCTCCGCGCCGTGATCGAGAGCGCGAGACTTCCGATCCTCTTTCGGGAGGCAGACTACATGCAGGAGGTATCCGATGCGCTGGGCGTCCGTATGTGCCGCCCGGCATCGTTCAATCGGAACGATACGCGCCTTGTGCTGCTCGAAGCCGAGCCTCTCGCCGTGTCGGTCGGCGTAGCGGCGGTGAAGAAGGAGGGAGAGCCGGTCTCCGGCGACCGGGGGACGTATTTCAAAACCGAGCAGGGCGTGCTGTGCGTGCTGCTCTCGGATGGCATGGGCAGCGGCGAGCAGGCGGCGAAGGAGTCCATCTCGGCGGTGCGCATTCTCGAGCGGTTTCTTCGCTCCGGCGTGGAGCCCGCCACGGCGATGAAGATATTGAACTCCGTTATGCTTTTGAAAAGCGGCGAGAGCTGGGGCTATGCCGCCATCGATCTCATGTGCATCGACCTCTTCACCGGTCAGGCGGGGTTTTATAAATACGGCGCCGCTCCTTCATATATCCGCAGCGGCCGCAATGTCCGCCGCGTCAAGGGTATGACGATGGCGGCGGGCGTGCTCGCGGGAGAGGGCGAGCCGCCGGACGTTGTGCGGCTGCACATCCGGCCCGGATCGCTCGCGGTCATTGCGAGCGACGGCGTTGTGACGCGGGAGGATGATGCGTGGCTGCGGCGGCTTCTTCTCGACGATGACGGCACGGATATGCGTGCTCTGGCCCGCGGCGTCGTCCGCGAGGCGGGCGAGCGCTATGGCTACAAGGATGACATGACCGTCCTTGCCATCCGGCTGGAGGAACGCAAATGAGTGGAAGGGGGCGTCTGCGGCGCGGCTGGCTGCGGTTTGGAAAAGTAGGCCGGAAACCGAATAAGGATGGCAAAAACCGGTTATGCTTGGAGAAGAACCGCTGCCGGGAGGAGGAAGAGTTCCCCGTGGTCAAAGGAATCTCCAAAAGAGTCATCGTCGTTAAATCGCCGGACCCAAAGATATTCGAGCAGGCCATATTCATCATCCGTGAGGATTTTGCCGGTCAGTCCGGCGTGAGCGAAAAGGACGTGCTGCGCGAAGCGCGTGCCGCGGCGGACAGCTATCTCGGCGGCGGCAAACGCACGACCGGCAAGCTCTTTGCCCGGCTGCGTGCACCGCTTTACGCTGCGGCGGGAGCCATCGCCGGCGTGATCGCATGGTTTGCCCTGCATCTGGCACATCTCTGAGAAATCGGAGCCGGTCGATTTTGACCGGTTCCGATTTTTTCGGTTGCGCGATGCGCGGCGGAATGATAAGATAAATGCATAATACATAAAAGGAGTACAGCCATGTACGAAAACCATATTGCCGATATCACTCTCGCGCCGGAGGGCGAAAAGAAGATCCGCTGGGTGGCGGGGCACATACCGGTGCTCGCCGCCATCGCGGAGGATTTCCGCAAGACGAAGCCCCTCGCCGGGCTGCGTGTGGCGCTCTCGGTGCATCTGGAGGCAAAAACCGCGTGGCTCTGCCGCGTGATGGAGATGGGCGGCGCGGAAATGCACGTCACGGGCAGCAACCCGCTCTCCACGCAGGATGACGTCGCCGCGGCGCTCGCCGCGGGCGGGATGCACGTCTGCGCCGTCCACGGCGCGACTGGGGAGCAGTACCAGAGCGCGATCGACGCCGTGCTCGAAACGGCACCCAACATCATCATCGACGACGGCGGCGATCTCGTCCATCGGATGCACACGAAGTACCCGGAGCTTATCTCTCAGGTCATCGGCGGCTGCGAGGAGACGACGACCGGCATTTTGCGTCTGCTGGCAATGGACCGCGCCGGGGAGCTGCGTTTTCCGATGATGCTTGTCAACGACGCCGACTGCAAGCATCTTTTCGATAACCGCTACGGTACCGGCCAGAGCGTGTGGGACGGCATCATGCGCACGACGAATCTCATCGTTGCAGGAAAAGAGGTCGTGGTCTGTGGCTACGGCTGGTGCGGCAAGGGTGTGGCGATGCGCGCGCACGGTCTCGGCGCGCGGGTCATCGTTACGGAGGTCGATCCCGTGCGCGCGATCGAAGCGCACATGGACGGCTTCACCGTCCTCCCGATGGACGAGGCGGCCAAACACGGCGATATTTTCGTCACCGTTACGGGCTGTGACGATGTGATCTCTGCACGACATTTCCCCATGATGAAGGACGGCGCGATCCTGTCCAACGCCGGCCATTTCGATGTGGAGGTCAACGTGGCGGCGCTGCGCGAAATGGCAGTGGAGCACTTCGAGGCGCGCCATAACATTGAAGGATATGTTCTCCCGAACGGAAAGACGCTCTTCGTACTGGCGGAGGGCCGTCTCGTGAATCTCGCCTCCGGCGACGGCCACCCGGCGGAGATCATGGATATGAGCTTTGCGGTGCAGGCCATGAGCGCCAAATACCTTGCCGACCACCGCACGGAGCTGCACCCCGGCGTCATCCGCGTCCCGCACGAGATCGACGACGCCATCGCACGCAAAAAGCTCTCCACGCTCGGCATCACCATCGACACTCTCACCGAGGAGCAGAAAAAGTATCTCGGTATTTAAAATTATGTAAACTAAGCCAGCGCCCCTGCGGAGATGCAGGGCGCTGGCTTTTGCATATGATAATTTACATAATACGATTTACATAATTTTTAACTTCCGGCATTTGGCGATCGCCTCGCGGTGCTTCTGCTGCGCGGCGAGAAGATACCAGCGCTTTGCCTCGTCCATGTTCTTCTCAACGCCTTCGCCGTTTTCATAGAGCGTGGCGAGATTGTATTGCCCGTCCCGGTCGCCGTGCTCGGCGGCGCGCTTTGTCCAGTAAAGCGCCTTGGCGAGATCCTTTTCCACGCCGAGCCCGCGGTAGTAGAAGTACCCGACCTGGCATTCGGCGAGAGGATAGCTCTTTTCCGCCAGCTCCAGATGACCGGCAAAGCATTTGTCATACTGCTCGGTATCCCAGTATTTTTCGATCAGCTCGTCGCACCGGTCCAGCTCCGGGCAGGGCTTGTAATAACTTGACGCCATGCGATCGCCTCCTCACTTGAACAGGGGCACGAGCCCAACGACCAGAATGATAATGATAAGGATCGGCAGAATGTACCGGAAATAAATTTTGAATTTCGGGGACATTTTGATGCCCTTGCCCTTGTTGCACTCGGCGAGATAGTTGTCGAAGCCCCAGCCGTGCCTGCTTACGCAGAACAGCAGATAGATGAGCGAACCGATCGGCAGCAGCAGAGAGCTGACGAGAAAGTCCTCAAAGTCGAGAATGTCCTTGCCGGGCATCGGATGGAAGCCGCTCCATACGTTGTAGCCGAGAACGCACGGAATGCTGGCGACAAAGAGCACCGCGCCGACGATACCGACGGACTTTTTGCGGCTCCAGCCCCAGTTGTCGCACGCGCTGGCGATCAGATTTTCAAAGACCGCTGTCACGGTGGAGAAGCTCGCAAACGTCATAAAGAGGAAGAAGAGCGAGCCCCACACACGGCCGCCGGGCATGTCGAGGAAAATTTTGGGCAGCGTCATAAAAATGAGCGCGGGACCCTGGCTCGGCTCCACATCGTAGCTGAAGCAGGCGGGGAAGATGATGAGACCGGCCATGATCGCCACGAACGTATCGAGCGCGCAGATGCGCACCGATTCGCCGGTGAGCGTATGGTCGTCGTGCATATAGCTGCCAAAAATTTCCATAGCGGCGATACCGAGACTGAGCGTAAAGAACGCCTGATTCATGGCGTTGGTGATGACGTTGAATATGCCGACGGAGCGGATCGTGTCCATGTTCGGACGCAGATAGAAGTCGATGCCCTTTGCCGCGCCGGGAAGTGTCAGACTGTGCACGGCGAGAACGACGATAAGCACGAGAAGACAGACCATCATGGTTTTCGTGACCTTCTCAAGCCCCTTCTGCACGCCGCCGGAGCATATGAGCAGACCTCCCGCCACGGTGATCGCCATGAAAATGCCCATTTCCACGGGGTTAGCGAGCATGTTGGCAAACACGCTGTCGGACGTTTCCGCCGTGACGGTCGTGAACGTGCCGGAGACGAATTTGAAGAAGTAGGCGAGCATCCAGCCGGAGACGGTGGTATAGTACATCATCAGCAGCAGACAGCCGATGACGCACGCCCAGCCGTGCCAGTGCCATTTGCTCCCGGCGGGCTCAAGGGCTTTGTAGCCGAGAACGGCGCTTTTCCGGCTCGCGCGGCCGACGGCCAGCTCCATCGTCATCACGGGGATGCCCATGATGATGAGGAACAGCAGATAAAAGAGGACGAAATACCCGCCGCCGTTCTGCCCGGCGAGATACGGGAATTTCCAGACGTTTCCGATGCCGATGGCGCATCCGGCGCTCACAAGGATGAACCCGATGCGCGAATTGAAGTTTTCTCTCTTCATTTTCTCTCCAACTCTCTTGGTAGGATAGTAGAATATGAATATATTACCACGCCGGTCGATTTAAAGCAATAAAAGGAGAAAAAAGATTTGCAGGATTTGGGGGGCAAAATCCTTTAATGGAGACATGCAGCTTTTTCAAAATAATGCATCAGTTAAAAAGGTGCTTATCCGATTCCGAAAAAGCGGTCGAAGAACGCCGTCAGCTTTTCAATGACTGTCCGCTTCTTTACTGCGCGGTTTCCGCCGCCGAAACGGGAGATCGGCGGCATAAGCTTGTCGATGTCTGTGCCCGTCGTTTTGACAGA
>DHKA01000100.1:5960-8671 GCA_002404605.1 Clostridiales bacterium UBA4706 | reverse complement strand
CAAATGAGCTGACCATCGTTGTAATAGCGAGGACTTGAAAGTCCTCGCTATTAGCATACATCGTCCTATATCTGATATAGAAGTATCGACCAGTCGACTTAAGCAATTACTCGATAGATTAATTTCTGAAAAAGAAATTCATAAATTATTACAGTGAGACGATTTTAAGGAAATAAGACTATCTCTTTAATCAGTCTCAACAAGCTCCTGGTAAGTCATACTTATACTGTATACGACCCGCTTTGACAATATCGGCATTTTTCTCCCGAACATGGTCTATGGCCGCGGTTGGCGGCGTGCGTCGTTCCGGGAATACATCGACCCTGAAAATCCCGCGCTGACCGCCGCTCTCCCACCCTGCTTTCTCGTGACGGCGCGCGGCGACTTTCTCCGCCACTACAGCCGCGATTTTTCCGCGGCATTGAAGAAAAACGGTGCGGAGACTGAGCTTCTCGACATGGACGAGCCGGAAAAGCGCTCCCATGCCTTTGCCGCGATGCTTCCGGAAACGGCAGCCGCGCAGCGAGCCAACACCGCCATGGCGGACTTTTTCAAGGCACATATATAAAAATGGCATACAAGAACGACCGCCTCCCGCAGAAAGCAGGAGGCGGTCGGAGCGTCTCAAAGATGTATGATCCTCTCCCTTTACACGCCGGAGAGGACGAGGCTGCCATCGCCCTCGACGGCGTATTCGCCGAGCGCGGCGGGCAGGAAATACGAGTCGCCCTGCCGGAACGGATAGACTTTCCCGCCGCAGAGGATATTTCCTTCGCCGCGCACGCACATAAGGTGCGTAAAGCTTTCGCCGTCCGTTGCGAGATCGATGTGCGTTTTCACCTCGGCGCGGCGGACGCGGAAATACTCGCACGTCAACACTTCCTGCACGCCGTCCGGCGGGCAGGGCGGAAGCGTATCCCCCGCGCTCTGCGCGGGCGCATAGTCCATCACTTCAGCCGCGCGGTCCAGATGGAGCTGCCGCGGCTTTCCGTCCGCGCCGAGACGGTTATAGTCATAAACACGGAACGTCGTATCCGAATTCTGCTGGATCTCCGCAACGAGGATGCCCGCGCCGATGGCATGCACCGTGCCGGGGCGCAGGAAAAATACGTCGCCGGGGTGTACGCTCACGCGGTTGAGCACATCGCAGACCGTGCCGTCCTTCGCCCGCTGCCGCAGCTCGTCCGGCGTCACGGCGCGGGAAAAGCCGAGAAAGAGCGTGCTCTCCGGCTTGCAGTCCACCACATACCACATCTCCGTCTTGCCCTGCTCGCCCTTTTCGCGGCAGGCGGTCACATCCGACGGATGCACCTGAACGGAAAGGTCCTTTTGTGCGTCTATGAGTTTGATGAGCAGCGGGAACGGTGCAATGCCGCAGCGCGTGCCCGCCATGCCGGCAGGATCGGCGCGCAGGACGTCCGACAGGCTCTCGCCGCAATGCTCGCCGGAGTCAACGTACGTCTGCCCGTCGGCGCGCACGGAGAGTTCCCAACTCTCGGCGATGACGCCCTCGCCGGTTTTATGATATTCCTCGCGCAGGCGCGTGCCGCCCCAGAGATAGCTCCGAAGGCAGGACCTCAGCCGCAGCGGTTCGTATTTCTTCGTTCCTTCCATGATCGCCGCCTCCTTTTATCTTTTCAAGATACTCCGTTTTCCGCCCGCTGGCAAGATACGAATGGGGCTGGATTATTGAAAAAAAGTATTGTATAATGTACTTATATGCGGTCTCCGCAGCGGAGACTGCCGGGAGATTTCTATGAGACATTTTCTCCGGCGCACGGCCGGTGCGCTGCTCGTGCTTTTTGTTATCGCCGCCTTTGCAGCGCCTCGCGCGCTCGGCGCGCTTTCCCGCCCGGCGGTGGAGAAGGATCCCTCGCCGGAAGCGGTGAACGAATGGGAAAGCGCCGTTTTCATCGCCCGCGCGAACGACGCGGCGCTCTTTGCGTGGCGCATCGTAAGTCCCGATGGGACAGCGCTTTACGACGCCGCCGCAGCGCCGGAGTATTTTCCGGGGCTTCGCGTGCAGGGCGCGGATACCGACACGCTCACGCTGCTCGACATTCCCTCCGCGCTCGACGGCTGGCAGGTCGAATGCCTGTTCACCGACGACGCCGGAGAAAAGGCGCTCTCGGGCCGCGCGTCGCTCACGGTCTACCCCGTCGGCCCGACCGCGTCGCCGGAACCTACGCCCACGCCGGACGCGACCCCCACCCCGGAGCCGTCTCCGACGCCGGAGATCACTCCCACGCCGGAGCCGACCGAGCTCCCCACGGCCACGCCCTCTCCCGCGCCGGAAACGCCCGCACCGTCGGCGACCCCTGCGCCCGCCGCGGCCGCGCCGCTTTCGCGCCGCGCGGTGCTCGGCGTTTTTGCCGGTCTCGTCGCGCTCGCGCTCATTCTCGGCGCGCTCTCCTTGAAAGTCCGCGGCGTCGCGCACAGCGCGCACCGGCGCAGATGAACCGCGATCGATTTATCAACTTATATTTTTCGTATCTGGAAAGGAGCACATACTCATGGGTCTTCTCAGAACTGGCATCGGCACAGTTACCGGCGTTCTTTCCGATCAGTGGAAGGAATATTTCTACTGCGACGCGCTCGGCGCGGACGTGCTGGCCGTCAAGGGCCGCAAGCGCGTTTCCGGCGGGTCCAACAACGGGCTGGACAATATCATCTCCAACGGCTCCGTCGTTGCCGTTGCCGACGGTCAGTGC
>DHKA01000100.1:5759-5908 GCA_002404605.1 Clostridiales bacterium UBA4706 | reverse complement strand
GTCGAGCAGGGCAAGGTCGTGGACGTCTGCGCCGAGCCGGGCGAGTACATCTATGACATCTCCACGGAGCCATCGCTCTTCGCGGGCGGCAATCTCGCCTCGAACATCAAGCAGGTGTTTCAGACGATCGGCAAGCGCTTCACCTTCGG
>DHKA01000100.1:0-5651 GCA_002404605.1 Clostridiales bacterium UBA4706 | reverse complement strand
GAGCTCGTCGGCAACAAGTACGGCACGCCCTCTCCGGTGCCGTTCCGCGTCGTGGACGAGGCCGCCGGCATCGATCTCGACATCGCCATCCGCTGCTTCGGCGAATACAGCTACCGCATCACGAACCCGCTGCTGTTCTATACGAACCTCTGCGGCAATGTGGAAGCGGCCTTCACCCGCGACAAGATCGACAGCCAGCTCAAGGCCGAGCTTCTGACCGCGCTTCAGCCCGCATTTGCGAAGATCTCCGACATGGGCATCCGCTACAGCGCCCTGCCCGGCCACACGATGGAGATCGCGCAGGCGCTCAACGACGTTCTCTCCGCCAAGTGGCGCGATCTGCGCGGCATTGAGATCGTCTCCTTCGGCGTTTCCAGCGTGAAGGCGAGCGAAGAAGACGAGCAGATGATCAAGCAGATGCAGCAGGCCAAGGCGTACATGAACCCCGGCATGGCCGCGGCGAATCTTGCCCGCGCGCAGGCGAACGCCATGCAGGACGCCGCAAAGAACCATGGCGGCGCCGCTGTCGGCTTCATGGGCATGAACATGGCGCAGAACGCCGGCGGCTTCAACGCGCAGGATCTTTACCAGATGGGCGCGCAGCAGCAGGCCGCCTCTCCCGCGGCAAACGGCTGGAAGTGCCCGCAGTGCGGCACCGTGTCCACCGGCAAGTTCTGCTCTTCCTGCGGCACAAAGAAGCCCGAACCCGCCGCGAACACCTGGACGTGCTCCTGCGGCGCGGTGAACAAGGGCAAATTCTGCTCCGAGTGCGGCGCAAAGAAGCCCGCCGGTGTTCCGCAGTACAAGTGCGACAAATGCGGCTGGGAGCCCGCCGATCCGGCGCACCCGCCGAAGTTCTGCCCCGAGTGCGGCGACCCCTTTGACGGCGGGGACATCGTGGGCTGATCCCGCCTTTGCATGAAAAAGCTCTTACCCATTGTATTTATGACCGCCGCGCTGCTCGCGCTCTGCGCCTGCGGCGCGGCGGTCCCCGCCGTTCTGGAGGCGGATACGCCCCGCGAGGTCTCCGCTTCGCCGTCCGCCGAGACGTCAGAAACCCCGTTGCCGACGGACGCGCCCACCCCCGCGCCGTCCGCAACGCCGGAACCGACGGAAGTGCCGACGCCCTCCCCCGAGCCGACGCCGGAATCGCCGCTGCCCTCGTGGGAGGAATTGCAGCGCACGCTCTATGAGACGAACTCCTACTGCGCGGTGCTTTTTCTCGGGCGCAGCGCCGCATCTCTTGCGGACGCACTGCCGGAGCTTCTGGCGCAGCGCGGTCTCGGTGAAATTTCATATCTTGCCGATATCGCCGTTTCAGACTGCGTGGAGCAGCCCGGCGACGAGGTGTTCATTCTCATCCCCCGCGGCGACAGGGTTTTATCGTTGTATAACTACGTTCTCGAAACGCGCAATAACTACGACGCCTACCCCGGCGCGCTGCTCTACTCCTCTGCCGGACACAGCGCCGCCGCGGTGCGCTGCAACGAAAGCGACGTGCGCCCCAACGTCCTCGCGGTGTTCTCCGGTCTGGACGGCGAAGAGAGCTTCTCTCCGCGCATCACGCTCGAGGACGAGACTCTTCTCTCCGCGCCGGGCGTGTATACGCTCATTCCCCGCTGACAACCTTCTTGTACAACAAAAGCCGCCCCCGCTCCCGTTGATATGCTCCCTCCATGAGAGACAGTGAAAAAAACAAACTGTCAAACATGGAGGGAGCATATCATATCAAGCTGGGTGGCAAAAGTTAGACAATACTGCTATGTATCTAACCGAAATATACCACACTCTGCCCGGGAAATCACGGATTTTCCCCGTATGCAAACGCCGCCGGGGTCTCCCCCCGGCGGCGCGGCGATTTGGTTTTACAGATTGTTTGCCCGGATCTCGTCGAACCACATGCGGCAGCGGGCATCGTCGGCGTATTCACTCAAAGGCTTCAGGCGCTCATAGCCGTACTGCGCTCTCACCTGGCGGGTTTTCGCGTCATACACGATCTTGATTACGGTCGGAACGGCTCTTTCATAGTCTCTGCATAACCACCGAACAGCAACCGCATAGGCCATTATCGTCCATCCTATATCGCTTTTCTCCTGCTTCGAAAGAGCAGAAGTCATTTTGCCTTCCTTTACCGCTTTATTCATATCGTTTTCCGTATAATATTCCCCTCTGATTCGAAAAAGCGTTTCTGCTGTAAACATACCCTCTTCAAAATCGGAGTAAATATAAATCTTTTCCGCACGGTTTTCCGCAAGGGCAATACTCTGTCGGATCATCTCGCTCTGAAAAGCGGAAAACAGATCCTCAAACGGACGTCCCTCCGCCGCGGCTTTCTTGCACCGCGCCTTGAGATCATTGTGCAGCTCTTGAAACGTCATATTAGCTTAGCCCTCCCCAGAAATCATTTGTTATATACTTTTTCTTCGTCTCTCCATCAATCGTGTACTCTACAATAAACATGCTCGGTCGCAGATCATCTCCGTCATATACGACTTCTACATCTACCTCTACCGTTTTTCCGGCTTGTATCGCCCTGTACCATTCATTCTCCAATTTCTTATAGGAACTCACATTAACAAGCCAATACTGCGATACCAGATTGTCCAACTGCCCGGAGCCTCCGAAGCGGTCGCCCGCCAGATGTCCCGCGTGGTCGTCCGGCTGTTTTCCCGGCGTATTTCGTACATACGGCAGACGTCCGGTGCGCTCGATGTACTGATACGCTGAGCCGGGTATTCTCCGTAACCATTCGTCCTTTTCTCTTAATTGTACTGTACCATATCCCGTTTGGAAAAGCACGCTATTTTCAAGCACAGAAACGCCGCCGGGGTCTCCCCCCGGCGGCGCGGCGATTTGGTTTTACAGATTGTTTGCCCGGATCTCGTCGAACCACATACGGCAGCGGGCCTCGTCAGCATATTCGCTCAAAGGCTTTAGGCGCTCATAGCCGTACTGCGCTCTCACCTGGCGGGTCTTGGCGTCGTAAATGAGCTTAATTACTGTTGGCACATCTCTTTTGTACTCAAGACACAGCTCACGGACAGCATAAGAATAACAAAGAATCGTCAAACTTATGTCGCTTTTTTCCTTTTTGGTCAGCGAAGATGACTCTTTTCCCTCGCGTATAGCTCTGTCCCAATCATTGTCTGTATAGAATTTTCCATCAATGCGGAACGCAGGTCTTGCCATAAGAGCGCCTTCTTCAAGATCGGAATATATGTAAATTTTTTCTGCACGGTTTTCCGCATAGGCAATGCTCTGCCGGATCATTTCACTTTGGTACGCGGAAAACAGATCCTCAAACGGCCGCCCCTCCGCCGCGGCTTTTTTATTGCGGGCTTTCAGGTTTTTTTCCAGTTCACCGTATTTCATAACCCCAGTCCTCCTAAAAGATCATTTGTGATACGTTTAGTTTGTTTTTCTCCGTCAATATAGTACTCTATGACGAATACGCTCGGCCGCAGATCATCTCCGTCATATACGACATCAACATCTACCTCCACCGTCTTCCCATCACGTATCGCCCTGTACCATTCGTTCTCAAGCAACTTATAAGAGCTCAAGTTCACGAGCCAGTGCTGCGACACCAGATTGTCCAACTGTCCGGAACCGCCAAATCGGTCGCCCGCCAGATGTCCCGCATGATCTCCCGACTGCTTTCCCGGTGTGTTCCGCACATACGGCAGACGTCCGGTACGCTCGGTAAGCTGAAGGTCCTCCGTATACCAGTTGGCAATTCGCCCTTGATCGTCCGTCTGGTATGTATATTCGAACTCGCCCGCCTGATACGTCGTATTCGGCGGCAGCGGCCCCTGCGGGGGAACCGTTTTTTCTTTGTTTTCAGTATACCAGTTTTCGTCCGGATTTCCAGCATTTTCTGTCTCCTCCGGTGATTCCCGGAGTTCCCCGGCATCCGCCGCCTCGTCTGCGGGCAGCAGCGCGTCCTGCTCCGTCTCATCGCCGTAATCATATTCCGGCAATCCCCAGATCTCCTCCGGCAGAGTTTCTCTCGGCGCCCACGCATCCTCTTCCCATGCATCAACCTTTTCTTCTGCTCGATCCAGGAGGTTATCGACCAAGTTGTCAAACATTTCCGGGATCTCTTCTATATCCGGTTCCTGCGTTCCCTTCAAAACGCGGTCTACACCTGGTTCAGCAAGCATGAGGATCGATTCGATCACATCCGGAACACGCTTTTCCTCTGCATTCTCGATCGCTTCGATGATCCCCGGCTGATTAGAAACGTAATCGCCGAATACCTTCAGAAACCCCCGGTCATTTTCGTTAAGATCATATCCGTCTGTCTGGTTAAGAAAGTACTCCCGGAGAACTTTTTCCAATGCATAGACGGTCTGTTCATCGCGTGAATATCCTTTTCTCTCCGCTTCATCCTTGGCTTTCCCAAAATTTCTTGTGATTTCGAGCAGATCACCGGGTATATTACCGGTTAATGAGAGAAGCGCATCTGTCCACCAGTCGGCATCTTCAATATTTGATTTTTCCTTTTTGCGTAAAAATGGCGGATGAGAATCTATAATGCGATCATAATTTTCCCGCGCTTCTTCCATCAAGCCTTTATGATTGCGATCCAGCCAGCCGTTTTCCTTCCCAAAAAGGCTGTCCGCAGCTCCCAGAGCTCCGCCAAGCAGTGTATCAACGTAATAACGAGTATAATTCAACAGATTATTCTCCTTACCGCGTTCCGCTGCACGCCGCAGTCCCTCTCCGTCCGTCACTGCCGCCTCACCCGTCAGATAATTTGCATAATATGGCATCGGGTCTTTAATGAAATCATACATCGTCGCCCCCTGCCTTGCCATTTTTTGCAGATACTCGCTGTCCGTAGGCGATGCTTCTCCGAGAAAAAAGTTTCCAAGCGCAGCAAAAGGGTTTTGAAAAAAATTCCATGCGTCAGAGATTTCTTCCCGAGTCTTTTCTATTTCTTTCCCCCAATATTCTATTCGTTCATCATTATCCCAAAAGTTGTCCCATTCGCCCGCAAGGGCATTTTTCCCTGTTTCCAGAATATCCCGAACCTATTCGCCGAACCCTTCCCAGCGTTCCCGGCGTTTTTCCTGCTGCCATTGTTTCTCCTGATAGTCCAGATATCTTTGGTAGTTTTGTATCTGCTTCTCCTGCATCTCCAGGAATTCCTCTTCCGCTGCCATGCGTTCCTGGCTCTTGCGTATCTCTTCCTGCAGTTCTTCCCAGCGTCTTTGCTCTTCAGCCTCTTCGCGCCTGCGTTCCTCTTCCTCCAACTCTTTCTGGCGTCTCTCCTCCTCGCTTTCATAATCGCCATTGGATTTGCGTAATCCGTCCGGCCTTTTTGCCTTCCATTGGGGAACTGTCTGCTTCTGCCGCAGAATGTTCTGTTCCTCCTGCGGAAGCATCTGCTTCTGCTTTCGGTCCGCTGGCTTGGCATTCTCTTGGTTCTGTCGATCCAACGGCTTTTCGACAGATTGCTTGGGCGTTTTGGCTGCCGTGTTTTGCGATGCTGCCGTCTGCGCCTCCAGCGCTTCCCGGTAAAGCTGCCGGTCCATGGGGATGGCAGTTTCCGGTTTTGGGAAGCCCTTTTTCGCCGCCGTGCTCTGCTGGCTCTGCGGGATGACGACGCCCCGGTTATGCCCCTGCGATGAATTTGCCGGCGGGAT
>DHKA01000108.1 GCA_002404605.1 Clostridiales bacterium UBA4706 | reverse complement strand
ATCTCACCCGCGATCCGCGCATGAAAGAGCGTAAGAAATACGGCCTCAAGGCCGCCCGTCGCGCTCCACAGTTCAGCAAGCGCTGATCTCCCGGTTTACTGCTTACTCAAAAGGCACCGTTCGCAGGAACGGTGCCTTTTTGCGGCTGTATTGGATAACCGACCTTGCAGTTTGCGCATAATAATGCTATAATTATGCGCAAGGAAAGGAGGCGTATACCATGCCGCAAATCAGACCCATCACCGACCTGCGCAACACCACGGAAATCTCCGAGGTGTGTCACGCCAGCCGCGAGCCGCTGTTCATCACCAAGAACGGATACGGCGATCTGGTCGTCATGAGCATCGAGGCCTACGACGACATGATCAAAACGATGGAAACCGACAAGGCCATCGCGGAAGCGGAGGCGGAATATGCCGCCGGAGGTCAGCTTCTCGACGCCCGGACGGCACTTTCCTCTCTGCGGAGGAAGCACTTTGGATAACAAATACAGCGCGAAGCTGATGAGCCGCGCCATGCGCGATTTGGACGATATCTATGCCTACATCGCAAAAACGCTGTTAGAGCCGGGAACGGCGGAAAAACTCATCGATACGCTTGAACAGGAGATTTTGTCGCTGGAATCCATGCCGTACCGCTGCGCCGAGCGCAAAATCGGTGCCTATGCGGGCAAAGGCTATCGGCAGCTATTCGTCAAAAACTACACCGTAATTTTCCGCGTTGACGAGGCGCATAAAGCCGTTATCGTTGTCACCGTGCGCTATTCTCCCAGTCAATTCTGACTACCTTGGATTGCCTGTTTTATCTTGTAATGCAAAAGCAGCCCTTGCCGGGCTGCTTTTGCGTTCCCTATGGCATTTATCCCCGGAGGATGTGGATGGCGAAGCCGCCGTATTCCCCGGCGAGATAGATGTTTTTGAGCTTCCCGGCGTCGTCGTGCGCCGCGGTCTCCTCGCGGAAGGAAAAGCCCTTTTCCTTGAGCTCGGCAACGGCGCTTTCCAGATCCGGTGTCTGCATGGCGATGTGACCGTTTTTGCCGTGGAACGGCGCTTTCATGCACTCGAAATACGACCCGGCGAACTCGGACTTCTGCCCGTGGCGCGGCGTGAGATTGAACATGCCGGCCAAAAGCTCCGCGAGCGCGAGCGCTTCTTCGGCGTTTTCGGTGTTGATGCCGACGTGCGCGAGAGTGAATGTATTTTTCATGGTCTTGCCTCCAACTTAATAAGGCGAGTGTCTTTTCATGCTCTAAATTTCATCCTTCTCAGAAGCACACCCTTGTCTTTTAATGCCTTTGTGCCAAAAACCTTGCGTCATTTATGCAAAGTCTGCAATTACAGCGTGAATGACTTTTCGTAGCTGGCATTCTTTTCCGGATAGTCGAGCCGATTATGCGTACCTCGGCTCTCCTTACGCAGCAACGCCGCGTTCAGAATTAAAAGAACCGCCTCTGCACTTTGTTTCGCGAAACTATCTAAACTCGTTTCTGGATTGTTATAAATTCCCTGCACGGCAGACAGCGCCGCATTAAGATCCGCCCCATTACGATAAATGCCCAAGGCTTCTGCACCAATTTTCTGCAGTTGGGGCATAATGCCGTTTCGAATCTCCTGATTTTCCTTGAAGCGTACGGGTTCTTCTGGTATTTTCCGGTCAAAATCAGCTGTATGAGCTATTCCTTCCGCGCAAAGCATTCCCGATATAGCCGCCTGACTTCCTGCATTACCCGCGCAGCGGCAGGCTCCATGCACACCGCCACAGGCTTCGCCAACTGCAAACAGACCTTTCACATTTGACTCATAATCACGGTTTACTTTTATGCCTCCTGAAAAGCTATGAGCCATAGAGCCAATTTCAAGCATCTGCTTATTAGGATCACATCCGCTGGTCATCAAGCGGTTATAAAACCAGGGGTATGATTTCAGTATGTCTTTGTCAATATGCCGAAGATCCAGATAAACTCCTCCGTGAGGGCCTCCTTTTCCCGCCTGGATTTGCTTCCACGCTTCGCGGTTAATGAGGGATTTGGACGCTCCCGCCTCGCCTTGTGGTCGAACTGCAAGCAGAAACCGTTCGCCATCGGCATTTTTGAGCTGTCCTCCTTC
Source organism: Clostridiales bacterium UBA4706 (assembly GCA_002404605.1). Lineage (GTDB taxonomy): Bacteria > Bacillota > Clostridia > Oscillospirales > Oscillospiraceae > Apopatocola. The sequence continues at coordinate 12,319 of DHKA01000108.1, read as the reverse complement.
GCCCAGCATGGCCGTAGGAGAGGGCTCTCCAAATGCGCCCGGAGGAGAAAGAATGACCAGCGGCTCAAATTCCAAAAATTCCATGTCAATCATTTCTGCGCCTGCCATTTTTGCCATGCCAAGGGTATTTCCTTTAATATCTCCCGGATAGGTCGATTTTCCAAGCAAATTTCCGACGCCGCCCCATGCAGCAACCACAACCGGTGCATATGCTTGCCACACTTTGTCGCCTTCTTTAACGGTGACTCCTTCAATCTTCCCGTCACGAGCAAGCAAATCCACAACCTGACAGTTCTTGTGAATTTTTACCCCAGCTTTTTCCAATTTGGGAAGCAACGCATCCACCATTACTTCACCAATCAATCTTGTTGTCTGGCATAACGTACGAGGATATGTATGACCCGACACGTGCCGCAATTTAATGGTTCCGTCTTCGTTGTGGGCGAACTTCACCCCCCACCGGCATAACAGATCGTAAGCATCGTGAGCTCGCCGCGTCATATCCCTGACCAGATCTCGATTCCCGATTTCGTATCCGGCATGAATCATATCTTCATAATACTGTTCTTTGGTGTCTCCGTAGGGATTTTCGGGGAGCACAAAGTTTATTGCAGCAATATATGGTGTTCCGCCAAATCCATCAGCATATAACGCAATGTCTTTTACCCCCAACTCGGTTAAGCGAGCTGCCGTAGTGAGAGCCGCCAGCCCCATCCCCGCAATTATTACATTATGACGCTCATGCATTTACCTTATCCTCCTTATTATGCCTCTTGTATCGCAGATAATTGCATGTCAAAAGCCCACAGCCAAGAATGAGCCCGACAATTGAGGAAATGGCTTCTGGGGCAATCAGGAGCAAAGAGGCGCCCATAAGGATAATCCTTTCAATCATGCTGAGCTTTTCTTTAAAATACCCCGCCACAGTAACGGAAAGAAAATAAGTTCCAGCCGCTAACTGTGCTGTCCCCAAGATAATCTCGACAATTGTTCCTTGAAGTAGGATTGCAGGATTATACACAAAAACAAAAGGAACCAGAAAACCTACTATGGCAAACGTGAAGCCTTTCAGTCCTGTGCGCATAGCATTTCCATCCGCAATTCCTGCGGCTGTATAAGATGCAACACAAACAGGAGGCGTAATCTGCGCCATGATGCCATAATAGAATACAAACATATTCGCCGTCAAATTTGCCGTGAAAAGCTCCATTCCCTTTTGCAGCAAAATAGGCCGAATGCAGGGGACAAACAAAATCACACCAACCAGATATGCAGCAACGGTGGGCAAAGCCATACCAAGAATCATGCAGCCAATCATGCCAATAACCAACGCGAAGAACAAATGATTTGTTCCCATAGCGCTTATCAGGTTGGAAAGATTTGTCGCAAGAGACGTCTGTCCGGTTACGACATTGATTATAATGCCGCACGCCGCAGTAGGAATGGCAATGGCAGCAGACTGTTTTGCGCCATCAATGCAGCAGTCTCCCAGTTCCTTCAAACCGGCAAAATCCTGCTTATTAATGAAATAGTTGACAAAATTGCAGACGATGCATGAAAAAATACCGACCATACCGGCTCGCATCAACGACGAGCCACGCAAAATCCAGATAACCAGCAAGATTGCCGGGATGAGAAGATATAGTCTGGGAAGTATCTTTCGTTCAACCTGAATTGACGCATCAACCGTCTTGTCCAGAGCAGAGGAACGTTTTGCCGCTATACGGTCAACAAGAACAAACACCGCAAAATAGTATGCTATTGCAGGGATGATTGCCGCCGTCGCCACCTTTATATAGTTTATACCCAACATCTCTGCCATAATAAATGCGCCGACACCCATGATTGGCGGCATGATTTGCCCGCCGGTAGATGCCACTGCTTCGACCGCACCCGCTTCCTCCGGGGAGTATCCTATTTTTTTCATCATCGGGATGGTCATAACGCCGGTTGTTGCCACATTTGCTACCGCAGATCCTGATATCATGCCCATGAGTCCGGAAGAGATGACCGCTGCTTTGGCAGGCCCTCCAGCCGAACGATTGGAGACTTTCATTCCTATATCAATTAGCAGCTGCCCACCGCCGATAGTGGAAAAGAAAGCCCCAAAAACCATGAAATAAAATAATGTGCTGGCACTGGTATACAGCGGCGTGCCAAATATGCCACTTTCCGTCATTACCATACCAGCTGTAAATTGATTCAAAAATTTGATGATTGTCGCTTTAGGCTTTGTATAAAAAATTCCCGGCAAATATGGTGCCATCCATGCATATACAATAAAGAGCGCAATGAACGCCGTAAGCATTATGCCTAGCGTTCGATAGACCGCCAGCAGGAGCAGGACTATGCAAACGATCATGCTGATATAATCAATAATGTATACCGGAGAAATTCCAAGGACATATTCTGTTAGCCGCGTGTTTTGGGTCAGAATATACCAAAACATGTAAACAATGCCCGCGAATGCAGGCAAATCGAGCCAGTTCATCCAGCTGCGTTTGCTCATCAGCTGCGGATCTGGCGTCTGGTTATTGGCTTCTGCTGCCTTACGTATCTTTTTTCGATAGTTATAATCCGCAGGAAAGTAAATGTATACTAGCGCAAGTGCAAATACCAGGTGCAACGGTCCCTGAAGCATTGGCGGAAATTGCTTTATTAGCGCTATGTACATCTGGAACGCATAAAATGCAATCGTCACAATTATCGCCGCTACAGAGCGAATACGTAATTTTTTCTTCACAGTTTACCTCCTCTCAAATCAAAAGGCCGAACAAAAATTATTGCCCGGCCTTTCGTTCCAAGTCCCACTTAGTTTATAGGGCTAATTCATGTATTTTCCGCCGTTTACGTTGATTGATTCACCAATGATAAATGCTGACATTTCCGAAGCAAGAAAGACTGCCACGTTGGCCACATCTTCACTCTTCCCAAGTCGATGGATTGGAATTGTATTGTATATTTCTTTCCGATATTCCGGGGACCACTGCTTTGTCATATCTGTTTCTATGGGGCCGGGACACACTGCATTTACACGGATTCCGTAGGGCGCCAAATCATATGCCAGCTTCTGTGTTAGCGAATTAATCCCCGCTTTTGAAACGCCATAGCAAACCGATGCATTGGGATGTGCGGTTTTTCCCGCGGATGAGGACATATTAATTATCTTTCCGCTCTTTCTTTGCATCATAAATGGCACAACACACTTACAGGTATAGAACGCACTTGTCAGGTTTATTTGTAGCATTCTGTCCCATTCCATCGGAGTAATTTCTTGAAAGGAATGTCGACTGTTAATGCCTGCATTGTTTACCAGCACGTCTATTTTTCCGTATGTTTCCATTGCTGTCCTTGCTAACCGTTCAGCCGTAGCGTATTCCCCTATGTCGCCAGCAACATATTCGCATCGACTGCCCAATGCTCGGATTTCCGCGCAAACCTCTTCAAGCGCCTCAATCTGCGTTCCATGAATTACAAGATTTGCGCCTTGTTCCGCAAACGCCAGTGCTATACTTCGGCCAATTCCTCGGGAGGATCCGGTAACAATCGCAACATCTTCTTTTAATAGTCCAGACATGCACGACCTACCTTCCTGCCTTCTTCATTTTACAGACTGCACTTAGCCGTCATAAGGCAACCCATTCTCCTGATAGTAACGAATCGCACCGGGGTGCAAGGGGGCGCCGTTGAGTTCCTTTAGTCCAGCCGTCTGCGGATCAAAGTACTTCAAGGACGCGACAGACGTGGCCAATTCATCGACATTTTCACACATGGCCTTGATAAGCGCATAGGCTACGTCCTCGTCCATTTCAGGAGAAACCAAAACGTTCTGCTGCGACCCCATGCTGTTGATGTCTGTTTCCTGGCCATTCCATGTCCCGGCTTTCATAACAACAGGCGCATATCCCATTTTTTGCATATTTGCCAGGGTTTCATCGGTCAATTGAACGAAATACATATCGTGTGTCAAGCAAATTTCTGTAGTAGTTGCCTGGCCAGCATCAATATGGTCAATGGTCGCATCATATAAATCATCCTGAATTCCGCTCTTGATAGCGTCAGTTCCCGTCTTTTCCCAAGATGCGAACGTGAGAAATTCCTCTACACTAATCCCGCAAGCTTCTATTACTCGTTCAGCAGTCAATTCGCCCAGAGACCCATTTTTCTTGGTAATAAGTTTAATAGGATACTTGTCTGCAATAACCTCTTCCAAAGTGGTGTAACCCGTTTTTTCTACAAACTTTTGAGTAAACATAATGTTTGTAAATGTATGCCCTAAACCACCGCCAAGGCTTGCAATATTGGGACATCCGCCAAAACTGTATTCCTCTGCGCTCTTCTCTGCGCTCCACTGAGACGGACCGGCGTTAGAGATAATGATATCGCACTCCTGATTCTGAATTAAGACCGGTGCGCCAACCCCGCCCGGGGAATTTGTCGTCAGGTCAATCGTGGATCCTTGAGGTAAATAACGCAGCATGACACCCTGCAAAGCAGCCGCCAAAGAATAGGGTCCAGTACCAACCTCCTGTGCCGCGAAAGTCAGGTTTACAGGTGATCCAGCTGATTCTTCAGGAACCTCAGCCGGGGTCTCCGAGGCAGGGGCTTCGGTCGCCTCGGCGGCAGGAGTGGTCTGGGTGCCTCCGCACGCAGCAAGGGCAAGCACCATTGTGAGAGCAAGAAGCAGCGCTAAAGTTTTTTTCATAGTTCTCTTTCCTTTCATTTGTTTATATTCTCCGGCGCCGCCGGATGGGTTACGTTATTTCGCTTTGGCATTCGCCATGCGGATGGCGTAGTCCATTGCGTTCACGAGGCTGAGGGCGTTGGCATTTCCGCTTCCGGCGTGGCCGAAGCCCGTGCCGTGGTCCACGCTCGCGCGGATGATCGGCAGACCGAGCGTTACGTTCACGCCCGCCACCGCGTCCCAGTGCTTTTCCTCGCGGTTGTACACAAAGCCCTTAACCTTCAGGGGGATGTGGCCCTGGTCGTGGTACATGCACACCACGATATCGTACCAGCCGCCGATGGCCTTGGAGAACACCGTGTCCGGCGGCGTGGGCTTTTTGTCCGGGATGCAGATACCCTCCGCCATGGCCTCGTCGATGGCGGGCTGGATCTCCTCGATCTCCTCGGTACCGAAGAGCCCGTTCTCGCCGCAGTGCGGGTTGAGCCCCGCCACGGCGACGCGCGGCTTTTCGATGCCGAGCGCGCGGCATCCGGCGTCCGCGATGCGGATAACTTCGAGCACGCGCGGCTTCTTCACCCGGTCGCACGCCTCGCGCAGCGATACGTGTGTGGAGACGTGGACGACGCGGAGATCCTCGTGCGCGAGCATCATGGTGTATTTATCGGTGTTGGTGTAGTGCGCGTATATTTCGGTGTGGCCCGAAAAGTGGTGGCCCGCCATGTTGATGGCTTCCTTGCTCAAAGCGTTCGTGACGGTCGCGTCCACCTCGCCGGCGAGCGCCAGCTCAATGACGCGCTTCACATACCGGAACGCCGCTTCGCCGCCGAGCGCCGTTGCGCCGAGACCGAAGGGCTTCGGCTCGTCCGCCGTGCAGGGGATGTCCTCCGCCTTTACGACGCCGAGGGTCAGCACGTCGATCGCGCCGGGGAGAAACTGCGCTTCCTGCACGCTCTGCACCGGATGGATGCGAATCGCAGCGCCGGTCAGCTTGTTATACACCGCCGCGGCGTACTCCATCGAGGCGGCGTCGCCGACGACGAGGGGACGGCAGCGGTCATAGACCGTTTCGTCCGCGAGCGAGCGTACCGTGATCTCCGGGCCGTTGCCGAAGGGATCGCCCATCGTGATGCCGAGGATCGGGCGTTTCATAGAGTTTTTCCTCCTTTACTCTTTAGCACATACCAGCAGCAACGGAAATTTCTAATGCCCTTTTCATTTGCCTTATTCCTTCATCGGACAGCGTACAGAACGGTCTACGGCAGTTGCCTACAGGATAGCCAAGTTCTTTCGTTGCCATTTTGATTATGGTATTGGGGTTACCGTACTTAAAACAGCTGCGAAACGGTCGTATTGCATCCTGTGCTTTTTTGGCCTCTTCCCAGTCACCAGCGATCCATGCTTTATAGATTTTCACAAGTGATTTAGGAAAAACATTTGAGCATCCCGCAATTCCCCCTTTCCCCCCAAAGACCAGCGCAGGAAGGATCAAAGAGTCGTTTCCTGAGAGAACGGCAAATTCTTTAGCATCCTCCTTTGTTACCTCGATGTATTGCTTCATGTTATCAAAATTTCCACTAGAGTCTTTGACGCCAACAACCGTCGGTGCATCTTTCGCCAGCCGGGCAACCGTTGCCGGGCTTAAGGCATTCCCGGTGCGCGCAGGAATATTATACATTATAATTGGAATTTCCACCGCCGCCGCTATCTCCATATAGTGCGCATACAATTCCTCTTGAGAAGCTGCCGCATAATATGGAGTAACAATTGATAGGGCATTTGCACCTATTTCCTGTGCCTCCTTGCTCAAAGCAATTGTGTCCCTTGTTGTTATACAACCGGTTCCGGCATAAACAGGTACTCTATTGTTCGTTTCTTCAACTACAATTTCAAGTATCCGTTTCTTTTCTTCGGTACTGAGCGCATAGCTTTCTCCGTTGGTTCCAAATGCAAATAACCCATGAATTCCCGCATTGATCAATCGGTTGACCTGATTACGCAGCTCTTTCTCGTTGATGCTCTCGTCCTCATACATTGGGGTCAACAGTGGGCAAATTATCCCTTTAATTTCTATGTGTTTCATATCGTCTCTCCCTTTTTACAATATCTGGAGGTAAATGTTTCTCGCGTCCTCCGGCGTTACGGTGCGCATATTGTTCACCAGCAGGCGCTGCACGCTCATGCCAGCCTCGACGAGCGGCTCGAGATCGTCGCGCGAAACGTTCCACCGGGAAAGATCTGTCGGAATGTCGAGATGCTTCACGATCTCGCCCATGCGCTCAATGATCCAGGCGCTCTTTTCCTCGTCGGTGACGCAGGTCTTTTCGCCGTGCACTGCGCGGTCGTAGGCAAGCGCCAGCTTGTGGCGGATGGCAGGCTCGTTGAAGCGCATGACCGGCATGAGCAGAATGGCGTTCGATACGCCGTGGGCGATGTGGTACTTGCCGCCGAGCGGGTAGCTCAGCGCGTGTACCGCCGTCGTGCCGGAGCAGGTGATGGCGATGCCGCCGTAGAACGCGGCGATCTGCATCTCGCGCTTGGCGTCGAGCGCTTCGGGATCGTCGCAGGCGCGCTCGATGTTGTTGAGGATGCGGTCAAAGGCATCGAGCGCGAACGTGTCGCTGAAGGGGTTGGCCTTGTTGCTCGTGAAGCACTCGATGGCGTGCGCCATGGCGTCCACGCCGCTCGCCGCAGCGATCTTGCGCGGCAGGTTCTTGATCATGCGCGCGTCGAGGATCACGTAATCGGGGACCATCGCCGGGTTCACGATGCCGATCTTCAGCTCCTTTTCCGGCACGGCGACGATGGCGTTCGGCGTCGCTTCCGAGCCGGTCCCCGCGGTCGTCGGGATGAAGCAGGTCGTCACGGTCTTTTTGCCGCGGAGAGGATCGTCCAGAAGATCCTTCACGGTGTATTCGTCGGTCACGAGGATGCTTGCGAGCTTCGCGGTGTCCATCGCGCTGCCGCCGCCGACGGCGATGATGATGTCCGCGCCCAGCGTGCGGAACTCATCGACCAGCGTCTGCACCGCGCCGTAGCTCGGCTCGGCGGGGATGTCGGAGAGGATCACGGTCTCCACACCGGCGGAGCGGACGATCTCCTGCGGCAGATCCACGAGACCCGCGCCGAGAATGCCCTTGTCGGTGAAGATCGCGGCCTTTTTGCAGCCGGCGACGACCTGGCGGAGATTTTCCAGCGCATCCACGCCGCTGTAGGTGATGCGCGGCAGAACCATATTGTACTTATCCATTTTTCATCCGTTCCTTTCGTTTGTTATGCATGGACCGGCGCTTCGCTTTCGAGCCGGAGAAGAAGATCCGTCTGCCCGAAGCCGCCGGACTTGGAAAGCACCGAGTGGCGGACGCCGCGGTAGATATATTCCGATTCAACGACGCCCTGCAATATTTCCCGCCGGGGGGAGAGCTCGCGGCAGCCGATGGCGTCCATAAAGCCAAGGAGCGTATCGCCGCCGATGATCATCAGCCGGGAGCCCGCGCCCCGGTCAAGGATATCTTTGAGTATCGCACCGAGGAGCGAGGCAACGCTCTTTCCGATCTCCTCGGGCAGCTCGCCGTGCGCGGCGTTGGCAGCGCCCGTATCGATGAGAAGATGCTCATTTTCGCTGTATTCCGCCCAGAGCGCATCGAGAAACGCTTTGCCCTCGGCGCTTTCAAGCCCTGTCTCCAGCAGCCGCTCCACCGGCACGCTGACGGCGGCATAGCCCATCTTTTCCGCGTAAGCCATCTGTTCGAGCGAGATCGGATTCATGCTCCCGCACACGACGGTGAGCCGCTCGGTCTCCGGCTCCGCTTCGCTCTCACCGGTGTTGCCGCAGAGCGCCGCGGCCAGCGCTTCCGCCAGTCCGCTGCACCCGGCCACGGCGTGAAGCCGTCCGGTCTCGTACAGCGTCCGGGTCAGCTTCTCCATGCCGGACTGCGTTTCGCAGTCGAGCACCGCGATCCTTTTGCCCGAATTCACCGGCGCGGGAGGAGTCGCGCCGGTGATGACCTCGACAGGTTCTCTCATCTGCTTTTTCAGCAGCGCGGGGATGTAGCTTTCCGTGACCGGTTCAAAGGGATCGACGCCGAATACGCTCTCGTGTACCGGGACGCCGTTGATATAATGGATTCCGTGGATCGTAACGCGGTCCATCGCCGGCAGCGCCGGGATGAAGAAAAGCTCGCGCTCACCGCTACCGTCGAGCACCGCGGCAAGCTCTGCGCCGACGTTGCCGCGCAGCGCCGAGTCGGTCTTTTTAAAGATACAGCCGATATGCAGTTCCGCGGCCCGCTCCGAAAGGGCGCGGACCTGCCGGTACGCCGTCTCCGGCGTTTCATGCCTCGTCGGGACGCACAGCACGAGCACGCTCGCGTCCGTATCGGTCTCTTCGATCTTCGGGAGGAGGGACACCTTCGTTTTCAGACCCGCGTCCGAAAACTTGACTCCGGCGTCCAGCGCGCCGGTCACGTCGTCGGCAAGGACCAGGACTTTTATCATCGTTTGCGGTGCGCCTCCTTTCTCTTTTTCGGGGACAGCATCCCCGGTTGGCTTTCATGCCCAAATTATATAAGAGCGCCCCGCCTGCTTGAAAGCTGCGGGGCGCTCTTTTGTGTTTCATTTTTGAACAATATTTTTCTTCGCCGTTTCATTCTGCCGCCGACCGCTAAATCTTCCCCTTATTTTTTGGATGCTATGCACAATTTTCGATGCACTAACCAGCTAAATTTAGCAGTGTTAAGATGTTGTTCAAAAATAAATCACTTGCGTTACGATCCTTTTTGTTTTATTTTAAAATTGCGTCAAGCAACAGTGACACACGGAGGGCCCGGAAATGAAAAAGCTGCGCTTTCTCTGCATCGCCCCCTACGAAGGGATGTACCATCTTATGACGAACATCGCCGCGCAGCGCGGCGACGTCGAGCTCGTCATCCAGAGCGGCAATCTGGACGACGGACTGAAAACGGCGCTCGACAACCGCTGCGGCATCGACGCGGTGATCTCCCGCGGCGGCACGGCCGACGCGCTTCGCGGGCATATGGACATCCCCATCTGCGATATCGTCCCCTCCGCTTACGACATTCTGCGCACGATCCGTCTCGCGCAGGGCATGGGCGACGATTTTGCCATCGTCGGCTATCCGAGCATCACGCACCCGGCGGAAAAGCTCTGCGAGATCATGCAGTTTTCCATCCCCACGGTCACGATCCGCAGTCCGCAGGAGTGCCGCGAAAAGCTCGCGGCGCTGCGTGATGGGGGAACGCGCATCATCGTCGGCGATATGATCTCCGCGACGTGCGCGCAGGAATACGGCATGCACGGGCTTTTGATCGTCTCCGGCATGGAAAGCATTGAGTCGGCGATCAACACCGCGAAGGATATCTGTCTCCGGTATCAGACGCTCGACCGCCGCGCCTCTCTGCTGCGCGATCTGCTCGTTTCAGACGAGAGGGACTGCGCCGTCTATTCGCCCGACGGCAGGGAAGTCTTTGCAACGCTCGATCCCGTGCCGCCGGAGCTTGCCGACGCGATGCGCCAGCATGTTTCGCACGTGCTCGCGCGCAGCAGCGTGAAGCTCAGCCGGCGGCTCGGAAACGAGATGTACACCGTGCGCGGGCGGCTTCTTGCCTCCGGCGGGGAGGAATTTGCTATTTTTACGATCTCCCGCGCCGCGTCGCTGCTTGGCGGGCGCCAGGCGATCCGCTATTGCGATCTTTCCTCCGGTACGGACGGCGCGCTCAACAGCAATCCGCTCGAATATTATCTCGGCAGTAACGCCGCCGCGGAGCGGCTTCGCGATGTCTGCGAGCAGTATGCCGCACTCGACGCACCCGTGCTCATTGAGGGCGATTACGGCACCGGCAAGGACCGCTTCGCGCAGTATATCCACAGCCGCAGCCGTCTGCGCCACAGCCCGCTCGTCCTTGTGGATATCGGGCGGCTCACGGAAAAGGACTGGGCGCTTCTGCTGGAGGACGACCGTTCCCCGCTCGCCGATACCGGCTCGACGATCTATCTTCGCCATCTCGACGCCGTGAACCGCGATTTTGCGCCGCGGCTGCTCGATTATCTCGAAGGCTCGCACACGCTGGGGGCCAACCGGTTCCTCATCTCCTACGCCGGTGACGCGGGGCAGTATTCCCGCGATGCGATCTACGCCTATCTCTCCGAAACCGTCCACGCGCTCCGGCTCCGGTTGCCGCCGCTCTCGCGCCGCCGCGACGATATCCCGACGCTCGTCACGCTCTACATAAACGCTACGAACGTTCGCTTCGGCACGCGCGTCATCGGTCTCACGCGCGAGGCGATGCTGCTTTTGCAGAATTTTCCCTGGCCGCACAACATCGACCAGCTCGTCAAATGCGTGCAGGAGCTCGTGGTAAACGCCGACAGCTCCTTCATTTCCGAAGCGCAGGTCCGAGCGGTGCTCGAGCGCGAGAAAACGCCGCCCCCCGCCGCGGCGGAGGGCTTTGATCTTAACCGTCCGCTCGCCGAGATCACGCGCGACATCGTTCTCCGCGTCTATGAGCTGGAAGGGCAGAACCAGACGAAGACCGCCCGGCATCTCGACATCAGCCGCAGCACGCTCTGGCGAATGCTCAAGTGATTCCGAATACGCCAAAGCCCCGCCGGTCGGAAACTTTCCTGACCGGCGGGGCTTTGGCAGCTTTGCGGTTTATTTTTCTTTTTTCTTGAAGATGAAGAACTTACTGAAAATGTAATTGAGGATGACGACGATGACGTTGGACGCGAGCTTCATCACCATATCGTTCCAGCCGAGAAGATCGACGCACAGGTACATGATAAGCATATCCAATAGCCCCGTGCCGAGACGCGCGCCGAAAAACGCTGCGAACTCCTTCCCGATCTCCTTTACGCCCTTTGCCTCGCTGTGGAACACCCAGCGCCGGTTTGTTACATAGGCGAACAGCACGCTCAACAGCCACGCGGCGGCGGTGCTGACCACGGTGCCGCAGCCGAGCGGATGCGCGAACAGCCAGTAGGAGACATAGTTTACGATCGTCGTCAGTACGCCGAAGATCACGTAGGGGACGAGATCCTTGTATTTCTCATAGAGAGCCTTCAGCTTTTCGTTCACTTTCTCACCTCAAAATTCGATCGTGCGCGGCACTTCCGCCGGGTCGTGCCCGAAGAGGGCGGCACATACGGTGTTTTCCATTGCCATATTCCGGCGAATTTTGTGGTTTTACTTCTTTTCCAGGTGATCCTTGCCGCCCATGTACGGACGCAGGACCTCGGGGATATCGACGCTGCCGTCGGCATGCAGGTGGTTCTCCAGAAACGCGATGAGCATGCGCGGGGGAGCGACGACGGTGTTGTTGAGCGTGTGAGCAAGATAGAGCTTGCCGTCCTCACCGCGGACGCGGATCTTCAGCCGGCGCGCCTGCGCGTCGCCGAGATTCGAGCAGGAGCACACCTCAAAGTACTTCTGCTGGCGCGGGCTCCAGGCTTCGATATCGCAGCTCTTGACCTTGAGATCGGCAAGATCGCCCGAGCAGCACTCAAGCTGGCGCACCGGGATCCCCAGCGAGCGGAACAGTTCCACGCTGTAGCGCCACATCTTTTCGTACCAGTCCATGCTCTCTTCGGGCTTGCAGACGACGATCATTTCCTGCT
>DHKA01000098.1:9030-9690 GCA_002404605.1 Clostridiales bacterium UBA4706 | reverse complement strand
TACGAACTGCGCGAGGATAACGACTATACGAAAAAGACCATCGCGGAATATCTCCACATGAACCGCGAGGTCTACCGCCGGTATGAAGCCGGAATCCGGGAGATCCCGGTCTGGGCCGTGATCCGGCTCGCGGAGCTGTACCACGTTTCCACGGATTATCTGCTCGGTCTGACGGACGAAAAGAACGGCCATGCGTAAAGCGGCGCTGCTCTGCGGAGCGCTGTCCCTTGCCGTTTTTGTATCTTTTTATCTTCTGCCGGAGAGCGTTCTGCTCCCGGCGGCGGGTGTCTGCGCGCTTCTTTCCCTGCTCACGCTGCTGCTTCCGCGCGGAATGGGCCGCACCCGCGCGCATCTCGCGCTTCTCGGCGCGGCCATCGGGCTTTTTGCCTTTTTCGTGCAGGAGCATTTTCTCGCCGCGCCCTCGGATGCGCTCGCCGGGGAAAAGCGCGTGATCTCCGTGCGTGTGACGGACTACCCGGACATTTACGATACGAGCGAGTACCTGACGGTGCTTGTCGCAGACCCGGACCTTCCGGGCGTGAAGTGCCGCATCGCTTCCTACGATACGGAAAATTTCACCGCGCTCACGCCGGGCGACGAGCTTTCCATCCCGGTAAAGCTGCTCCCGGCGCGGGAGCGCAACGGGCAGAGCGTGGATAC
>DHKA01000098.1:8866-8999 GCA_002404605.1 Clostridiales bacterium UBA4706 | reverse complement strand
GTGGATACCTATGCCGCGCAGGGCATCTTCCTTCGTGCGACGGCGACCGGCGCACCGGAGATCACCGGACGCTGGACCTTTTCATTTATCTATGCGCCGAAGGCGCTCTGCCGCGCCATCGGCGGGATCTGCC
>DHKA01000098.1:0-8833 GCA_002404605.1 Clostridiales bacterium UBA4706 | reverse complement strand
TGCCGAAACGTGTTCCCGCCGGATGTGCAGCCGTTTCTCACGGCGCTCCTCACCGGCGACAAGACCGATCTTTACGACGACGGCGCGCATTATTACGCTCTCGCCGACGCGGGGCTCGCGCATGTTGTGGCGGTGTCCGGCATGCACATCGCCTTTCTTATGGGTTTTCTCTTTCTGCTGATCGGGCGGCGGCCGTGGGCGGTCGCAGTGAGTCTGTCGGTGCTGCTGCTCTTTGCGGCGATGACCGGGTTCACCCCGTCGGTGTCGCGCGCGGCGGTCATGCAATTCTTCCTTCTCGCCGCCCCGCTCTTCGGCAGGGAGAGCGACGGCGCAACATCGCTTTTGACGGCGCTTGCACTGCTGCTTCTTCTCAATCCATCCGCCTGCGCGAGCGTCAGTCTGCAATTGAGCTTTTCCTCCGTGGCGGGTATCTGGCTTCTTTCCGATCGGATGTACCGCGCGCTCAGCCGAAGGATCGAAGGCTCGAAGATCGCCAAAAACCGGCACGTCCGGCGCGTTCTTCTTTTTGCCGCGGGTTCGGTTTCGAGCAGTATCGGCGCGATGGCGCTCTCCGCGCCGCTCACGGCGGTGCACTTCGGTTCGGTGTCGGTCGTGTCGCCGATATCAAACATCCTCTGTCTGTGGATCGTTTCGGGGGTCTACATCGGCGGATACATCATCATGCTGCTCGGCGCGTTTCTGCCCGGCGCGGCGGCGTTGGCCGGGGGCGTCCTTGCATGGGGCGTGCGGTATATTTACGCGGTGTCCGCCTTCCTCTCGCGCCTCCCGTGTGCGAATGTGTATGTGCGGAATCCGCTCTTTCTCGGCTGGCTCGCGCTTGTATACGCGCTCTTTTTCGCCGCGTGGCTGCGCTCGCGGAAAACCGGGCGCTTCCGCGCTCTCGCGCCGGTATGCGCTTCGCTCGCGCTGCTCTTTGCTGCCGCGGGCATTACGAGACTCCAATGGAACGACACGCTCCGTCTCACGGCGCTCGACGTCGGGCAGGGCGAATGCATCGTTCTCACGAGCGGCGAGCACGCCGCGGTGATCGACTGCGGCGGAAGCTGGGTCACGCACGATGCCGGGAAAAGCGCCGTGCAGTTCCTCGGCGGAGAATGCCGGAAGAGCATCGACGCGCTCATTCTCACGCACCTTCACACCGACCACGCCAACGGCGCGGCGCAGCTATTATCCCGTGTGCGCGTCGGGACGCTTTATCTGCCGCGCGAAACGGAGGAAACATCCCTGCTCGCGGAGATACTGGATGCCGCGGAGCGGCAGGGGACAAGGGTGGAATATGTGACCGATGATATGTCGATGACGCTCGGCACATCTTTGCTCACCGTCTGGTCGCCGCTGCTGCCGGCGTCGGACGATGCGAACGAAAACGGCCTCATCATTGAGGCCTCGCAGGGCGATTTCGAGGCGTTCATTCTCGGCGACGCGCCGTCCAAGGCGGAGAAGGCGCTCGTGGCAAGCGCGCCGATGCCGGACGCCGAGGTGCTGTTCGTTGCACACCACGGCTCGAACACCTCGACTTGCAAAGAGCTTCTGGAAGCGATCACGCCGGAAACGGCGGTCATTTTCGTTGGGTATAATACGTACGGCCATCCGACGCAGAAGGTTCTCGATCGGCTGGAAAAATATGACATTACCGTGCTGCGCACGGATACCGACGGCGAGATCACCATCGCCGCCGGGGAGGGGTAAAAGCTATGGCAAAGCCGTCCTTCGGCAAAAAGGAAGCGCCGCTCGACTACGGCACGCTCGTAAAAAATCTCCGCGACAAAGGCCCGGGAAAGCTCTATCTTCTCTGGGGCGAGGAGGACTATCTTCTCACGGACTTCGTCTCGCGTCTGCGCGCCGCGTGCGTCGGCACGGAGGAGGACGAGTTCAACGCAAAGCGCATCGACTCTCCCGCGCCCGCGGCGAACGATATCGCCGAAGCGCTCGACGCCATGCCGTTTTTCGGAGACCGGACGTTCGTGGAGCTGCGCGGATTTGACGTGAACAAGTGCCGCGACGAGCGAACCACAGCGCTTTTTGCGGATATTCCGGACTGGTGCACCGTTGTCATCACGCTCCCGACGGGCACGGAGCCGGACGGACGGCTCTCGTTTATCAAGCAGCTCAAAGCCGCGGGAAAGGCCGTGAACTTCACGGCGCAGACCGGCGCGCCGCTCAACAACTGGATCGTCCGCCGCTTTGAGGCCAACGGCAAGCGCATCGACCGCGACGCCGTGGACCGGCTCGTGTTTCTCTCCGGCGATCTTATGAACCGGCTCATCCCGGAGATCGCAAAGATCTGCGGCTATGTCCCCGGAGACCGTGTCACGGCGCAGGACGTCGAAAAGCTCGCACATCACATCCCGGAGGCGGACGCCTTCCAGATGACCGAGGAGATCGCCCGCCGGAACTATGACGGCGCGGCGGCCAAGCTCGCGGAGCTTCTCGCCGGGGACGCCGAGCCCATCGAGATCATGGGCGTGATCGGCTGGCAGGTGCGGCAGCTCTATGCCGCGAAGATCGCCGAGAAGAGCGGGCGCGGCGCGCCGTTCCTCATGGAGATCCTCGGCACGTCGAGCGAGTACCGCGCGCGAAAGCTTGCCGAGACCGCGGCAAAGTTTTCACTTCCGGCGCTTACGAACGGCGTGCGGCTGTGCGCCGAGTACGCCATGAAGCCGCGTGAGAGCGGCACGATCACGGACGCCGAGGCGGTCAAGGAGTTTCTGATCCGCTTTGCGATGGAGAGCCGCCGTGCTTAAGATCAAAGAAGCCATTGTTGTGGAAGGGCGGTACGATAAGATCGCCCTTGAGCCGCTCGTCGATACCGCGATCTTCACGACCGACGGGTTCGGCATATTCAAAAATAAGGAGAAACTCGCCCTGCTCCGGCGCGTGGCCGAGCAGCGCGGGCTCATCGTCCTCACGGACGCGGACGGCGCGGGGCTCGTCATCCGCAACCGTCTGCGCGGCGCGATACCGGCAGTATATCTCAAGCACGCCTATATTCCGGACGTGGCGGGCAAGGAACGGCGCAAAAAAGCGCCCTCGCGCGCCGGGACGCTCGGCGTGGAGGGCATGAAGCCGGAAATTCTGGAAGAGGCGCTGCGCCGCGCCGGGGCGGCGTGCGATACGGAGACGCGCGAGCGCGTCACCAAGGCCGATCTCGCCGCTCTCGGTCTCTCCGGCGGTGCGGACAGCGCCGCGCGGCGGAGAGTTCTGCAGAAAAAGCTCGCGCTGCCGGAAAATCTTTCGGCCAACGCTCTGCTCGACGCGGTCAACTCGCTCTATACGCGAAATGATTTTCTATCGGCGGCGCAGATTTTCGAGAACGAAGGCTGCGGCGTTGCCGAGCAGGAGAAAACCGCCGGAGGCGGTCTCAAGCTCGGCGGCGAGCCGGTAGAGAGCATAGGTGCGCGGCGCGAGCTCTCCGATATGTAAAAGCACCATTACCGAGCAGAAAAGCATGGCACAGCTTACGCAGAGCGTCCCGCGCACCATGCCGAAGGCTTCCTCGCTCAGCGGGGAAAAAAGACGTTTCATAGAAATCACCGCTTTCATTGTACCCGTGCAGCTTTCTGTATTGCAACGGACAACATATGGAAGCGGTGGTTTGGTTTTACTGTTTTTGTAACCGTATCTTGCCTTGTGACGGTGCGCGGCGTATGGTATAATATGTTGAAAAATGTTTCTTTCAGGGGGTACACCGTATGAAATGCCCGTTCTGCGGCTATGCGGAAAGCAAGGTCATCGACTCCCGTCCGGCGGACGAAGGTGCGTCCATCCGGCGGAGAAGAGAATGCCTTGCCTGCCAGCGCCGGTTCACGACGTATGAGGTCATGGAGCGTCTGCCGCTCGTCGTCGTCAAGCGCGACGGCAGCCGCCAGACGTTCGATAAAAATAAGCTCATCAACAGCATGCTCAAGGCATGCGAAAAGCGCTCCGTCGCCCTCGGCGATCTTGAGCGCATCGCTAACGAGATCGAGCAGGAGCTGCAGAACCGGCTCGAGCGCGAATGCCCGACGAGCGAGATCGGCGAAATGGTCATGAAGCGGCTCAAATCGCTCGACGAGGTCGCCTACGTCCGCTTTGCCTCGGTCTACCGCCAGTTCAAGGATATCAATACCTTTATGGAAGAGCTGACGCATCTTCTGGAGGATAAGGCTTAAAATACGCTTCGGAAGCTCACGTGCTCCATGGAGTCGATGCTCTGCAAATGCGCTTTTAAGCATTCAATGGCGCTCTCGGCGGCGTCGGCGTCGCGCGTGAGGATCGTTTCGAGCACGGCGTAAAAGGCGTCGGTCGCCGAATCCACCTCCGAGTGGCGGATCATAATATGCGTGTAGTTCTCCGCGCCGTACCATAGCTCGAGGGCTTCGTGCAGCGCGTCCTCCGCAGCGCCGTAGTCCTCTGTGCGGCAGTATGCGAGCGCTTCGTCCGCGAGCGCCGTGAGAGACCCGGTGAGAGAGTCGATGTGCGCAATGTTCCATGCCGCCGCGCCGAAGAGCAGCGCGAGCAATATAGCCGCGGCGATAGCTTTTTTCATGGCCTTTTCTCCCGTTTGGCAAAGTAGATGTTCCCGGCCTTGTCGCAGGTGAGAAGAAACACCTGCTCCGGGCTTTTCACTCCCTGCCGGCGGCACTCGCCGCGCAGCCATTCCTCCGTTTTGCCGCATTTGCGAAGATTTTCGCGCAGCACCGTCCCGTCGCTGATGAGGATATAGGGGTAGCCCGTCTCCGGCTCGGCGCAGTGGAGCTGCCCGGCGGTAACGGGACGTTCCGCGGGCGTGAGGATAACGTTGAGCGTGCCGTCCGTTTCCAGAATGGCGTACTCGACTGTCGAAAGGTCGGTGACGCTCTGGCGGCGCAGTTCCTCGGTCAGCTCGTCCACGGAAAACCGGCAGCGGTGCATCTCCTTCTGGTTGATCGTGCCCTTCACGATGAGAAAGCACGGCTTGCCAAAGAGCGCCGCGCGCAGCTTCTGGCTGCGGAGCGTGACGCCGGAGAGAATGAGTTCCAGACAGAAAAGCGTCAGAATGGATACGAGACCGTTCATCAGCGGGATGCCAATATCCTGCAAAGGCAGCGACGCTAAGTCCGCCACCAGTACGGAAACGACCAGCTCCGATAGCTCCAGCTCGCCGAGCTGCCGCTTTCCCAGAATGCGCATGCACAAAAGCAGCACCGTAAAAATGATGATGGTGCGAAACATTACAATAGCCATGGAAATATTTTGGCCCAAGGAGAGTAAATTATGAGCGAAGAAAAAAAGATCGGCGGGCGCGCCTTTGGTGAGACGCTGAACGTCGAAAAATTCATCGAAGAGCAGGTCGCGCTCATCCGCGAGCAGGTCGGCGACGGCAAGGTGCTTCTGGCCCTGTCCGGCGGCGTGGACAGCTCCGTTGCGGCGGCGCTTTTGAAAAAACAGGGATATGACGTCACGGGAGCGACAATGCTTTTGTGGAACGATACCGAAAAAGCGGCGGAGGACGCAAAGCGTGTGTGCGAGCATATCGGGATAGATTTTATAATAATTGATTTCCGTGACGAGTTCCGCAAAAGGGTTGTGGACTATTTCGTGAACGAATATATCAACGGAAGAACGCCAAACCCGTGCATAATGTGCAATAAATATTTAAAATTTGGAAAAATGCTTGACTATGCGCTTGACAACGGTTATAATTATATCGCAACGGGACACTATGGAAAAATTGTAAATAATAACGGAGTGTATGAGCTTCGCACATCATCTGCGGCGAAGAAGGATCAGAGCTATTTTTTGTATAATTTTACACAGCGTGTGTTGGAGCATACGCTGATGCCGCTCGGTGAGTATTGCAAGGAACAGGTGAGGGAAATAGCGTCAGAACTCGAAATACCTGTGGCAAATAAGCCCGACAGTCAGGAAATATGCTTTGTACCCGATAACGACTATGCAGAATTTATCTGCCGTTATGCGGATTATAAGCCTGTGTGCGGAAATATGCTTGATGTAAACGGAAACGTTATCGGCACGCATAAAGGACTTATACATTACACTATCGGTCAGCGAAAGGGAATAGGCGCTTTCGGCAGACCTATGTTTGTTATGAACATCAATCCCGATAAAAACGAGATAACGCTCGGTGAAAAGGGAATGGAATTTTCAAAGGAGCTTACGGCGGTAAAGGTAAATTATATTTCCGGCAAGCCTTTGGAAAATCCTGTACGTCTTACGGCAAAAATACGCTATCAGGCGGAAAAGGCAGACGTAACGGTGTACCCTTGCGGAAACGATACAGCAAGGCTTGTGTTTGATGTGCCGCAAAGAGCGGTCACATCGGGGCAGGCGGTTGTGTTTTACAACGGAGATGCCGTTGTCGGAGGCGGCACGGTGCTTTAAAGATAAGGAGACAGAATATGAAAGAATGGTTAAAAAATGCAGCATTTTATGAAGNNCGGCGGCGTGGACAGCTCCGTCGTGGCGGCGCTGCTTCTCAAGGCTATCGGCGATCAGCTCTACTGCGTGCACGTGAACCACGGTCTCATGCGCAAGGGCGAGAGCGAGCAGGTCATCAAGGTCTTCCGCGAAGAGCTGGGCGCGAATCTCACCTACGTGGACGCGACCGACCGCTTCCTCGATAAGCTCGCGGGCGTTTCGGAGCCCGAGCGCAAGCGCAAGATCATCGGCGAAGAGTTCATCCACGTCTTTGAAGAAGAGGCCGCGAAGCTCCAGGGCATCCACTTCCTCGGCCAGGGCACGATCTACCCCGACATCGTTGAGAGCGACAAGGGCGTCAAGGCCCATCACAACGTCGGCGGTCTGCCTGAAAAGCTCGGCTTTGAGCTTGTCGAGCCGGTGAAGTACCTCTTTAAGGACGAGGTTCGTCAGGTCGGCGAAGCGCTCGGCCTGCCGCACAGCATGGTGTGGCGTCAGCCGTTCCCCGGCCCCGGTCTCGGCGTCCGGTGCATCGGCGCGATCACCCGCGACCGTCTCGCCGCCGTGCGCGAGTCCGACGCCATCCTCCGCGAGGAATTCGCAAAGTCCGGCATGGACGCGAAGGTCTGGCAGTACTTCACGATCGTCCCCGACATCCGCACCACCGGCGTCGTGGACGGCAAGCGCACCGAGCTCTGGCCGGTCATCATCCGCGCCGTGAACACCACCGACGCCATGACCGCGAGCGTTCCCCGTCTTGACTGGGAGCTTCTCGAGACCGTCACGCGCCGCGTGCAGGCCGAGGTCCCCGGCGTCAGCCGTGTCCTCTACGACCTCAGCCCCAAGCCTCCTGCAACTATTGAATGGGAATAACGAAAAGCGTGCCGGAGACCTGCATCATACAGGCTTCCGGCATTTTTTCTCCAATGGCTCTGGAATGATCCGTGATTTGTGATATAATTTCAATCGAAATTGAAACACAAGGGAAGACCCAGCCTATGCTGCCGACAAGAGAAGAAGCGATGGAGCTTTTAAGAGACGGCCTTGCGTGCAATCCGGGGCCGTGGGGAAAGCACTGCCTGACGGCGGCGCACTGCGCAGAGAAGATCGCCGCCGCGTGCAGGGATATGGACCCGGAGAAAGCGTACATATTGGGTCTGCTGCATGATATCGGAAGAAAATTCGGCGTGCGGCATCTGGGCCATGTTTCCGACGGATATACCTACATGCAATCGTTGGGATATGATGAGGCGGCAAAAATTTGTCTGACGCATTCCTTCCATAACCGCACATTGGACGACTATATCAGGAAATTCGATGTTTCCGAGCAGGAGCTGACGCTCATCAAAACGGAGCTGGGTAAAACGGTATACGATGAATACGACCGACTGATCCAACTGTGCGACGCGCTGGCCGGGGCGGAGGGTGTGCTGAATATCAAGGAGAGAATGGCCGACGTCCGGAAACGATACGGTTCGTATCCTCCGGAGAAATGGGCTGCGAATACACGGCTGATGCGTCACTTTGAGGAGAAAATGCATCAAAACTTTTTTCTTTGAGGTGTGAAATGATATATACGCAGCATTACGATTCACCATTGGGCGGCATTCTGCTCGCGGCAGATGAGATCGGGCTGACCGGACTGTGGTTTGACGCTCAGAAGTACTTTGCCCGGGATCTTCCGGCGGAGCGCATCGAGCGGGAAACGCATGCCATCGCCGAGACCAAACGCTGGCTGGATATATACTTTACCGGCGAAGAGCCGGACTTCCTGCCGCCGCTGCACCCCACCGGTTCGGCGTTTCGCCAAGCTGTGTGGGAGATCCTTTTGCAGATCCCCTATGGGCGGACCACGACCTACGGAGAGATCGCACGGCAGCTTGCCGAAAGGAAGGGACTTGCCCGGATGTCGGCACAGGCTGTCGGCGGCGCGGTCGGACACAACGAAATATCCATCGTCATACCCTGCCACCGTGTCGTCGGCACGAACGGCAGTCTGACCGGGTATGCGGGCGGTATCGACAGGAAAGTGCGGCTGCTGGAATTGGAGCATGCCGACATGAGCGGTTTTTTCGTTCCGAAGAAGGGAACGGCGCTTTGATGGGATATTAAACCGGGACGTTGCAGCCGCAGCGCAAAAAATGATCGGGTCTTATGAGAGCAGTCTCCGCGATATCGCCCACCGGATCCTGTGGGAAGCAGACTTTTTCGTCAACGCGGGCGAGAGCGGCTACACGCGCCCGGCGTACGGCAGCTTCCGGGAGCGCGTATTCCGTACGGCCGCAGGCACAAGGCTGCTGGACAGCATGTACCGCCGGGACGCGGGGAATGCCTGAACTTCTCCGGGCGAGCCCGATCCAACAGACGCATATCAAAAAGAGCTGCCGGACTTGATATGTACCCAGTTTTCTGG
>DHKA01000020.1 GCA_002404605.1 Clostridiales bacterium UBA4706 | reverse complement strand
CGAGATATACGGCGTCCGCGCCGCAGCGTACCGCCGCCGTGACAGCGGCAAAGCCGCCCGCCGGGGCGAGAATGATCGGTTTTGTCATAAAAGCTCTTTTTCCTCCGCTCGTTTTTCCCGCAGGAACATGAGAAGAAAGCTCACCGTGAGCAGCGCGCACGATATCCAGATCGTCCGCTCGCCGGCACGCGCGGTGATCCACGCGCCCGCGCCCGCACCGAGAGCAAAAATGCCGATCACGCCGAAATACGTCAGCGCGCGGCGGAGCACGGCGGGATTTTTATCGTGGAAATACTCGCACAGCGCTTCCGTGCCGCTGCGGAGATTGCCAATGCACATCGTGCTAGCGTAGGCGTGGCCGCGCACCTTGCGGAACGTCTGCACCTGCATGGCGCAGACGAACGACACGAGCATGTTGGCCGCCATGTTCTGCTCCTGCGGCAGGAAGCCGACGGCAAAGAGCAGAACGATCTCCGAGAGGATGATGAGCTGCCGCCAGTGGATCTTTTCCATGTGCTTAAAGCGCCGGTGGATGCACTCGGCAACGAATACGCCGAGCGCGAACGAGAGCACCGGTACGAGATACCGCACGGCGCGCGCCGTGTCTCCCTCGAAGAGATAGGCACTCAGAAGGACGATGTTGCCGGTCTGGGCATTGGCAAACACCTTGCCGCGGCAGAGATAGGTATAGGCGTCCTGCAATCCGCCGGAGAGAACGATGAACAAAGCCGTCAGCAGCGAGTCAGACATCTGACCGCGCACGGCGCGATGGGAGGAAGGCATGTCTTTAGCTCCATAAAAAACATCTTCTACGATTATGCCACGTTCTTCCCTTTTTCGCAACAGAAAGAAGCGCC
The DNA here is from genome assembly GCA_002404605.1 of Clostridiales bacterium UBA4706. Classification (GTDB taxonomy): domain Bacteria; phylum Bacillota; class Clostridia; order Oscillospirales; family Oscillospiraceae; genus Apopatocola. The sequence goes on along the minus strand of DHKA01000020.1, from coordinate 7,828 downwards.
GCGCACCGGATTTGTGTTCCGATGCGGGGCGCTTATCGTATGCTATGGGATCACTTCACGCCGAACATCAGCTCGGCATAGGTCGGGAACGGCCAGCTCTTCGCGGGGATGAGCTTTTCAGCCGCGTCGCAGGGGGCGCGCAGCGCCGCCATCTTCGGCAGGACGCTGTCGCGGATGAACTCTGCGGAGCTCTGCACATCGCTCATGGCGTGGTAGGCGTCGAGCGCGGTTTCCAGCTCTTCCGCCGCGGCGTCGATCTTCTCCGCGAGAACCGAAAGCTTTTCGATCTGCCGCGCCTCGTAGCCGCCGACGGATGCGCCGACCGCGGTGCGGCGGGCGTTTACGCCGAGAGCGAGCGTATCGGCATACGCGGTCACGGCGGGCAATATCTCACGGCGCGCCATATCGAGCATCGTTTTTGCCTCGATGTGGACGGTCTTACGATAGTTGTCGAGATTGATCTCGCAGCGGGACTTGAGCTCCGTTTCGGAATAGACCTTGTGGCGCGTGAGCATTTCCACGTTCTTCGCCGCGGTGAGATACGGCAGCGCGTCCGGCGTCGTGCGCAGATTGAGAAGACCGCGCACCTTTGTCGCCTCTTCGATCCAGGCGTCGTCGTAGCCGTTGCCGTTAAAGACGATGCGCTTGTGCGCGCGGATCGTACGCTGGATGAGCGTGTGGAGCGCGCCTTCAAAGTCGTCCGCCTTTTCGAGTTCGTCGGCGTATTGGCGCAGCGACTCCGCCACGGCGGTGTTGAGCATGACATTGCAGCACGCGATGGAGTCGGACGAGCCGACCATACGGAACTCAAAGCGGTTGCCGGTGAACGCGAACGGCGAGGTGCGGTTGCGGTCAGTCGTGTCGCGCACAAAGCGCGGCAGGACGTGCGCGCCGAGCTTCATAACGATCTTTTCCGTGCCGGTATACGGGGCGTCCTTCTCGATCGCGTCGAGCACCGCCGTGAGCTCGTCGCCGAGGAAGATGGACACGACGGCCGGGGGCGCTTCGTTCGCGCCGAGACGGTGGTCGTTGCTCGCCGTCGCAACGGAGAGCCGGAGCAGATCCTGATAATCGTCCACGGCCTGAATGACGGCGCAGAGGAACAGCAGGAACCGCGCGTTCTGGTGCGGCGTGTCGCCGGGCTTGAGAAGGTTGACGCCCGTATCGGTGCAGAGAGACCAGTTGTTGTGCTTGCCGGAGCCGTTCACACCGTCGAACGGCTTTTCGTGCAGCAGACAGACGAGACCGTGGCGCGCCGCGACCTTTTTCATGACCTCCATGGTGAGCTGGTTGTGGTCGGTAGCAATGTTCGCGGTGGTGAAGATCGGCGCAAGCTCATGCTGCGCGGGGGCGACTTCGTTGTGCTCCGTCTTGGCGAGCACACCGAGCTTCCACAGCTCCTCGTTCAGATCGGCCATGAACTCCGCAACACGCGGCTTGATCGCGCCGAAGTAATGGTCGTCCATCTCCTGTCCCTTCGGCGGCATCGCGCCGAAGAGCGTGCGCCCGCAGAACATGAGATCCTCGCGCTTATCGAACATGGCGCGGTCTACGAGGAAATACTCCTGTTCGGGGCCGACGAGCGGACGGACGATCTTCACATCGTCCATGCCGAAGAGCTTCAGCACGCGCAGCGTCTGCTTGTTGAGCGCCTGCATGGAGCGCAGCAGCGGCGTTTTCTTGTCGAGCGCCTCGCCGCCGTAGGAGCAGAACGCCGTCGGGATGCAGAGCGTTTTGTCCTTGATAAAGGCGTGGCTCGTCGGGTCCCAGGCAGTGTAGCCGCGCGCTTCAAACGTGGCGCGAAGTCCGCCGGAGGGAAAGCTCGAAGCGTCCGGCTCGCCCTGGATGAGCTCCTTGCCGGAAAACTCCATGATGACGCCGCCGTCCGGCGAGGGCGTGATAAAGCTGTCGTGCTTCTCCGCGGTGCTGCCGGTGAGCGGCTGGAACCAGTGGGTATAATGCGTTGCGCCCTTTTCGACCGCCCACTCCTTCATGGCGTCGGCCACGGCGTTGGCAACGGCGGTATCCAGCGTGCCGCCCTCATACATCGTCTTTTTCAGCGAGACATACACGTCATACGGCAACTTCGCTTTCATCACGCGGTCGTCAAACACAAGACTCCCAAAATATTCCGGTACAGTGCTCATGCATCCCACTCCTCTTTCGGAAAATTAAAAACGGCGTCTCGGAGATCGCTCTCCAAGACGCCCTTGCCTTCGATGGGCGAAATTATATGCGCCCTGCACGGATTTGTCAATTCCCAATTTTGATTTTTTTGCGGTTTTTTTCGTTGACGCGCTCTCTCTGCGGTGTTATAATTTCCCACGTTAATGAGCAAAGGAGTTCATTTCCCGAGGGAAGTTTATCCCCTTGGGAAATGAGCTCCTTTTGTATTTTCGGAAAGAAGGCGATTATTATGAAGCGCGAAGGTGAGATCCGCATCCCCTCCGGGTGCGCCATTTCCGCCGTCATCTCCAGGGAGGGACGGCGCATGACCGGCGAGGCGGTCATGAAGAGCATGATCCCGATGCACGACCGCTCCAACGGTCTCGGCGGCGGCTTTGCCGCCTACGGCATTTACCCCGACTACCGCGATTTTTATGCGTTTCACATTTTCTTTGACGACAACGCGACGCGCCGCGAGTGCGAGGCGCTGCTCAAAGAGGGCTTTGAGCTTGTGCAGGCCGAGCTGATCCCCATCCACATCATCCCGGAGATCACCGACATACCGCTCATCTGGCGCTACTTTGTCTCCCCGCTGCCGTCGGTCCTCCACCGTCTTCAGCTCGACGAGAAGGAGTTCGTCGCCCGGACCGTCATGGACATCAACACGAAGCTCAAGGGCGCGTACGTTTTCTCCAGCGGCAAGAACATGGGCGTATTCAAGGCCGTCGGCTATCCCGAGGACGTGGGCCGGTTCTACCGGATCGACGAGTATGCGGGCTACAGCTGGACCGCGCACGGGCGTTATCCGACGAACACCCCCGGCTGGTGGGGCGGCGCGCATCCGTTCGCGCTGCTCGACTACTCGGTCGTGCACAACGGAGAGATCTCGTCTTACGACGCCAACCGCCGCTTCATCGAAATGTTCGGCTACAAATGCACGCTTCAGACCGATACCGAGGTCATCACGTACATAGCCGACTATCTGCTCCGGCGGCAGGGAATGTCGCTGGAGGAAGCGGCCAATGTCATCGCCGCGCCGTTCTGGAGCACGATCCGCGGCAAGGCAGCGTCGGAGGCCGAGCGGCTCACCTATCTGCGCACGGTGTTTTCAAGTCTTCTTATTACGGGACCGTTCTCCATTGTGCTCGGCTTCAACGGCGGGCTGATGGCGCTCAACGACCGGCTGAAGCTCCGCTCGATGGTCACGGCGGAGAAGGACGATCTCGTATTCATTGCAAGCGAGGAGGCCGCCATCCGCGCGATGGAACCGGACGCACGCAACGTCTGGGCGCCGATGGGCGGTGAGCCGGTCATCGTGCGCGTAAAGGAGGGGAAATACTAATGGCTATCGAATACATCTACCCACCGTTTGAGGTCATCCGGCGCGACGAGCGGTGCACGCGCTGCCACATCTGCGAAAAGCAGTGCGCAAACGGCGTCCACACCTACGACGCCGAACGAAAGATCATGCTTGCGGACGAATCCAAATGCGTGAACTGTCAGCGCTGCGTTGCGCTCTGCCCGACGCGCGCGATCAAGATCGTAAAAACCGACTGCTGTCTGCGGGAAAACGAGAACTGGAAGAGCGACACGATCCGCGAGGTCTATAAGCAGGCCGCCACGGGCGGCATTCTTCTCTCCTCCACCGGCAACCCGACGCCGCTGCCGGGCTACTGGGACCGGCTTCTCATCAACGCCTCGCAGGTCACGAACCCCTCGATCGACCCGCTGCGCGAGCCGATGGAGACGCGTGTCTTTCTCGGCAAAAAGCCGGACACGATCCGCCGCCGCGCCGACGGCTCGCTCGATACGACGCTCCCGCCGCAGCTCGAGCTCTCCGTGCCGATCCTCTTTTCCGCGATGAGCTACGGCTCGATCAGCTATAACGCCCACGCCGCGCTCGCCCGCGCCGCCGAGGAACTCGGCATCTACTACAACACCGGCGAGGGCGGGCTCCACCGCGATTTCTACAAGTATGGCGCAAATACGATCGTGCAGGTGGCCTCCGGCCGTTTCGGTATTGAGGAACGCTGCCTGAACGCGGGCGCCGCCATTGAGATCAAAATGGGTCAGGGCGCGAAGCCCGGTATCGGCGGACATCTGCCCGGCGCGAAGATCGTCGGGGACGTGTCCAAGACCCGCATGATCCCCGAGGGATCGGACGCCATCTCCCCCGCCCCGCATCACGACATTTATTCCATTGAGGACCTGCGTCAGCTCGTCTACTCGCTCAAGGAAGCGACGCAGTATAAAAAGCCGGTCATCGTAAAGGTCGCGGCGGTGCACAACATTGCCGCCATTGCGAGCGGCATTGCCCGCAGCGGCGCGGACATCATCGCCATCGACGGCTACCGCGGCGGCACGGGCGCCGCGCCCACCCGCATCCGAGACAATGTCGGCATCCCCATTGAGCTCGCGCTCGCCGCCGTGGACCAGCGTCTGCGCGACGAGGGCATCCGCAGCAGCGTTTCTCTCGTTGTGGGCGGCAGCATCCGCTCGTCCGCCGATGTCGTCAAGGCCATTGCTCTCGGCGCGGACGCCTGCTATATCGGCACAGCCGCGCTCCTTGCGCTCGGCTGCCATCTGTGCCGCTCGTGTCATACGGGGCGGTGCAACTGGGGCATCGCCACACAGAACCCGGAGCTTGTTAAACGTCTCGACCCCGATGTGGGCGCAGAACGGCTCGTGAATCTCGTCACGGCGTGGAAGCGTGAGATCAAGGAAATGATGGGCGGCATGGGCATCAACTCCATCGAGGCGCTGCGCGGCAACCGTGTGATGCTCCGCGGCATTGGCCTCACGGAGAAAGAGCTTGAAATTCTCGGCGTGGCGCACGCCGGAGAATGACGGTGGAAAACCGCGGAAAGGTGTGATATTATGGATTATATAGAAGCAGGCTCTCTCTCCTTTTCGGAGCTGAACGAGACCATCCGCAGCGCCGGGGCAAAATGCCGCGTGAGCGCGTGTCTCGGCCAGCGGTTCATTGCCGCCGGCATGTCCCACAAGAGCATTGAGATCGACGGTATCCCCGGCAACGCGCTCGGCGCATATCTCAACGGCGCGGACATCACCGTCCGCGGCAACGCGCAGGACGCCGTCGGCGATACAATGAGCGCCGGACGGATCGTTATCCACGGCAACATCGGCGATGCCGCCGGGTACGCCATGCGCGGCGGAGAGATCTTTGTGGAGGGCAACGCGGGCTATCGCGCCGGCATCCACATGAAGGAATATAAGGAGCACAAGCCCGTCATTGTGATCGGCGGGCGCGCCGGGAGCTTTCTCGGCGAATACCAGGCCGGCGGGCTGATCGTTGTGCTCGCGCTGCACACGGACGGCAAACCCGTCACCGGCTATTTTCCCTGCACCGGCATGCACGGTGGAAAAATGGTTTTCCGCGGCGACGTGTCGCGCGTGCCGTTCCCGAGCCAGGTGACGGCGCGTGCCGCGACCGAAGCGGACAAGGCGGAATTTATCCCCTACGTGCGCGAGTACTGCCGCTTGTTCGGGCGCGACGCGGAGACCATGCTCCGCGATCCCTACACCGTCGTCACGCCGGACAGCAAGAATCCCTATAAGCAAATGTACGTTTCCGATTGAGAAAGGCAGGAGCAGCAATGAAGTATTCCGAGTCCGAGATCCGGCAGTATGTCGCGGAGGAGGACGTCAAGTTCCTCCGCATGACGTTTTTTGACCTGACCGGCAACCAAAAGAATATGTCCATTCTGCCGGACGCGCTCGACCGCGCGTTTTCCACCGGCATCGCGTTCGACGCCTCCGCCATCCCCGGCTTCGGCGACGAGCTGCGCTCGGATCTCTTTTTGCAGCCGGACACCTCGACGCTCTGCCTGCTCCCTTGGAGGCCGGATCACGGGCGTGTGGCGCGCCTGTTCTGCCGCATCCTGCACTCGGACGGCACGCCCTTTGAGGGTGACAGCCGCGCTCTGCTGCAAAAAGCGGTAGACGACGCCGCAGCCATGGGCGTTTCGTTTGCGTTCGGCTCGGAGATGGAGTTCTACCTCTTCCGCCGGGACGAAAACGGCGAGCCGACCTCGATTCCCTATGACCATGCCGGGTACATGGACATTGCACCCGAGGATAAGGGCGAGAACGTCCGCCGCGAGATCTGCCTGACGCTCGAGCAGATGGGCATCCGGCCCGAAAGCTCGCACCACGAGGAAGGCCCCGGCCAAAACGAGATCGACTACCGATACAGCGACGCGCTCACGGCGGCGGACAACGCGGTCACGTTTAAGTCGGTGGTGCGCACCATTGCGCGGCGCAGCGGCCTGCACGCCGATTTTTCGCCCAAGCCGGTGCCCGGCAAGAGCGGCAGCGGCATGCACGTCAATTTTTCGGTGCACGGCGGCAGCGCCAACGCGTTTTTGGCGGGGGTGCTGATGCATGCGCGCGAAATGACGGCCGTTTTGAATCCCACGGCGGATTCCTACCGGCGGCTGGGCGAGCACAAGGCGCCGCGTTTTGTGAGCTGGTCGCACGAAAACCGGTCGCAGCTGGTGCGCATTCCCGCGGCGGACGGCGAGTTCCGGCGCATGGAGCTGCGCTCGCCCGACCCCGGCGCCAACCCCTACCTTGCGCATCTGCTGATTTTGCGCGCGGGCATGGACGGCATTGCGCGCGGGCTGACGCTGCCGCCCGAAACGGACTGCAATTTGTTCGACGCGCCCGCCGAGGTCACGGCCGGGCTGGAGCGCCTGCCCGAAACGCTCGATGAGGCGCGTGCGATTGCGAAAAACAGCGCGTTCATGCGCGCGGCCATGCCGGAGTTTTGGGCCGAGTGAGTTCTTTCATTTTATGAACAACGGGGAGGTGCGGCATCGTGTATACACCCAAAGCGGCAAGCAGCGTGTTGATCGTTTCATCCTCCGAGCAGGCCACGCGGTATCTCACGGAGCTGCTGCCGCCCGGTTTGTTTTCGCCGGTGAACGCGGTGGGCTCGGCGGGCGAAGCGCAGCGCTTTTTGGTGGATCGCAGCGCCGATCTGGTGCTGATCAACGCGCCGCTGCGCGACGGCAGCGGCGTAGCGCTGGCGCTGGATGCGGCGCACGACGGGCGCGGCGTGCTGCTGTTTGTGCGCGCGGAGCTGTATGACCAGGTGTCGGAAAAGGTGGAGGAATACGGCGTGCTCACCATGGCGCGGCCATGCAACCGGCAGGCGGTGTTTCAGTCGGTGAAGCTGCTGGTGGCCACGCGCGCGCGGCTACGCAGCTATGAGGAAAAAGCGCTCGATCTGCAAACCAAAATGGAAGAAATTCGGCTGGTGAACCGCGCCAAGCTGCTGCTGATGCAGCATTTGCAGATGACGGAGCCGGAAGCGCACCGCTACATTGAAAAAAGCGCGATGGATCGCTGCGTGAAACGCACCGAGGTGGCCAAAAACGTGATTCGCATCTACGGCAGCTGAGGCACGCAGGCGGAATGTTGGAATATATATTTATACATAATAATATACCGGAAGGCGAACGCGGGTTCGCGCCCCCGGAAAACGCAGGAAGAGGAGTTCAATTGTTATGACCAAGTACATTTTTGTTACCGGCGGCGTGGTTTCGGGCCTGGGCAAGGGCATCACGGCGGCATCGCTCGGGCGTCTGCTCAAGGCGCGCGGGCTCAAGGTGGCCGCGCAGAAGCTCGACCCCTACAT
>DHKA01000058.1:14037-18074 GCA_002404605.1 Clostridiales bacterium UBA4706 | reverse complement strand
ACCCGCGGACTGCTCTGCACCATGAAGCGGAAAACAATGCCGTCCGTAGCTGAGATCTGCCGGGGAAAGCGTAGGATCGCTGTCCTTGAGAATGTCATGAACCCAACCAACATCGGGGCGATCTTCCGCTCCGCCGCGGCCCTCGGTATGGACGCCGTGCTCCTGACGCCCGGCTGCAGCGATCCGCTCTACCGCCGCGCGATCCGCGTCGCGATGGGCACGGTCTTCCAGATCCCGTGGACCTACGTGGACGAGGACTGGCCGGAGCTGTTGAAAGCGCACGGCTTTTCGACGGTCGCGATGGCGCTCTGCCCGGACTCGCGTGCGCTGAACGATCCGGAGATCGCCGCGCAGGAGCGCCTTGCCATCGTCCTCGGCACCGAGGGCGACGGCCTCGCGGCCAGCACCATCGCGGCCTGTGACTACACCGTCCGCATCCCGATGGCGCACGGCGTCGACTCGCTGAACGTCGCCGCGGCCAGCGCCGTGGCGTTCTACCAGCTCGTGCCGCAGCCGGAGGACGGCGCCTGACGGGGCGGCTTGACAATCCGGAGGGCAGAACGTATAGTATAGTGTATATTCTGTAGAATTTTGACAAAAGAAGGGACAAACGGAATGCTGGAACGATTCCGGAAGCGGGCGGTGTATCTGCTGCGCAAGATGAATCCGCCGCAGATCATTGTGCTGATGTTTCTGGCGGTGATCCTTACCGGAGCGGCGATCCTGACGCTGCCGGCCTCCTCGGCGGCGGGAACGCCGACGGATTTTCTGACCTGCCTGTTCACGGCGACGTCCGCGACCTGCGTGACGGGCCTTTCCGTCGTGGAGACAGGCTTGCACTGGAGCGTGTTCGGCCAGTGGATGATCCTGCTGATGATCCAGATCGGCGGCCTCGGCTTCATGAGCATCGCATGTGTATTTTATATTGTGCTGCGCCGCCGGATCGGATTGAAAAAGCGCATGATCCTCGCGCAGGCGCTGAGTCTGGATTCCATGAACGGCGTGGTGCGGATGGTGCGGAACGTCGTGCTCGGCACGCTTGCGGTCGAGCTTTGCGGCGCGGCGCTGCTGACGGCGTGCTTCCTTCGGCGGTTCCCGTTCTGGAAGGCGCTGCGCTTCGGCATTTTCCATGCCGTCTCGGCCTACTGCAACGCGGGCTTTGACATCCTTGCGGATGTGGATGCCGGCGGCAGCCTGAGCTTCTATGCTGCCGACCCTGCGGTCAACTTTATTATCATGGCGCTTATCATCATCGGCGGCCTCGGCTTTCTGGTCTGGGGCGAGCTGCGCAGGACGCGGCGGTTTTCCCGGCTCTCGGTCTATACGCGGCTGGTGCTGATTATATCGGCTGTTCTGACCTTCGGCGGCGCGGCGCTCCTTGCCGACGGCGTGCTTACCCCGGCCGTCACGGTGACGACGGCGGTGGAGGGCCTGCGCAGCATCCCGGCGATGGACCGCTTTCTCGGCAGCGGGCAGACGCGCGTCGTCCTTATCACGCTCGTTATCATCAGCACGCTTTTCGCCGTGCAGTGGGCGGGCACGAGCAAGATCGGCAAGGCGTTCGGCCCGGTGATGCTCGTGTGGTTCTCGTTCCTCGGCGTCATGGGTGTGCTGCACATTTTCGACCATCCCGGCGTGTTGCGCGCGTTCAACCCGGTGTACGCGGTGCGCATTCTGGTTTCGCCCTATAATAAGGCGGGCTTCATGATCCTCGGCAGCGTGTTCCTCGCCGCGACCGGCGCGGAGGCGCTCTATTCCGACATGGGTCACGTCGGCCGCGGGAACATTTATGCGAGCTGGCCGTTTGTGAAGGCGTGCCTCATTCTGAACTACCTTGGTCAGGGCGCGTGGATACTGCCGCACACGGCTTCCGGTACGCTCGCCGCCATTCCCGACATGAACCCGTTCTTCCAGATGCTGCCGGAGGCGCTGCGCGCCCCCGCCGTCGCGCTCGGCGCGCTCGCGGCGATCATCGCTTCGCAGGCGCTCATCACGGGCTCGTATACGCTCGTGTCCGAGGCCATTCGGCTCGATCTCATGCCGCATCTCGAAGTGCGCTACCCCTCGGACACGAAGGGGCAGATCTACATCGGCGCGGTCAATACGGTGCTGTATCTCGGCTGCGCGGCGGTCGTGCTCTATTTCCGGACGAGCGCGCGCATGGAGTCGGCTTACGGTCTCGCCATCACCGTGACGATGCTTATGACGACGCTCCTGCTCGCGGTATATCTCTGGAACATCCGCAGAAAGCATGCGCTCGCGGTCGGCATCGCGCTCGTGTTCGGCGCGATCGAGACGGTATTCTTCGTCTCTTCGCTGAGCAAATTCGCCCACGGCGGGTATGTCGCGGTGCTCATGGCGCTCGTGCTCTTTCTCATCATGGTCGTCTGGCGGCGCGGCACGCAGCTCGAGCAGGAGTACGCCACGCGCCTGCCGATCCGGGATTATCTCCCGAATCTCGATACGCTCCATGAGGACACTTCGCTCCCGCTGCTCGCGGACAACCTCGTCTTTCTCGATAAGGCCGGGGATATGGACACCATCGACCGCGACATTCTCTATTCCATCCTCGACAAAGACCCCAAGCGCGCCGCGGCATACTGGTTCATCAGCATGAACGTCACCGACGAGCCGGACACGAGGCGCTACAGTGTCGAGACCTACGGCACGGACTACATCTTCCGCGTCCGGCTCGATTTGGGCTTCAAGTGCCATCAGCGCGTGAACGTATACCTCCGGCAAATCGTGCGCGATCTTATCGAGAGCGGCGAGCTGCCGCCGCAGGAGCGCAAATACTCGATCTACGGCAAGTCGGACGTCGGCTCTTTCAAATTCATTTTCCTGCACAAGGCGGTGCCGTCCAAGTCGGAGCTTTCGTTCACCGACGAGCTGGTGCTCAACACGAAATACGCCATCCGGCGCGTTGCGGGTTCCAAGGTGCGCTGGTACGGGCTGGACACGTCCTCGCTCGTCGTGGAGACCGTGCCGCTCATCGTCGGCGGCAAGGCCCCGCGCAGCAGCCGACTGGAACGTGTATTATAAAAATCAAAGCAAAAAGTTGTCAACAAGGACGGTTCCCGTTGACAACTTTTTGCTTATTCCGCATTGTCCTCCGGCGTCTCCTCGTACCGCTCCAGCGCATACTCGATGCACTGGTTCACGATCCGGTTGAACGATATGCCGGTTTTCAGATTGATCTCACATATGCGGTCGAACGTCTCCTCCTTCATCCGGATCGTCCGGCTGACGGAGGACATTTTCCTCTCGGAAGTGTCAAGTTTAAAAGAATCCATCGTTTTCCCTCCTGCGTACATATTGTAATCAGAAAGGGAATCTATTATAATGTACACACATGCGTACAAATATGGGTGCAAAAACGGACGCAGAAGGGAGGGACGTATTTTGCTTTTTCGCCGTATGTATTTCCGCCTGTTTCGCGCGGTCACGGATGCGCTGTGTATGATCCAGGCGGGCAATGTGAAGGAAGCGGAGCAAAAGCTGATCGCCGCGCAGCAGACGACGGAAGATATGTACCTGTCCGCGAAGAGCATTAAAATGAAATAGGACCGGCATTTCAACGGCAAACGTCCCGGCGGGACTTTTCGTCCGCCGGGGCGTTTGTTCGGTTCTGGAAGAACACATCCTCCGCCGTGCGGGGCGTGAAGCGCACGAGTGCGGCGGCGTCAAGATCGCAGCGGTGCATGTCCGCGGCGCTGATGCCGCGGCTGTAGGAGCGCAGATCGAGCGCGGGCGCGAACGTGTTTTCCGGCTGGCGCGGAGAGAGCGAGCGGGAAGCGCCGGGGCGTGGCGACGATCTCGTCGCCGTAGGAAAACTCGTAGTCGAGCGTCCGGCCAAAATAAAATCCGTCGGTTTTATATGTCGCAGCTGTGCACATGGAGCGGGCCTTCTTTCGTGTTTTTCTTTAGTATAACGAAAAAATTGTGAATAAATCTCCACGGTGCCTCGCAGAGTTTGCGCCCGCAGGCGCAAATAAAGTTTAAAGCATTTTTGCCGACGGCGTGTACGTCGGCAAAAA
>DHKA01000058.1:0-14011 GCA_002404605.1 Clostridiales bacterium UBA4706 | reverse complement strand
GTCGGCAAAAATACTTCTCGGCTCGCAAACGTGCGAGCGTAGCGAGTGCGCTGCGGCGAGCCGCTATCCCCTCAAACAAACCCCTCAACGAAGTGGGGTTTGTTTGATCAGCGAAGCGTTTTATAGTAGGGACAAATGTCGGCATATGTCCCGTCGTCGAGCCGGAAGCCCCCGGGGATCGTGCCGAGCTGCGTGAAGCCGAGCCGTTCATAGAGATGGCGCGCATGCGTGTTGAACGCGACGACCGCGTTGAACTGCATGATGCGAAAGCCGAGCGCTTTCGCCTGCGCGAGGCAGTCCTTCACCAGCGCCTCGCCGATGTGTTCCCCGCGCGCCGTGCCCTTCACGGCATAGCTCGCGTTTGCAATATGACCGCAGCGGCCGACGTTGTTCGGGTGCAGAATGTAAAGCCCGAGAATTTCACCGCTTTCGTTCACGGCGATGCCGGTACGGCTCTGCGCGGCGAAAAATTCTGCGCCGGTCGTCTCGGTGAGAAGCTCGGTCTGCGGGAAAGCGACGCCGTCGCGGACGACTTCGTTCCAGATCTCCGCCGCCGCAGCAGCGTCGGCGGGAGTGTATTTTCTCACGGTAATGGTCATGGGGATCGCTCCTTTGGGATTTATCCGTTGTTTTCCGTCCCGGCCGTGAGTTTGCCGAAGCGGGTGAAGAACATTGCGGCGGTCGTGCACACGGCAAGCGTGTCCGCGACGGGCTCGGCGAGGAACACGGCAAAGGCGGCGTTTTCAAAAATGCCAAGCCGCGGCAGGATCAGAATGAGCGGGATGAGCAGGATCACCTTGCGCAGCAGCGCGAGGAAGATCGCCACCTTTGCCTGCCCAAGCGCCACAAAGCTCTGCTGGCATGCGATCTGGATGCCGAAAATGCCGCTCGCGGCCATATAGATGCGCATGGCCCACGCAGCGTAAGCGCCGAGCTCTGCGTCCGGCGTGAAGATCCCGGCAACGGTGCCGGGGAAGAGCATGCACACCGCCCACGCAAGCATCGAGCCTGTGAGACAGCTTATAAACACGATGCGGAACGTTTCGCGCACGCGCTGTCCGTTCCCCGCGCCGTAGTTGAAGCTCATAATGGGCTGCGCGCCCTGCGTGAGACCGTGCAGGAGCTGCGTGGAAAGGCTCATCGTCGTCGTGAGGATCGTCACCGCGCCGACGGCAGTATCCCCGGCGAAGCGGAGGAGCGTCAAGTTGAAGCTGACTGCGACGAGATTTTCCGTGATCTGCATGATGAACGGCGAGAGCCCGAGCGCGAGACAGGGGAGAAGGAGCTTCGTATCCAACCGCAGATTCTTCGCGCGCAGGCGCAGCGTCGTTTTTCTCGAGCAGAGGAAGCGCACGACCCACGCGCACGAGACGGCCTGCGATAGGATCGTTGCGAGCGCCGCGCCGCGCACACCCATGCCGAACACGAACATGAATAGCGGATCGAGCACGATGTTGAGCGCCGCGCCGATCGTCACGGTGAGCATGCTCGTTGTGGAAAAGCCCTGCGCGGTGATGAAGGCGTTGAGCCCCAGCGAGAGCTGCACGAAGATCGTGCCGAGACTGTAGATCGTGATGTATTCGAGCGCGTAGGGGAGCGTCGCGTCGCTCGCGCCGAAGATCCGGAGGATCGGCACGGCGAAAAGCTGCATGATGAGCGTAAGAACGAGTGCGATCACGCAGAGCGTGAAGGTACACGTGCCGATGATGCGCTCCGCGCCGTCTGGATCTCCCTTTCCCATGAGCATGGAAACGCGCGGTGCGCCGCCCGCGCTCACGAGCGCGGCGAACGCCGAGATGATCATGATCGCCGGGAGCGTCACGCCGACGCCGGTGAGCGCCGCTGCGCCGATGTCCGGGAGATGACCGATGTAGACGCGGTCTACAATATTATATAGAACGTTCACGAGCTGCGCCGCGATCGCTGGAAGCGCCAGCTGCCAGAAGAGCCGGCCGACCGGGGCGGTGCCGAGCGCGGGGTCTCTGCCTGTTTTCGGATCCATGTCAAACTTCCTTTTCTGTCAAAAGTCAAAAGCTCCCGGGACCGGGAGCCGTTGACGCTTATTCGCCCGTATGATCGAGAAATGCGGGAATGTCCATGGCGCGCTCAAATACGCGCACGCCCAGCAGCCCCACGGCGCGCCACGAGTCGCGGTAGCCGTTCTTCTTCCGGTCGGGGATGTACACGAACTCCTTGCCGGTCTTGGCCGGATCGTTCGTAAAGCAGATCTTCCGGTACGGCGCGGCGAGATATTCCGCCAGCCCGCCGTTTTCGGAAAGGCTCGTCTCGTCCGCCATGAGCAGGATCTCATACCCTTGCGCGCGGCAGGCGTTGAAGCGCTGCATGCGGCGCTCCCAGGCGGCGAGAAATTCCTCGCGGCTTTTGTAGTGCGTGCCTTCGATGACCGCTTCGCCGAGCGTGAACATCGGGTAGCTCCGCTCCGGCGCGTCCATAGGGACAGGCGTCATGGCGAGATATTCGTCCAGATGCGTGCACAGCTTTTCAAACCGGTGGAACGCCATGTTGACCGTGGGCGTTGTAAACTGCATCCCGAGATCGTGCAGCAGCAATCCACCGTCGCAGTCGCTCGCAATGAGGAGAAACCGGCGGTTTTTCACTCTCCGGCGCAGCCAGAGCAGATACGGCTTCCGCCGCCACGACCACACCGTGCGCAGAATGCTTTTGAGCTTCTCTTTCATCGTATCCCCCGAAATCGTTTTCGCTGTTACCATACCACAGCCGCGGCGCAAATGCAATCGGGGCGCACTTGCAAAGGGCGCTGCGGCGCGGTAAAATAAACGCAATAAAAAATTTTCCGGGAGGAACGGAATATGGATCTCAGCAAACTGCAAAACGGCAGCGATGTGCGCGGCGTGGCGCTCGCGGGCGTGGAGGGCGAGAGCGTAACGCTCACCGATGCGGCGGTGCGCGCCATCGCGGGCGGCTTTGCGCGCTTTCTGCGCACGCGGCTCGGAAAAGAGAGCTGCCGCGTGAGCGTCGGGCGCGACTCGCGTCTTTCCGGCGAGACCATCGCCGCAGCGCTTTGCGAAACGCTCGCCGCGTGCGGCGCGGAGGTGACCGATCTCGGTCTCTGCACCACCCCGGCGATGTTTATGACGACCGTAACGGGAGACCGCCCCTTTGACGCCGCCGTAATGATCACGGCAAGCCATCTGCCGTGGAACCGCAACGGCCTAAAATTCTTCACCGCCGCGGGCGGCGCGGAGAGCGCGGACGTGCGCGAGATCCTCCGCCTTGCCGCGGGGGAGACGCCGCTCGCCCCCGGCGGGAGCGTGGTGCGGGGCGAATTTATGGAGACCTACGCCGCCATTCTGCGTGAAAAGATCATCGCCGCGGCGAACGGGAACGAAAAGCCCCTCGCGGGGAAGCGCATCGTTGTGGACGCCGGAAACGGCGCGGGCGGTTTTTTCGCCGAGCGCGTGCTCGCCCCTCTCGGCGCGGACACGGCCGGCAGCCGCTACCTTGACCCCGACGGGCGCTTTCCCAACCACGTGCCGAACCCCGAGCTGCCCGAGGCGATGGAGAGCATCCGCGCGGCGGTGCTCGAAAACCATGCCGACTTCGGCGTCATTTTCGACACCGACGTGGACCGTGCCGGAGCGGTGCTCTCGAACGGCGAGGAGCTCAACCGCAACCGGCTCATCGCGCTCATCTCCGCCATACTGCTGCGCGAGCACCCCGGCACGGCGATCGTGACCGATTCTATCACGTCCACGGGGCTTGCAGAGTTTATCGCCGCGCACGGCGGCGTACACCGCCGCTTCCGCCGCGGCTACCGCAACGTCATCAACGAGGCGCTGCGGCTCAACGCCGCGGGGCAGAACTGCCAGCTCGCCATCGAGACCTCCGGCCACGCGGCGCTCAAGGAGAACTATTTCCTCGACGACGGCGCGTATCTCGTCACGCGCTTTCTGATGGAGATCGCCGCGGGGCGGGAGCTGGAGAGCCTGCTCGCGGGTCTTCGGGAGCCGGTGGAAAGCCGCGAGTTCCGGATAAAGATCCTCGCGGAGGATTTCCGTGCCGAGGGAGAGGCGGTACTCGATGCTCTCGCGGAGTATGCGAAAGAGCAGCCCGGCTGGAGCATCGCGCCGGATAACTGCGAGGGCGTGCGGGTAAATCTTGATAAGGCGCACGGCGACGGCTGGTTTCTCCTGCGCCTTTCGCTGCACGATCCGATCCTGCCGCTGAACATCGAGAGCGACCGGGAGCACGGTGCGCGCACGATCGTCCGGCAGCTCGCGCCCTTCCTTGCGCAGCAGACCGGTATCGACGCTTCCTCCGCGCTGGAATTTACATTGTAAAGCTATGTAAAGGATGGCTGCTTTTCACCCGGAGACAAACTACACAAAACGCTACAAAATTGCGCCAATGTTCTATTGCGTTTTCCCGATGAAGCAGCTATAATGTAAAGCACAAATTCCCGTACAGGGGATCATTTTTAGGAGGAAGATAACCCATGAAGAAAGCACTTGCTCTCATTCTGGCGCTGGTCATGGTCCTCTCTCTGGCTGCCTGCGGCACCCAGACCGAGACTCCGGCCACCGAGCCGACGGAAGCTCCCGCGGAACAACCCGCCGAGCAGCCCACTGAGACGGAGACCCCGAAGGATTATTCCGGCTACACCATCCGCATCTACTCCAACTCCAACTCGACGGAGCGCACCACGTGGCTCATCGCGGCGGCGAAGGAAGCCGGCTTCACCATCTCCATCGATGACAACAGCGTTATCTCCGGCGACACGGCCGCTATCCAGGCAGCCAACGAGAAGAAGGACGGCGACATCCTCTTCGGTCTGAACGAGACCCGCTGGGGTCAGGTCGTGGACGGCACGTACGAGAACCTGTCTCTCGTTGACTGGACTCCGTCCTGGGTCGAGCAGGTCGGCGAATACAAGTATGACGGCCAGGCCTATGGCCTCGTCATCCAGAACGTCCTCATGCTCTACCGTACCGACGAGTTCGGCACCAACGGCAAAGAGCTGCACTTTGCGCACTGGGCCGACGTTGTGAACTCCGGCTACACCTGGTACCGCCAGAACAAGGTCGGCGGCACGACCAACGCCAACATCAACTCCGCCATGCTCTACCCCTTCACCGATCCCGCCTCTCCCGCCGGCGGCATCTCCGTTGACGGCTGGAAGACCCTGTGGAAGTACTGCGCCGACGGCAAGTTCGGCGGCGACGACTGGAAGTACGGCTTTGATCCTCTGAACAAGGGCGACGTTGCCGTTTCCTCGTTCTACTCCTCCTCCCTCTACGGCAAGCTGGACGCCGCGGCGGAAGGCTCCGAGCACCCCATCACCGACTGCTGGAAGCTCGTTGACATCGACGACGGCACCTACTACATCGCCGAGTATCTCGGCATCCTGAACAAGGAAGGCCGCACCGAGGAAGAGACCGAAGCTGTCAAGGCGTTTGCCGAGTGGTTCGGCTCCGCCGAGACCCAGGCTGCCTGGGCCGAAGAGTTCGACTCCTTCCCCTGCAACCAGGGTGCTGTTGAGCTGGTCTACGGCTCCGACGTCCCCGAGATCTATCTCATCAAGAACTTTGCCCTCACGACCGTGGAAGGCACCGACATGACCTACGCGGCTTACGTCGCTGCCCACAGCGCCGAGTGGACGAACATTATGACCAACCTCGGCTTCTACTGGGCCGATCCCAGCAACGCCCGCCCCGAGCCCGATTGGGACACTCTCGACTGGGCGACTCTGACGCAGAAGGCTGAGTGATTCTCCGGTTTCGCGCCGCTTGCCTCCCCTGCGCAAGGGGAGGAGGCTCGGCGCAGCCGAGACGGAGGGGTTGTAAAAGCCCGGTTTCCGGAAACGACAATCCCTTAGTCAGCCCGACGGCTGACAGCCCCCTTTGCATAAGGGGGGGCCTGTTCAAAGAGCTGTATGGCGAGCCCCCGCGGCTCGCCATACTTCATATTATCCGAAATCGTCCGCCACCCACCCACAGTCCCTGCAAAAGAGAGGAAGGAATGCCACTGTGATCCGGCTCAATAACATCGTCGTCAAATTCGGCGACTTCACCGCGCTGCACGACATCAACGTCCACGTAAAAGAGGGCGAATTCTTCACGTTCCTCGGTCCGTCCGGCTGCGGCAAAACGACAACGCTCCGCACCATCACCGGCTTCATCGAGCCGGTCGAAGGCCAGGTGTTCGTCCGCGACCGCGACATCACCCATGTGCCCATCGAGGACCGAAACATCGGCATTGTGTTCCAGAGCTACGCGCTCTTCCCGACGATGACCGTGTACGACAACATCGCGTTCGGTCTGCGCGTCAAGAAGATGAAAAAGGCCGAAGTGGACGAAAAGGTCCGCGCCATCGCCAAAAAGGTCGATCTTTCGGACGAGCAGCTCAAGAAGGCCGTGTCGCAGCTCTCCGGCGGCCAGCAGCAGCGCGTCGCCATCGCCCGCGCGCTCGTCACCGAGCCTGCGATCATCTGCCTGGACGAGCCGCTCTCCAACCTGGACGCCAAGCTCCGCGTGCAGCTTCGTCTGGAACTCAAGAAGATGCAGAAGGATTTCGGCATCACGAGCATTTACGTCACCCACGATCAGGAGGAGGCCCTTACGCTCTCCGACTGCATCGCGGTGTTCAACAAGGGCGTGATCGAGCAGATCGGCACGCCGAACGAAATTTACAACCACTCCGCCACGGAATTCGTGTGCAACTTCATCGGCGATATCAACCGTCTCTCGGACGACGTTGTGGAAAAGCTCAACGCCAAAGGCGCGCAGCTTGACCCGGCACACCACCACTACATCCGTCTCGAGCGTGTCCACGTGAACGACGCGCAGCACGAGGCCAACGGCGCCGTCTCGCTTTCCGGCACCGTGGAATCGAGAGAGTATTACGGTCTCTATATAAAGTATTACATCAACGTCGGCAGCCAGACGCTCAAGGTCATCGAGCGCAACGACGGCGTGCGTCTGCACGATACCGGCGATCTCGTGACCGTCACCGTCCACCCCGGCGATCTTATGAGCTACGCTCCCAACGGGGAGGAGGCCGAAAAATGACACTGCGGCCGAAGCCCTTTCAGCCGATCAAAATGCTGCAGATCATCGGCGGCGTTTTCTTCGCGTATCTCTTCTTCGGGTTCATGCTGCTGCCGTGTCTGAACACGCTCACCAGCATTTTCACCGTCAAGAACGCCGCCGGGGAGACCGATCCCCTCGCGGTCATCCGCTTCTTCCTTGCCGGGTCCATGCCCCAGTACGTGTGGAACTCGCTCAAGCTGGCGCTGTGCCTTGTCATCACGGTCAACGTCGTCGGCATTTCCATCGTGCTGCTGACCGAGTACTTTGACATCAAGGGCGCAAAGATCCTCCGGCTTGGCTACATGACGACGCTCATCTACTCCGGCGTCGCGCTCGTCACAGGCTACATGTTCCTCTACGCCAGCGACGGCATCATCACCACCCAGCTCAAGGACGTGTTCCCGAACATCAACACCAACTGGTTCACCGGCTTCAACGCGGTGCTCTTCACGATGACGTTCGCCTGCACGAGCAACCACGCGCTCTTTTTGCGCAACGCCATCCGCGGCATCGACTACAACACCGTCGAAGCCGCCCGCAACATGGGCGCGAAGCCCTTCAAGGTGCTCTGGAAGGTCGTGTTCCCGACGCTTCTGCCGACGCTCTTCTCGCTCACGGTCATGACGTTCATCACGGGCCTGTGCGCCATGAGCGCGCCGACGCTGCTCGGCTACGACTCCATCAACCCCGAGATCGTCCGTCTGGCCGGTTCGTCCGTGGCGGACGAGGCGTTCCCGCAGGCACGCGCGGCGCTGCTCTCGATCATCCTCGCGTGCTTCACGATCCTCCTGCTCACGGTCCTCTCGTCCTACGAGCGCAAGGGACATTACCTCTCCGTCTCCAAAACGAAGGCGAAGCTCCAGAAGCAGAAGATCACAAACCCCGTGGCGAACGTTCTCGCGCACATTTACGCCTACGTCCTGTTCATCATCTACATGACGCCGGTCGTGATGATCGTCATCTTCTCGTTCCAGACGTTCAGCGCCGTGCGTATGCGCAAGCTTGATCTTTCGCAGTGGACGCTCGTGAACTACTTCGGTAAACAGGACTATTCATATCTCACGTCCCGCGGCACCTATAAGGTCCGCGAGGGCTCGATCTCCGGCGTGTTCTCCAACGAGGCGACGCTCAGCGGCATCCAGACGAGCTTTGTCATGTCCGTCATCGCCGCGGCGCTCGCATGCGTGATCGTCGTTATCGCCTGCAACTACATCTTCAAGCATAAGAAGACCGGCACGATCCTCGAATACGCGCTGCTCTTCCCGTGGCTGCTGCCGACGATCCTCATCTGCTACTCCTACCGCACGTTCTTCAACAGCAGCGACGTCTGGTACGTGTTCGGCCAGAACCTGTACTATGCCGACCGGGTGCGCATCCTGATCGTCATTGCCTATATGGTCGTAAAGCTGCCGTTCTCGCTGCGCATGATCAAAGCGTCGTTCTACGCGATCGACGAGGAGCTGGAGGACGCCGCGCGGAATCTCGGCTCCGGGCCGGTGCGGACGTTCCTCAAGGTGAAGCTCCCGATCATCCTGCCGAGCGTACTCGCGGTGTTCGCGCTGAACTTCAACGCGCTCTTCACCGAGTACGACATGTCGGCAACGTTTGCGAGTACCTACGGCACAACGTACGCCATGGTCATCCAGAGCATGTGCCGCGAAGAGGGTCTGTACGGCTACAACGTCAACGCCTCCGGCCGCCGGTGCGCCTCAACGGTATTCATCATGCTCGTGTCGGGCCTCATTTTGTATCTCGTATACGGCGTTGGCGCGCGCGATCTCGGCGAACGGCTCGAAGCGCGTGACCGCCGCCGGAAACGCATGGACCGTATGAAAGCCATATTCCACAAGAAACAGCCGGCGGAGGCGGCAAGCCCGCAATGATAAAAAGCATTCTTTTTGATATGGGCAACGTGCTCATCCGTTTTGCGCCGAAGGAGTACGTGAAAAGGACCGGCCTCTCGGAGCCCGAGCAGGAGCTGATGCTGCGCGAGCTTTACGGCAGCATCGACTGGATCGAGCTGGACCGCGGCACGATCGACGAAGCGGAGATCATCGAGCGCGTCACGGCGCGCATCGGCGAGCCGCTGCGCGGCGCGGTCGAAAAGCTCGTATGCCACTGGGACCGCCCGGAGCTTCCGGTCGAGGGCATGAAGGCGCTCACGGACGAGCTTTACGAAAAAGGGTATGGACTCTACCTTCTCACGAACGCGGGGCCGCGCCACCGGGAATACTGGCCGCGCTTTGCAGCGTCGGAGCACTTCCCGGAGGAGCGCATCTACCGCTCGGCGGATGTGAAGCTGCTCAAGCCCGACCCGGCGTTTTTTGAAGGCGCGCTCGAAAAATTTGGTCTGGACCGCAGGGAGTGCGTGTTCATCGACGACTCGGCCGCAAACGCCGAGGGAGCGCAGCGCGTCGGGCTCGGCGCCGTCGTCTTTTTCGGCGACGCCGCCCGGCTGCGCAAACAGCTTCGCGCGCGCGGCGTGGACGTAAGCGAATCGTAAAAAAACAGCTTCCCGGCATGCCGGGAAGCTGTTTTTGCTATAGGGGCTATAATGCACAAATAAGAAAAATGATGAAATACTGTGAGCTTACGGGGCGCGCTGCGTTACGTATTCGTCAAAATGCCAAAAATACGGAAAAAATCTTTGCCGGATTTTTACTTTGCCTTATAGCCGCTGCATGCAATATTCTGTTATTATAGAAATAAAGAGAGGGGAAAATTTATGAATCGCTACGCCGTCGCCGCCGTGCTGTCCGGCGCATTTTTCGGTCTGACCGGTCTCTTTACCCGCACGCTGACCGGCGCGGGACTGAGCACGATGGGCATTCTTGCCATCCGCTGCTCCGTGGCCGCGCTCTGCTTCTTCTGTACCGCCCTCGGCGATATCCGCCAGCTCAAAATGCATAAGAAGGACTTCTGGCTCTTCGCCGCCGTCGGCGTTCTCGGACAGGGCATGTTCTCGTTCTGCTATTATAACGCGATCAACATGATGTCCATCTCCACGGCGTGCATCCTCATGTATCTCTCGCCGGTGTTCGTCACCATTATGGCGCACGTTGTGTTCAAGGACGGCATTTCCCGCCGTACGGTGTTTGCGATCATCCTCTGCATCGCCGGGTGCGCGTGCGTATCCGGCTTCGGCGGCACGGTGACGCTGCTCGGTCTCGTCTGCGGGCTTGGCTCCGCGATCGCCTTCGCGCTCATCAACATTCTGACGCGCGCGCTTCTCGGCCGCGGCTATACCGGCAAGGCCGTCAATTTCTGGATCTGTGCGTTTGCCGCTCTGTTCGGCATCGTTATGGATCTGCTGCTCTTCCGCGAAGGGTATTCCCGCCCGTTCGCGGTGCTCTTCTCCGGCTGGAAGATCTTCCTCGTGGGCATCACCATGGCGCTCACAACGGGTTTTCTGGCTTACCGGTTCTTCTCGCTGGCGCTGCACGGCTGCAAGAGCGGCACGGTGTCCATTCTTGCGAGCAGCGAGCCTGTGGTGGAAACGCTCGTGAGCGTATTCGTGTTCCGCGAGCCGTTCGGCGTGCTCTGTATTGTCGGCATCGTGCTTGTGCTCGCGGGCATCGTCTTGCAGAATACCACATCCAAAAGTGAATCCGCCGCGCAGTAATTTATCCGTTTGCCGAAAGAAGGGGTCGTTATGAGTTCCCGATTTTATGACATGTCCTATCCGCAGTACACGGTGCACGACGTTTCGGCGCTGACCGGTCTCACGCCGCAGACCATCCGGTACTACGACAGCATCGGCGTCGTTGTGCCGCAGCGCGGCGCGCAGGGGCAGCGGCTGTATTCATACTACGACGTGATCAATCTTGTCCGGCGAAGCCTCTATAAGGCGCAGGGCTTTTCCTTGCAGGAGACAGAACAGGTACTCTCCGGCGCGATCGCGCCGCGGCTCGGCGCGCTGCTGGAGGAAAAACGCGCGGATATCGAGGAAAAGCAGCGCGCGCTCCGGCTCGCGCAGCTCAATCTTGACCGTCTGTCCGCGCAGCTCGACCGGCTCGGCGTCTGCCGCGGGCGAGTGATGTATCTCGAGCGTCCGGCATGCTGGCATGTGCCATACAGCCGCGACGGGCACATCTGCTTCGAGGAGGCGAGCCGCACAGCGCACTCCAAGTGCGGCAGCGCGTTCGCGTTTTCGTTCTCGCTGCCCGCCATAGGCGAGCCGGACGATTGCGTGGACTGGGATGTGACGATGCCCTCGCCGTTTGCCGAGGAGCTGGGTTTTGCGGCGCTGCCGGGCGCGGTGTTTGTCCCGGCGCGGTACTGCCTGTACACCGTGATCGAAACGCCGGGCATGGACTTTCTCCGTCGCGAGGCGCTCCGGCTGCTGTACGATTTTGCCGCGCAGCAAGATCTCACGCCGGAGGGGACGGTCTATGGCCGCGACATCATAAACGCCGCGTCCGACGGCGCGGTGCTGCGCTATTATGAGGCATGGCTGCCCGTCCGAGAATCGGAGGGCTAAAGCGACTATAACGCCGCGATCGCCGGAAACTTTGCGTTTTCCGGCGATCGCGGCGTTTTTCGCTTTTCATACGCCGTCTTTTCGCACAAAAAGACCCCCGAAAATCGGGCGAAAAAACTATTTGCCTGTCCAGCGGCAAAATGGTTTATGATAAAACCATCGGAAAGCAGTTCTTCCGATAAAGCCTCTCTTTCTTAAAAGCCGGCGCCGGAGCGTGATGAACTCCGGCGCCGGTTTTTATCTTTACAGAAAAGTGAACTGCTCCGGAATATGCGGACAACGCAAGACGGGCCCCCTAAGCAGAAAGAAGATTTAGGAAATAGACTGGCGCCGTAATTCCAACGGCTGCGGTTTTCTCCCGGCACGGAAGAAAAGAAGAAAGCCCTGTAACCGTTGAGATTACAGGGTTTTCTTAATGGCAAACCTACTGCTCGTGGATACAATGCACCATACTTTGCAGGCGTGGTGCATTTTTTACGGAGTTCCTCCTTACGTCCCGGGACAATGAGGACAAGAGGGACAAAATGCGGTGTATGCTACTGTTCCATTCCGCGGTATCCGTGTTTTTCGGCGTTCCCCAGCAAATACAGGAAAGCAAACGCAGGAATTCGCAGCAAATCTCTGCCACACTTCGTGTTGTGAACACCAAAATCATCGGCATTCTTTGTAACGACAATTGCTGCCGACGATTCTTCACACAATTCTACGATCGCATCATCATCCGCAATTGGCGCGCCTTCTCTGTATTTGACTTCTATAAGGATATTTTTCGTGTTGGGGTAGTCCACCACAATATCAATTTCTTTTCCTTTTTTACCGCCCCTGAAGTAACCGACAGATGTGGCATATTGATAGTAAAACGCAGCAACGTGTTTGTAAACAGCGGTTTCAACAATCTTCCCCATCTCAACGGGGTCCGTCAAAATAGAATCATCCATCAAGACAGCGTTTCGGATCGCTGCATCCGCAATATAAATTTTAGGCCGTGCCTTCAATATCTTTTTCCCAGCCATATCAACCGGCCAGCTTTGATAAATCAGATTTGCGCTCTCCAGATACTGAATATAGTTTTCCACGGTTGTGCGGGATACTCCGTTCAGCTCTTTCGTGATTGCCTCAATGGAAATAATTTCCGAAGAGACGTTGCAGAGATATAAGAAGATTCTCTCCAATTCCGTTGCATTGCGAATATTGTAAAGGGAAGGAAGGTCGCGCTTCAGGACTTTATCCACAACATCTTCGCGCATAATTTGCTGCGCCATCAGATCATTATCCGCTAATGCCAATTCCGGGAAACCGCCGACCTGCAAATATCGCATAAAATGGTTTTGAACTTTGGAAAGCTGCATCATGATTTGCGTCCGCTCGATCTGACTTTTACGGAGCATAGTTGTTACTTTCAGATCTGGAGCAATATTGGGACGCTCTAAATCCAGCAGTTCGCAGTACTCGTAAAAAGACATGGTTGGAACCTGTATGACGGTCCAGCGACCAGCACCGCTTTCTCTGCTGCCTTTCATCAACGCCGGACTTGCAGAACCGGTTGCAACAACACGGGTATCAGGCTGTGTATCATAAATGATTTTTAACCATCGGTCCCAGTCCTGCGCGTATTGCACCTCATCAAAAAAGTAATATACATCCTGCTCCGCATAGATATTTTCATGATAGCATTCCAGGACATCCTGAAATTGACTGAGCTTCAGCATGGGATGATCCAAAGAAATAAAAACAATTTTCTGGGGCGCAACTCCCGACTTTAATAGTGACTCGATCATTTGATATTGGATCGTTGTTTTGCCGACACGTCTCGTTCCCGTTAAGACAACAGAGCGACGAATCCCTTTCTCTGTAAGGCGTTTCATTGCTTCGTGAAATGCAAATCTCTTATAGCTCTTTGACATCTGTGGACTGATCGTCCCTGTTTTCCACCACGGGTTATAAGCGCTCAGGACTTTAAGGATACCTTCTTTTGTTGTGATTGCCATAAAGATCAGCTCCTTCTCCAATATAATACCCGTAAAATCAATCTTTGTCAAGAAATATCGATAGTATACTATGATTATTTTTAGAGAAATATTGATTTATTGCTCTGATGCGCCCCAATCATCTGCGGCACCCAAGTGCGACCATTGTTCTTGAAGATGATAACTTTCTGATAACTCTGCCTGTTATCCGTTGACGATCCCGCAACCGGCAATATACTGTCGTTTCTGAAGGAGGTGTCACGATGACCCAGCCAGAATACGCATCGGAAGTAAACTTCCGACTCTGCAAGAGCGTATTTGCCACGCTGGCAGCTCAGGGTATCATTTCGCAGGAAGATGCCCAGCGCCTGACCAGAGCGGCAGCAGAACAATATCACGCCCCTATCGGGGAACTGGAGGTGAACGGCATTGCCGTCGAAAAGAATTACACGGATTGAGTTCCAGGTGAAATTGCCTGCCCCGGCACAGCCGCA
>DHKA01000068.1:2785-10067 GCA_002404605.1 Clostridiales bacterium UBA4706 | reverse complement strand
ATGCCGTCGCCGACGAAGGCGAGCTTGTCGTTCTTATCCTTCGCGGCCAGGAGCCTTTCGACCTGCTCGACCTTGTCGCCCGGCAGAAGCTCGCTGTGGACCTCGTCCACGCCAAGCTCCGACGCCACCTGCTCAGCCACGCGCTTTGCGTCGCCCGTCAGCATGACGGTCTTCTGGACGCCTGCCTTCTTCAGCTGCGCGATGGCCTCCTTCGAGTGCGGCTTGACCACGTCGGAAATGACGATGTGGCCCGCGTACTGGCCGTCCACAGCCATATGGATGATGGTGCCGACACAGTGGCAGTCGTGGTATGCAATGCCGAGCTGCTCCATCAGCTTGCCGTTGCCGGCCGCGACGGCGTGCCCATCGACCTTTGCTTCGATGCCGTGGCCGCTAAGCTCTTCAACATCCGTCACGCGGCTGCGGTCGATCTCCTTGCCGTGGGCCTTCTGGAGGCTCTTGCTGATGGGATGCGAGGAGGCGCACTCCGCCAGCGCGGCGTATTCCAGAAGCTGCTGCTCGTCGAACGGGCAGTGGTGAACGGCGGTGACCTCAAAAACGCCCTGCGTCAGCGTACCGGTCTTGTCAAAGACGATGGTATCCGCCTGTGCCACCGCCTCCATGAAGCGGCCGCCCTTGACGGAGATGTGGTGGATACCGGCCTCCTTCATGCCGGAGAGCACGGCGATCGGCATGGAGAGCTTGAGCGCGCACGAGAAATCGACCATCAGCACCGCGAGCGCGCGGTTAACGTTGCGCGTCACAAGCCAGATGAGCCCCGTCGCACCGAGACTGTACGGCACGAGCTTGTCCGCCAGATGCGAGGCCTGCGCCTCGGTGTCGGACTTGAGCTTTTCGGATTCCTCGATCATGTGGACGATGCGGTCGTAGCGGCCCGAGCCCATGCTCTTATCGACGCGGATCGTGCATTCGCCCTCTTCCACGACCGTTCCGGCGTAGACATAGCTGCCCGCCGTGCGGCGCACGGCCAGCCCCTCGCCGGTGATGGACGCCTGATTTACCATCGCTTCGCCCGCGACGACATAGCCGTCGAGCGGGATCATGCCGCCGGTACGGACGATGATCCGGTCGCCCGGGCGCACATCGCCGACCGGCACGGCCACGCTGCCGTCCGTCGTTTCGAGCCAGACCTTGTCCACCTGCAGCGCCATCGTTCCGGCGAGATCGGCGACGGACTTTTTGTGCGTCCACTCGTCGAGCAGTTCGCCGATGCCGAGCAGGAAGATGACCGAGCCCGCCGTTTCAAAGTCGCCGCGCAGGATCGATACGGCAATGGCCGTCGCATCGAGCACCGGCACTTCGATCTTCCCGTGCAGCAGACAGCGGATGCCCACGCGCAGGAAGCGGAGCGAACGGACAAATGTGCAGATCGCGCGCAGCGGCGCGGGCAGGATGAGCTTCAATGCATACCGGCGGACAATGCGGAAAATGAGCTTTCCCTCATATTCGCGGTTGAGCGCGCGGACGCTGTGCCCGGGCGCGAGCGCCGCCGACTTCTCGTAGGAAAACGCGGCGAGCGCCGCGACGATGGGCGCGCGGGAGCCGGTATAAAGAATCGTAGCGTTGCCGGTGCGGTCGTGGACCGTCACATCGGCAACGCCGGGAGTGTTTCGCAGATACGCCTCCAGAATGTCCGCCTGGAGCAGCGACATGCGCGGCTGCTCCAGATGGACACGGATGCGTCCCGCCGTATCGTGCAGGATCGTGCATTTCATGGCGAATTACTCCGCGGCGTCCTCGATGGTCTCGCCCGCATCCTCCGCGGCATACTTCTCGTTGAGCGCCTTCGCGTCGGCGAGAATGTCGTCCGCGCCCTCGCGGATGTTCGTCGCGGTCGTCATGACGGCTTCCTTGGCGCGCAGCGCCGCCGCGGTCGTGAAAGCGTAGACCTTCTTCGCATCGCGGCTGGTGAGGATCTTGATGCCCGCCGTGCCGAACAGTACGCCGCCCGCGAAAAGACCAACTTTACCCCAATTCATGAGAGTATCCTCCTTATCTCTTTTGGATTTCGCCCGCATTTTATCTTTATGTTCCGGCATTGTCAATAGATTTTCTGTTAATATTTGCACTTTTCAGCAAAATATTAGCACGCCCTTCCTTCTGTTAGCACGCATTAACTCATTGACTTCGGAATGGCGGGCTGATATCATGCTTATCGGAGGCGATAGTATGAAAGCATTACTAAAGGAATTCAAGGAATTTGCCATAAAGGGAAACGTGGTCGATATGGCGGTCGGCGTCATTGTCGGCGGCGCGTTCGGGAAAATCGTCACGTCGCTCGTCAACGACGTTATCATGCCGCTCGTCGGCGTGCTGACCGGCGGGATCGACTTCAGCAATCTCTTCGTTCCGCTCGACGGGAACACCTACGCCACGCTCGCCGACGCTGAGGCCGCGGGCGCGGCAGTGCTCAAATACGGCTCGTTCCTCTCGCAGGTGCTCGATTTTCTGATCGTATCGTTCGTGATCTTTATTTTTGTAAAGAAGATCATGGCGCTCGGCCGGAAAAAGGGAGCGAGCGTGGAGGAAGCGCCGAAAACGAAGGTCTGCCCCTACTGCAAAAGCGAGATCGCCATCGATGCCACCCGCTGCCCGCACTGCACCTCGGAGCTTTCGTAAGCGGCATACCACGAGTGGATCACAGCTTTGGAGGTGGCCCATGCAAACGTTTGAGACCGAGCATTACATTCTTCACTACGGCGCGAACGCCCCGGCGGAGCGCGATATCGAAAAGATCGCCGCGCAGCAGGAGAGCTGCTTCTCTCACATCTGCGCTGTGCTGAGTCTGACTCCGGATTTCAAGCCGGCAGGAGAATATGCCGGACGCCATGGCGCAGGTATATGGAAAGACTCCGGCAGAGCTGAACGCCGATTTTGAGAAGTACGTCCGCCTGTTCCGCACCGACGAGGCGCTGGAAGCGCGGATGGAAGAGCTCCTGCGGCAGGAGGGCGCCGAAGCCTGACCAAACGGATTCTTTGTATGCAAAAATGGCCGGAGGCAAAAGCATCCGGTCATTTACTACTTTATTACTTTACTTTTTCGCCGCCCTGCCGAACCGGCGTTTGGCAGCGCCGGAGATCGCGTAAACGCCCGCCGTAGCGGCCGCACCGCCGGCGGCCCAGAGCAGCCCGCTTCCCGCGCCGGACGCCTTGGCCGCAGGGTCCGGCGTCGGTGTCGGCGTCGGGTCAGGCGTGGGCGTCGGGGTTGGTGCCGGTGTCGATGTTGGCTCTGCGGCCGGCGTCGGGGAAGCCGACGGAGCCGGAGACGGCGTACTGCCCGCCTGTCCGCTCCCCGCGAGGGCATGCCCCTGCCGCTCCTCGCTGTACAGACTCGGCGGACGGCATACCTTGCAGGCGCGGTAACCGCGCGCTACGGCGTCCGCGAGCGTTATCTCGATCTTGCTTTTCTGAAGGAAGCGGCACTCTCCAGCATGGTAGCATTCGCCGGTGCGGGTAATATAAACGACCGTCGAGCCGCCCGCCGCCAGTACCGGCGACACAAGGATCA
This sequence comes from Clostridiales bacterium UBA4706, assembly GCA_002404605.1. Classification (GTDB taxonomy): domain Bacteria; phylum Bacillota; class Clostridia; order Oscillospirales; family Oscillospiraceae; genus Apopatocola. The sequence continues at coordinate 6,538 of DHKA01000068.1, read as the reverse complement.
CGACCGCAAGGAAGAAGCCAAGGAGCTTTTTCATAGTTCTTTCACCGCCAAATTCAATATAGCAAAACCGGCTGAATAAAGCAAGAAAATACCCGCCGGCAAACCGGATACAGAAAATCGCGGCTCACCGGCGCATTTTTTTCATTTAAATTGACAATTGACTTGCCGTCGGGGTGCGGATATAATGACGCCAAACAAGAAAATACCAACGAAACCTTTGAGAAAGAAGAGTACCCTTGCAAGACCGGGCCTTCAGAGAGCTGCCGATGGTGTGAGTGCAGCGGAACGGCGTAAGGGGAATGGACTTTTGAGGGCGGTCTGAACGCATTCGCGTGGATGCAAGTAGGAACCGACGGGTTCCCACCCGTTATCCACCGGGATGCGCATGATGGTGCGCATGAGCGAGCGGACGCGAAAGCGTCAATTTGGGTGGTATCGCAGGAGTACAGCTCTTGTCCCATGAGGGATAAGGGGCTGTTTTTTTATACTCCAAATTCGGCCGTTGGCAGCGGCTCCTCCATCCGCCACCCGAAAAAATTATGGCGAAATGCCAAAAATGGAGGAAATCACCATGAAAAAGCTGAACCTGAAAAAACTTGCAGTTCTCGTCCTGGTCTTCGCCATGCTGCTGATGACAGCAGCTTGCGGCGCCGGACAGACCGTATCGGACGTCTCGTCCGATACGCAGCCCTCGCAGACGGCAAACGGAGACTCCGGACCGGCGGCGGAGCCGCAGTCCTTCCGCATCGGCATCTGCAACTACGTAGACGACGCTTCCCTGAACCAGATCGTGGAGAACATCCAGGCAAGACTGCAAGAGATCAGCACGGAGAAGGGCGTGCAGTTTGTGATCGACTATGATAACTGCAATGCGGACGCCACTGTGATGGAGCAGATCATTGCGAACTTCCAGGGCAGCGGCGCCGATCTTCTCGTCGGCGTTGCCACGCCTGTCGCCATGCGCATGCAGACGGCCACGGAGGACAGCCAGACGCCCGTCGTTTTTGCCGCCGTTTCCGATCCGGTCGGCGCAGGTCTCGTAGAGTCGCTGGAAGCGCCGGGCAGCAACGTGACCGGGACATCCGACTATCTGGACACTACCGCCGTCATGAAACTGATTTTTGCGGCTGACCCGGATGCATCGAAAATCGGCCTTTTGTATGACGCGGGACAGGATTCCTCGACGGCTGCCATTGCCAGCGCCAAGGCCTATCTGGACGAGAACGGGATCGAATATGTTGAACACACCGGCAGCACGGCGGACGAAGTCATGCTGGCTGCGCAGGCCATGGTTGCCGACGGCGTTGACGCTGTGTTTACCCCGACCGACAACTCCATCATGAAAGCCGAGCTTGCCATTTACGAGACGTTCATCGATGCGGGCATCCCGCAGTACACCGGTGCCGACTCCTTCGCGCTCAACGGCGCGTTCCTCGGTTATGGCGTGGACTACGCAAATCTCGGCCGGGAGACGGCGGACATGATCGCGGACATTCTTTTGAACGGTGCCGATCCGGCCTCCACGCCGGTACGGACCTTTGATAACGGTACCGCCACCATCAACACGGAAACCTGCGCGGGGCTGGGCCTTGACTTTGACGCACTCTCCCAGGCGTTTGCGCCGTACTGCACCAAAATCGCCACGCTGACGACGGCGGAGAGCTTCTCATGATCCAGATCTGAAACCGAATTCGGCAAAACGAACAGATCGCCCGGAGCCGGATGTACGACCGGCTCCGGGCAAATTCCAAAAAGCAGAAAGAGGAAAACCACCATGGATCTATCGAGTGTTCAGGGGCTGATACAGACGGCGTTGGAGCTGGGGCTGATCTGCTCCGTGACGGTATTGGCGCTGTATCTGAGCTATACGATGCTGAATGTCTGTGATCTTTCCACAGACGGCTGCTTCACGCTGGGCGCGGTGACAGGCGCGGTCACCGCAATGGCCGGGCATCCGATACTGGCGATTTTCGCGGCAATGGCTGCGGGGCTGCTGTCCGGACTGATCGTTTCCGTTTTGCAGACGCGCATGGGCATCAACAGCCTGTTGGCCGGCATCATCGTGAATACGGCGCTGTATTCCATCAACATCGCCATTATGGGCGGCGCGTCGCTGCTGAGTCTCAACAAAACGCAGACGGTGTTCTCTCTGATGAAAACCGCGCTGGCCGGCACTCCGCTGGCCGGGCAGTATAAGCTCCTGACCGCTCTCGCTGCGGCGGCGCTGATCGTCCTGTTTTTGACGCTGTTCCTCCGTACCCGAATGGGGCTTGCGATCCGCGCGACCGGCAACAACCCGGACATGGTGCGCTCATCGTCCATCAACCCGGCGATAACCACAACGATCGGCCTGTGCATTGCAGGCAGTTTCACGGCTTTGTCCGGCTGTCTGCTCGCGCAGTACCAAAAGGCGGCGGATATCAACATCGGGCAGGGCATGGTGACCATCGCACTGGCCTCGCTCCTGATCGGCAGCACCGTCCTCGGCCGCGGCGGGATCTTCCGGCGCGCGGTGGGCGCAGTTTTGGGCGCGATAATTTTCCGGTTGGTCTATACCGTCGCGCTGCGGCTGGATATGCCGGCATTCATGCTGAAGCTCGTTTCGGCTGTCATCGTCGTGCTCGCCATTTCCATTCCCTATCTTAAAACGCAGCTGCCGGTCATCCGGCGCCGAATGCAGAGAAAGGCGGACTGAGACGCATGCTGGAGCTGAAGAGTATTTCCAAAACTTTCAATCCCGGAACGGTCAACGAGAAATGCGCTCTGCACGATCTGTCGCTCAGTGTGCCGGACGGAGATTTTATCACTATTATCGGCGCGAACGGCGCCGGAAAATCCACGCTGTTCGGAGCGATCAGCGGGAGCTTTCTGACAGACAGCGGGGAGATCCTGCTCGACGGCCAAAATGTGACGTTTTGGCCGGAACACCAGCGCGCGAAAGTTATCGGCCGCCTGTTTCAAGATCCGATGCGCGGCAGCGCGCCGGGTATGACGATCGAAGAAAACCTGGCGCTTGCCGCCGGACGCGGCGGCTGGCTGGGGCAGATCCGCCGCCGTGACCGCGAATATTTCCGCGAACAGCTGCGCGAGCTGGATATGGGTCTGGAAGACCGGCTGCGGCAGCCGGTGGGTCTTCTGTCCGGTGGTCAGCGCCAGGCGCTGACGCTCCTGATGGCGACGATAGCCAAGCCGAAGCTCCTGCTGCTCGACGAGCATACGGCAGCGCTCGATCCGGGCGCGGCAGAGAAAATTCTGGCCATGACCACGCGCATCGCAGCCGAGCAGAAGCTGACATGCCTGATGGTAACGCATAACATGCGCGCCGCGCTCGCGCTCGGCAATCGGACGCTGATGATGAACAACGGCCGGATCGTTCTGGACGTCAGCGGGGCGGAACGCGCTCATATGGAGGTAAACGATCTGCTGGATCGCTTCAAATCCGGCACGGGCGCGGCGCTCGATAACGACCGCATCCTTCTCTCTTAACGTCTGCGGCTTTCTGCCGGCATTCTCTTTCCTGCGGAAAAACCGCATACGAACCGAAACGCCCGCACTGCGGTGCGGGCCGTCTCGCGGCTCTGGAGCGCCTCCGGCGCTCCATTCACTCCCGCTCGGATCGAATCTCCCGCCAGGACAATACTAAGAAAAAGCCCGCATCTTGCGATGCGGGCTTTTTGGTGGGGGCGGGTGGATTCGAACCACCGTAGGCATTGCCAGCAGATTTACAGTCTGTCCCCTTTGGCCACTCGGGAA
>DHKA01000068.1:0-2673 GCA_002404605.1 Clostridiales bacterium UBA4706 | reverse complement strand
ATTACAAATCAGCTGCTCTACCGGCTGAGCTATACCAGCAGGAAATCCAGCGAGGGATATAATAGCAAATCCGATCGCATTTGTCAACACAAAAAATAAAGATTTCCGGCGGCAGAGAGTTTCTCTGCCGCCGGAACCGTTTTTACTCTTCGGTGTGCTCTTCCGGCTGCTCTTCCGCGGTCTCCGCGGCGGGCGCTTCGGGCTCCTCCTCGATCGTGATCTCCACGGAAATGTCCTCGTCGCCGTCCTCGTCCTGCGCGACGACATTCTCAAAGCTCGCGTCCGCACTCACGTGGAACGAGCCCTTGAGCGCGTCGATCTCCGACTGCATCTCTTCGATGCGCGCATTGACCGCATCCACTTCCTCCACGAGCTGCGCATACAGGCCCTCGGCATCGTTGTGGTGCTCTTCGTAGTACGCCTTGCCGAGCTCGATATATGCCTTTTTGAGCGCGTCCTTCTCCCCCGTCAGCGAAACGGTGAGCTTGGCGAGACGGGCGGCATCTTTCGTTTTGTCCATGGCGACGTTGGCGTATTCCGCGCCGCGCTCGCGCAGGTTGGAGATGGTGTCCATAAGAGAATCGAAATTGAAGTTCATGTTCTGTTTCCTCCTTCAAGATTTTGGTTTCCGGTTATCAGACGGTTTTATCTTCCGATCCGTTCGGTGTTTTTTCCTCTTCTTTCGCCGCGGCGCTCTGTGCGCGGACGCGGTTCACATAGAGATCCTCCGGCTTGTGCGGTCTCCGGCTCTGCACAACGAGGATCACGAGCGCGACAAGGCACATGCCGCCGCCGATCACCTGCGAGGCGCGCAGCGCCGTGCCGGGAATGAGCAGGGGCGAGGTGCGCAGCGGCTCGAGCAGGAAGCGGATGAGACCGTACCAGACAAAGTACAGCAGCGTCGCCTGTCCGTCGTACTGCCGTTTCCCCTTCCGCGTCCATATGGCGAGGAAGATGAAGCCCACGAGATTCCAGAGCGATTCATACAGAAACAGCGGATGCACATAGTACGTCGTGCCGCCGGTCGTGAGTCCCATACGGCAAAAGATGTCCGTCACCTCGCCGATGTACTCGCGGTTCATAAAGTTGGACCACCGCCCGATGATCTGCCCGATGAGCAGTCCGAGCACGACGCAGTCCATGATCGCGCCGAAGGGGATCTTCTTTTTTCTCGCGTACAGCCACACGCAGAACGTTGCGAGCAGCAGTCCGCCGGGGATGGCCGTGCCGCCCTCCCAGATCTTGCACCAGTTCCAGAGCGTCTGCCACACGGTGTCGCCGACGTAGTTCGACCAGTGGCAGAAAACGTAATAAAGCCGCGCGCCGATGATCGCCGTGGGAAGGCCGATGAGCACGACGTCGGTCAGCGTGTCCTTGGAAACGCCGAAATCCTTCGGCGCGCGCCACATGCAGTAGAGCGCGGCGAGAATGAAGCCGAGACCGATGATCGCGCCGTACCAGTAAAACGTATGGCCGAAGAGCGTGTATGTACCGCTCGGGTTGAGAGAAAAGCTCTCGCCGAGCATGGGAAATGTGATGATCGCGCCGGGAAATGCTTCGGGCATGGGGAAAACTCCTTTCGCTGCGGGAAAATCAGGCGTTGGGACGGATCACGGAGAGCGCCAGACGCTCGCGCGTGAGGTTTTCGCAGAGGAACGCCTCGCACTCCGCGAGAGTGATGGATTCGAGCACGGTGAACGCGTCGGGCGCATCCCAGCCGTCGAGCTTGCTCTCGGCGAGCGAGATGGCATAGGCGGCGAAGGAATCGAGCGAGCCGAGAAGCCGGCCGTACTTCGCGCGGCGGCAGCGTTCGAGCGCGTTTTTATCCAGTCCGCGCAGCGCAACGCCGGACACGGCCCCGTGCACCGCCTCCGCCACAGCGTCCGGATCGCGGCCCTGCGCGCCGAGAAACAGCATGGCTGTTCCGGCGGAGGAATCGTATTCGACGGTGCAGTCGCCGTTCAGAAGTCCGTTGGCATAGAGGTCGTTGAAAAATGCCGAGGCCTTGCCGAACAGGCACTCGCCGGCAAGCTCCGCAAGGAGCTTCTGCCGCGCTCTCGCCGCGCCGGACGGGGGATACGGCAGCTTCACGCCGAGCAGAAACTGCGGCGCGGAAACGCTCATCGTTTTCTCAACGCGCGTCCGGGCGGGCAGAAGCGTTTCGGGCGCGCCGTAGTCGCGCTCCGGCTTTTCGCCGGGGGTGTCCGGCAGTATCTCACGCGCCGCCGCCGCGATCGCCTCGGGGTCTACGTCGCCGACGCAGCAGAGCACCATGTTCGATGGATGGTAAAAGACGCTGTGGCATTGGTAGAGCGTTTCGGGCGTGATCTGCGCGATGCTCTCCATGGAACCGGCGATGTTCTCTCGGATGGGGTGGTGGTCGTAGAGCGCGCTCAGGAGCTGGAAATATCCGGCATAGCCGGGGCTGTCCTCGCCCATGCATATCTCCTGTCCGATGATGCCCTGCTCCTTGGCGACGCTCTCGTCGGTATAGTACGGCGTGGAGACGTAGGTGAGCAGAAGCCGGAGATTTTCCATGAAGTTTTCCGAGCCCGTGAAGTAATACGCCGTGTGGCCGGTGCCGGTGAAGGCGTTGGGGCTCGCGCCGAGCGCGGCAAAGTCGGAAAGGACGTTGCGTCCGTCCGGCATGTCGAACATCTTGTGCTCAAGGAA
>DHKA01000056.1 GCA_002404605.1 Clostridiales bacterium UBA4706 | reverse complement strand
AGCAGCGTGGAGGAGGCCCTCATTGAGATGGTCGCCGTTCGCGATCTGCGTAAACGTATTTGCGTCCATGCCCCGCGCCTTGAGATACCCGGAGAGAGACCGTGCAAACTGCGGACGGATGAACAGCACGTCGCCCTGCGTCATCGCCCACTGGGTGGCCTTGCGGTACGCCTCCAGCGGCTTGAAACCGAAGATTTTTCTTGCGTCCTGTACGCCGCGGCTGAACGAATCGCTCATGTTCGATTCCATGTATTTGGAATCGCCGTTGACGAAATCGTCCACGGTCTTGTAATACTTCTTGGCCGCGTCCATATAGTCGCGCACGCCGAACGCCGTGTTGCGCTCATACTTCCCGCCGGATAGCTTGTTCGCAAGGTATTCGATCCCGGTGAGCGTCGTGTTTTTCGCGCCGGTCAGAACCATCATGGCCGTGTTGCCGAGAATGTTTCGTACCTGCGTTTTCACGTTGCCGAGCATGTTCAGATACCGCAGCGCCGTCAGCCTGTCCATAAAGGTGTTTGGTATCTGCCGGGCAATGTCCTTCTGGATGCTCTTCATCGCCGCCGCTTCCGCTTTGGCGTCTTGGGCGTTTACGAACTGGTTTACCAGTTCTTCGTTGATGTTGAAGCCGTCCGGCAGCTTCTTCTTTGCTCCGTCGCTGAGATTGTTGTAGAGCTTGTCGATCGACTTCTTGATCATGTAAACCCGGTCTTGCGGGGTAAGGTCTTTGATGATGCGCATCGCCTGCAAGCCCTGCGCGGTGTTCGTGCCGAGAAGCTGATAATCCGAAAGGATATCCAGCGCGAGCCTTGTATTGCCGGACTGTACCGCCTCGTTGTAGAGAACAGCGCCAGTTGCAAAAAGGTCGTTGCTCGTTTTGCCGCGCGCTACTTCTGCCGTCCAGTTGCGCAGTACGGAATCGTATCCGTTCTTCTTGATGCTGGCGCGTGCAGACGCCACCGCGTCGGCGTTGGATTCCGGGATATACCGATACTGGCCGTTTTCAATGCCGGTGTTGATGTCCTGCCTGACCGCCTCCGGCGTGATCCCGGCGTCGCGCACCGTCTCCGCAGTCTGCGAAAGGCGCGTTTCGACGCCTTCCGGGTTGACATTCGCCGCCGCCTGTGATACATTTTGAGTACCAACAGGGGTTGCCGTTGACGTTTCGGGCGTACTCGCCGGGGCTTGTACATTGGCGGACTGCAAACCTGTTGATGCGGCTACGGGTTCGGTCGTTTCGGACGTAAAGGTGTTGGCCGATGCATCGGCATTCACCCCCGAAGAGGTAGCCGCTTTTTTTGCATATATGGTCTTTCCTTCGATTGTCCCGCGCCCGCTGTTGTCAAACTGAATATACACAATGGTGCCGTTCGGGAATGCTTTCTGGAAAACTATGCCGCTTCTGTCCCCGCGGGATTCCTGGTGACCGAGATCGATTCTGTCCGGGTTCGCAAGAACTTCGGGCAGTTTTTCTATAATGTCATCGGTAAGCGGGATGTTTCCGCGCGCAGTCTCCTTTCCAGCGTCGCCGTGCTGATCGAAAACGTGTTTTACGCCGTCGCTGGTTATGATGTAGTTCTCTGACGTAACATCATATCCGAGCAGGTCGCTGATCCTCTGCCGCGCGGCGTCTGTCACCTTTCCGAGATAGAGCTTTTCCAGCTTCTCGCCGAGATGCGATTTTCTGCCATTTCTCCAGCGGGAAAAGAAATCCTTGACGGACGTATCAATACCGGCAACAACGTTGCGGAACGTCTTTGCGTCTTTCCGTATTGTCGCACCGTCCGCGGCGGTATACGTGGAGGAATAGTCCCCGGAGGAATACGGGTTTTCCACAGTGCTGTTTTCCCCTGTCAGCACATCCGCCATCATTCGCGCCGCCGGAGAAATATCCGTCTGCGCCGGAGCGGTCTCCTGCACGGAATTTTGCGTCGCCGCTTTTGCCATGGCCTGCGCCGCCGGGGACACCTGTTCCGTGGGAGCGATACCGGCTTCTGCCGCCGTCTCGTCCACGCCCTGCTTTATCGCGTCCTTCGGGGGCGTACCCTGCCGTATGAGCTGCGTAATGTTCAGCAGGGAGGACATCATAGCGCCCTGATAGAACGATTCCTTGGAATCGCCCCATACGTCCTTCAGCGTTCGGTCGTCGTATTTGACAAGCGCTTTGTTGGCGAGATAATCGCCCCACTCGGAAAGCCATTCCTCAAAGCCCTCGCCGACCACGCCGCCGACATAGATGATGGCGTTCTGCACGTTCGGGTCGGAGGAGGCTTTTTTTGCGAGCCCTTCCACAAAATCATCTGTGAAACCTCCCGTGCCGATCGCTTTTCCGCCGACCTTGCCGAGACCGGAGGAAAGCGACTCCGTTGCAAGCTCGATCGCGCCGACGGTCGTGGCGTAGGTCATGGCCTTGTCATCATCGATGCCATGCGCCTTGGCGTCCTCGTAAGCGCCGCCCGCAGCGGAGCTGAACGTAGCGGCGGAGGACAAAACGCGCCCGACAGCGTAAGCGCCCTTTGCAGCCGCTCCTGCGCCGACCGCGGTGAGACCCGCCCCGGCAAGGTTTCCCGTGGCGGAAAGAGCAATGGCCGGAGCCATGCGACCAAGAGCCTGATTGAACTGATAGTCCTTCCGGGCCTCCTCGTTCACACCGAGCTCCTGCGCGATCCTCTCGGATTCTGCGTCGTAAGCCTCGCCCCAATGCACGGCCTTTTCGAGCGGCTTGTCCTTGTATTCCTCGCCGGTCTTTTTCAGAACGTCTTGATAGAGAAGCTCGTCGCCGGTGGCATACTGGTTTCCCTTGGCGATGTTGTTCTTTGCCTGCTGGTAGAGATTATAAAAGTAGTTGACGCTGTCTCTTCCCGCGCCGACTACGCCGCTTTCGAGACCGCGAGAGGTATAGTCAGCGCGGATTTTCGCATAGTCGTATGCGTTGTCTACGCCCATGCGCTTCCATTCGTTTTCGGCGATCGTGTTCTCGTCCGTGTAGGGTACGATTCCCATGAACTCTTCCAGACTGGACGCAGGGGAGAACGCCTGTCTTGAATGCATCGACCGCCGCGGCGAAAGCCTCTATACTGTTCCGGCGCGGTCGTCCTGTCTTGGCCATGTCGCCGCCTCCTGTCTTGATACTTTAATTAAAATTTTCCACAGAATCGGGACATTTGTCAATACAACGGAAAAGTTGCCAAATATATGCGGTTTATCTTGTGCAAGTCTACAAAGCTGCAAAACAGGGGTTGACATACTGCGAAAGTATGCGTTATGCTCAAAGCGTCCCAAGGGCAAACGACAACGAAAGGAGGCGGGGACTTATGGGAATGAGCGATGCTCAGTTTAAAGCATTTCTCCGCGTGGCTCTTCGCGATCTCACCGACGCGCTGAACGCGGCAACACCGGAAGAGAAGGACGAAATCATTAAATCTCTTGCGGAGGATTTCCAGAAAACGCTTGAAGATTAAACCAGCGGGGCGGGCAACCGCCCCGACATAAAGAGGTGAGACCCACGGCCAGAAAGACCACCACGAGCACAGAGGTCAAAAACCGCTGGAACGCCAAGACTTACCGCCGCGTCACGGTTAACCTCCGGCAAGAGGAAGATGCAGAGATCATCCGATTTATGGACGAAAACCGCGAGAAGATCGGGCCAACGGAGATCTTCCGCGCCGGGTACGAAAAACTTAAAACCGAGGGCAAGTAATTGCCCTCTAAAATATGACATACTTACAAAGTATGATATAAGGAGAAAACAACCATGAAAAAAGGAGCGGGGAAGCTCCCCGCCCTCTACAAGAATTAGGTACCGTCAAGAATTATGCGCAAAAATATTTGCAGACTCAGCTGAATGCAGTCAACCGGCAATGAAGGCGTCGTCCAG
>DHKA01000028.1:6079-13178 GCA_002404605.1 Clostridiales bacterium UBA4706 | reverse complement strand
TGCTCCCATCTCGGCAAGCCCAAAAAGGACCCCGACGCCAAGACCAATCTGACCCTCAAGCGCGTTGCCGTCCGCTTTGCCGAGCTGCTCGGAAAGCCGGTCGAGTTCGCCGAAGATACCATCGGCCCCGACGCCAAGGCGAAGGCCGCCGCGCTCAAGCCGGGCCAGGTCCTGCTGCTGGAGAACACCCGCTTTGATCCCCGCGAGGAGAAGAACGATCCCGAGTTCGCCAAGGAGCTCGCTTCCATGGCGGATGTGTACGTTTCCGACGCGTTCGGTGCGGTGCACCGCGCCCACGCCTCCACCGCCGGCGTTGCGGACTATCTGCCCGCGTACTGCGGCTTCCTCGTGGAGAAGGAGCTGACCGCTCTCGGCGGCGCGATGGACGATCCCAAGCGCCCGCTCGTGGCCGTTCTCGGCGGCGCGAAGGTCGCCGACAAGCTGGCCGTGATCGAGAACCTGCTCAAGAAGGCCGACACGCTCGTCATCGGCGGCGGCATGGCGTTCACGTTCCTCAAGGCCAAGGGCTACGAGACCGGCGCCTCCCTGCTCGACGAGGAGAAGATCGAATACTGCAAGAACATGCTCGCCAAGGCGGAAGCGTCCGGCGTGAAGCTGCTGCTGCCGGTGGACGTCGTCGTCGCCGACAAGTTCGCTGCGGACGCCGAGAGCAAGGTCGTCGCCGCGGACGCCATTCCCGCCGGCTGGATGGGTCTGGACATCGGCCCCGAGACACAGAAGCTCTTCGGTGAAGCCGTGAAGAACGCCGGCACCGTTATCTGGAACGGTCCCATGGGCGTCTTTGAGTTCCCGAAGTTTGCCAAGGGCACCGAGTCCGTCGCCGCGGCGATGGCGGAGTGCAAGGGCGTCACGGTCGTCGGCGGCGGCGACAGCGCCAGCGCCATCGAGAAGATGGGTTATGCCGACAAGGTGACCCACGTTTCCACCGGCGGCGGCGCGTCGCTCGAATTCATGGAAGGCAAGGAGCTGCCCGGCGTGGCCTGTCTGCTCGACAAGTAATTTCCACCAGGGGAGCGGGCTTACCGCTCCCCTGCGTGATTTTCCGAAAGGAGTAAACCGCTAATGAACAAGAAATACAGAAAAGTCATCATCGCCGGAAACTGGAAGATGAACCAGCTCCCCTCCGGCGTGAAGCCGTTTGTTGAAGAGCTGAAAACGAAGCTGCCTGCGGGCATGAACGGATGCAGCGTTGTTCTTTGCGTCCCGGCGACGCATCTCGCCGCGCTCGCGCGCGAGAAGGCGCGGCGCATCGGCATCGGCGCGCAGAACGTCTCCGAGTTCGATAAGGGCGCGCACACCGGCGAGATCAGCGTGGATATGATCGCCGATCTCGGCGCAAAATACTGCATCGTCGGCCACAGTGAGCGCCGCGCGAATAACGGCGACACCGACGAGCTCGTGAACACGAAGGTCCATGCGCTGCTCGGAAAGGGCATCACCCCGATCGTGTGCGTCGGCGAGTCGCTCTCCGAGCGCGACCGCGATCTCACGATGGAGCGCATCTCCTACCAGGTCAAGGCGGCGCTGTACGGTCTGACCGCCGAGCAGGTAAAGAAGGTCGTCATCGCCTACGAGCCCATCTGGGCCATCGGCACGGGCCGCACCGCGACCGACGAGCAGGCGCAGGAGGTCTGCTTCAACATCCGCGAGAATCTGCGCGCGCAGTACGGCGCGCTCGTCTCCCGCAAGGTGTGCATCCTCTACGGCGGCTCCATGAACGCGAAAAACTGCGCGGGCCTTCTCGCCCAGCCGGACATCGACGGCGGTCTCATCGGCGGCGCGTCGCTCAAGGTCGAGGACTTTGCCGCGATCATCCGCGAAGGCAGCAAGGAGGAGTAAGCCATGAGCAAAAAGCCTACCGTACTTCTCATCATGGACGGCTTCGGTCTCGCCCCGGCGGGCCCGGAGAACGCCATTTCCTGCGCGAAAACCCCGAATCTCGATAAGCTCTTCGCCGAGTGCCCGAACACGCAGCTGCAGGCCTCGGGTCTGGACGTCGGTCTGCCCGCCGGACAGATGGGCAACAGCGAGGTCGGCCACACGAACATCGGCGCGGGCCGCGTCGTCTATCAGGATCTCCCCCGCATCTCCAACGCCGTTGCAGACGGCAGCTTCTTTGAAAATCCCGCCTACAAGTCCGCCATGGACGAGTGCGTGCGCACCGGCGCGCGGCTGCATCTTATGGGGCTGCTCTCCGACGGCGGCGTCCACAGCCACATCAACCACCTCTTCGCGCTGCTCGAAATGGCCAAGCGCCGCGGCGTGAAGGAGGTCTACGTCCACGCACTGCTCGACGGGCGCGACGTAGCCCCCACCTCCGGCGCGGGCTACGTGAAGGCGCTTGTGGAAAAGTGCGCCGAGCTCGGCATCGGCAAGATCGCCACGATCCAGGGCCGCTTTTACGGCATGGACCGCGACAAGCGCTGGGACCGCGTCGAAAAGGGCTATCGCGCCGTCGTCTGCGGCGAGGGTGTGCAGGATCCCGACCCCGTCCACGCCGTGGAGGAGAGCTACAAGGCGGGCGTGACGGACGAGTTCGTCGTGCCGACCGTGTGCGACCCCAACGGCTGCATCCGCTCCGGCGACAGCGTCATTTTCATCAACTTCCGCCCCGACCGCGCCCGCGAGATGACCCGCGCGCTCGTCGATCCCGATTTTGACGGCTTTGTGCGGCCGAACGGCTTCTTCCCGCTGCACTACGTCTGCACCACGCAGTACGACGCGACGATCCCCAACGTCTCCATCGCCTTCCCGCCGGAGGAGATCGAAATGACGTTCGGCGAATATCTCGGCAAGCTCGGCAAAACGCAGCTGCGCATCGCCGAGACCGAGAAATACGCCCATGTGACGTTCTTCTTCAACGGCGGCACCGAGACCTGCTACCCCGGCGAGGACCGCTGTCTCATCCCGTCCCCGAAGGAGTTCCCGACGTACGATCTCATCCCGGAGATGAGCGCCTATAAGGTCGCGGACGAGTGCGCGAAGCGCATCGAGAGCGGCAAGTACGACGTTGTGATCTGCAACCTTGCCAACTGCGACATGGTCGGTCACACCGGCGTCAAGGCCGCGGCGATCAAGGCCGTGGAGACCGTGGACGCGTGCGTCGGACAGATCGTCGAGGCCGTGAAAAAAATGGGCGGCGTGATCCTCATCACCGCCGACCACGGCAACGCCGACCGCATCATGAAGCCGGACGGCAGCCCCGACACCGCCCACACCACCAACCCCGTGCCGCTGATCGTCTCCGGCGCAGACGTTAAGCTCCGCCCGGGCCGCCTGTGCGATCTCTGCCCGACGATGCTCGATCTCATGGGTCTTGCAAAGCCCGCGCAGATGACCGGCGAGAGCCTGATCGTAAAATAAGTTTCCCGCTCTGTAGGAAAGGAGTTTTCCATGAAAGAGTATTTTGAAATCGTTGACGTTCTCGGCCGAGAGATCCTTGATTCCCGCGGCAACCCCACGGTCGAGGTCGAAGTGACGCTCGATAACGGCGTCGTGGGCCGCGCGGCGGTGCCGTCCGGCGCGTCCACCGGCATTTACGAGGCCTGCGAGCTGCGCGACGGGGACAAGTCCCGCTATCTTGGCAAGGGCGTGCAGAAGGCTGTGGAAAACGTCAACGGTGAGATCGCCGAGGCGCTCAACGGTCTCAATGCGCTCGACCAGCCGTATATCGACAAGATCCTCATCGAGCTCGACGGCACGCCGAACAAGACCCGTCTCGGCGCAAACGCGATGCTCGGCGTGTCTCTCGCCGTGGCGAAGGCGAGCGCCGAAGCGCTCGGGCTGCCGCTCTACAGCTACATCGGCGGCGTGAACGCCAAGACGCTGCCCGTGCCGATGATGAACGTGCTCAACGGCGGCGTCCACGCGCCGTCCTCCGCGGCGGACATTCAGGAGTTTATGATCATGCCCGTCGGTGCGAAGAGCTGGAAGGAAGCGCTGCGCTGGTGCAGCGAGGTGTTCCACACGCTCTCCAAGGTGCTGCACACCTCCAGCGTCGGCGACGAGGGCGGCTATGCGCCCAGCGACCTTAAGAGCGACGAAGACGGCCTGCGCGCGATCGTCCAGGCCATCGAGCTTGCGGGCTATAAGCCCGGCGAGGACTTCATGCTCGCCATGGACGCGGCCTGCTCCGACTGGTTCAAGGCCGAGGACGGCTGCTATCATCTGCCGAAGCGCGGCATCACCATGACGCGGCAGGAAATGGTCGATATGTGGGTCTCGTTCTGCGATAAGTACCCGATCATCTCGCTCGAGGACTGCATGGCGGAGGACGACTGGGAGGGCTGGAAGATGCTCACCGACGCGCTCTCCCACCGCGTACAGCTCGTCGGCGACGATCTTTTCGTCACGAACGTGCGCCGCATCAAGATGGGTCTTGAAAAGCACGTCGCAAACAGCGTTCTCATCAAGCTCAACCAGATCGGCACGCTGACCGAAACGCTCGACGCCATCCAGCTCGCCAACCGCGCGGGCTACACCACGGTCGTCTCCCACCGCTCCGGCGAAACGGAGGACACCACGATCGCCGATCTCGTCGTCGGTCTCAACGCCGGCCAGATCAAGACCGGCGCGCCGAGCCGCACCGACCGCGTGGCGAAGTACAACCAGCTCCTCCGCATCGAGGAAGAGCTGTTCGACGCTGCGCAGTATCCCGGCAAAGCAGCGTTCTTCTCCATCCGGTAAGATCTATACAGCAGCCCGCCCGTGCATTTCTGCACGGGCGGGTTTTTGCCGTTTATGGACTTTTCACGGGATTTCGGTATGCTCATCTTTGAAGCCTCCCTTGTGCAAAGGGAGGTGGAAAAAGCGCAGCTTTTGACGGAGGGATTGTCATGCAGCATAAGCATAATAACAGCCTTGTACCCTTCGCTAAAAGGCTGCGAAAGAAAATGACGAAGCCCGCAAATAAAAAGTCAAGCCCAAAGCTGGACTTGACAGAAGAAAAAATTGTAGGCAGCAGGCAGAGAAAAAGTGCAACACAAAAAGGCCGCCGCAAATGCGCCGACCTGAGAGGTCAGGTTACAGCTGGTTACTCTGCGTGATGCAGACCTGTTGAATCCATATCTACGGGCGGCAGCCCCTCCAGTGGGTATGTATGCTTTTCTAAGGAGAAAAACCATGTACGAGATCAAAGAATTCACGAAAGGGGCATCCCCGCCGCGCTCGCGTTTGAACGGGAACTGCGGCGGCAGGAGCCGGGCACCTATTTCTGGGAGCCGGATGATGCCTACGCCGCGCAGCTTGAAAAGAGCTTCGCCGATCCCCGGTTCAATACGTCCCTCTCCCTCCTCGCCCGGCGGGGCGAAACGGTGATCGGGCGGATCGACGCTTCGCTCATCGCCAGCCGGATCGATGCCGATTGCGTCAGTGCGTATCTCGACTGGATCTGCGTTTTGAAAAGCGAGCGGCACAACAAAGTGGCGCAAGCGCTGCTCGCGGCGCTGCGGCAAGAGCGCGGCGCGGGGCTTATCATCGCGCTCATGGCGCGCAACGATGAAGCGCAGCGGTTTTATCAAAGCGCGGAGGGCGCATCCATCCACGACACCGGCATCTGGATCAACACCTGATGTAAACAGCGCAAAGCGCGGAAGTCAAATATGACTCCCGCGCTTTTTCTTCATAGTGTTTCTGTCCGCTGCGCCTTTCGGCGGTTTGCTTCCCGGTCTATGCACTCGCATACCTCCGGGAAGCGTTCACTGATATCTGCGTTGGTAAAGCGCAGCACTGCCACTCCTCGTTTACCGAATGACGCTGTACGCTTGGCATCGCTCTGTCAAGACGTCTCTTCATAATGTTGACTCCCGTCAAGCTCTACGACAAGGCGTGCCGCCGGACAATAGAAGTCGGCAACATATCCGTCGATAACTCGCTGCCGATAAAATTTCGTCGCATATGAGCGAAGGAAGAGAAACCATAGCTTTCTCTCGTGCGGCGTCATATCCCGCCGCAGCGACTTTGCACAGGTTGTCAAAGCGGACTCATACGGAAGAAATCGCCGCATCGGTTACCCCTCCGTCAAAAACTATGTTTTTGCCACCTGCCCTGTTAGGGGAGGCAAGTAAGTTATCCAAAATCTCGCTTGGCTCCCCTAACAGGGGAGCTGGCTCGGTGCGCAGCGCCGAGGCTGAGGGGTAAATTCCCGTCAGTCCTCCGCGCCGAGGGCGTCGAGGCCCTTGACATGGTCCACCTTTTTCGCCTTGATGTTCTTCACGAGCAGCGTGAACACCGTAAAGCTCGCGGCGGTGAGGATGGAGGCGTAGATCGGCAGCGTGCGCCACGCCATCGTCGCGTCCAGCACGAAGCCGAGGGCGATGGGCGTGATCGTCTGAGCGGACATACTCGCGGCGTAGTAATAGCCGGTGAAGCGGCCGATCTTCTTGCTCGAGCACAGCTCCACGACCATCGGGAACGAGCAGTTGTGCACCAGCGCCATGCCGAAGCCCTTGATCGCCCAGACGACGAACAAAAGCGTCGGGAACGCATACTCGCCGCGCGTGCCGACGACCCTTCCGGTGGGCGTGGCAAAGCACATGATGATGAGACCGACGAACGTGCACGCAAGACCGCAGGAGATCGTCCACTTGCGCCCGATCTTCTCGGCGATCGATCCGGCGGTGGCAAAGCCGATGACGGAGGCAAGACCGCCGAGGATCGTGAGGATCATCGTGGCGCTCGAAACGCTGTTGAGATAGTAAATGACATAGTTTCCAATGTACGTGCCGAGCGCGTTATCGGACATGAACCAGAGAAATTCCGCGCCGAGGATCGCAAGCAGCATGCGCCGGTTGGCCTTACTCATCGGCTTATCGTCGTCGATGGGCGTTTCGACCGCGGCCATCTCCTCGCCGAGAGCGAGCTCTTCCGCCATCTCCTGCTCGATCTTGTTCTCCTTGATCGTGGCAAACAGCACGAGCGCGGAGATCACCATCAGCACCGAGGCGATGATGAACGGAAGCTCGATGACCCAGAGATCGCGCTCGGCGTCGGGGGCGTTGATGTAATTGCTCAGCACAAGGAAGAGACCGAGCACCGTGGCGAACGCGCCGCCGATGTAGCCCATGATGTTGATGATGCC
>DHKA01000028.1:5832-5982 GCA_002404605.1 Clostridiales bacterium UBA4706 | reverse complement strand
CGATACATCATCATAAAGATGAGAACGATCGCCATCATTGCGACCATACCGGCAATGTTGTTGTTGTGGAAAAACAGCGGGATGAATGGGAACGCGATCGCCGAAACGAACGTGCCGACGAGGATGTACGGCATGCGCTTGCCGATCTTC
>DHKA01000028.1:0-5758 GCA_002404605.1 Clostridiales bacterium UBA4706 | reverse complement strand
TCGCACGCCATGATGATGCCGACGATCCACTGCACATGCAGAATGTGGTCCGGGTCGCTCGCCTTGAGGTCGGCGGACGACATGCCGTAAAACCTGCGGGCAAAGATATCCGTCAGAAACGTGGGGCACCAGGAATCGTACACCTGCCAGAGCAGGAGAATGCCGAAAAAGGCAAAGCCGATGAGAAAGGTACGCTTGTAATTGAGCTTCACTGCCGTTTCCTCTCCGCGCGGTATGCGCCGCGCGCCTCTCTTTTAGACTCCCTTCATCATACAGGAAAAACCCTCTCTTTACAACCCGTTTTTCCTGCGTTACAATACCGCTACGAGGTGATACTAATGAAACAATGCAAAAATGCCGGAACGATCGCCGCGGCCGCCATCGGCGCCGCTGCCGCCGGATATCTATTCCTGATCGCGCCGGGCCGTTCCCGCGCGGGACAGCGCTTCCCCTTCCGCGGGCAGAACATCGCCCACCGTGGGCTGTACGATGCTGCGCAGGGCATTCCCGAAAACTCTCTCGCGGCGTTCCGCGCCGCGGCGGAGGGTGGATACGGCGCGGAGCTCGACACCCGTCTCACAAAGGACGGCGTCGTTGTCGTTTCGCACGACAGCAACATCCGCCGCATGACCGGCGCGGATGTGACGGTCGAATCGCTCGACTATGCCGAGCTGCAGCAATATAAGCTCGGCGGCACGGAGGAGCGCGTGCCGCGCTTTTCCGACGCGCTCGACATTCTCGCCGCCGCGCACGTGCCCGTGATCGTGGAGGTCAAGGCCTCGCCCGACCATCGCCGCGGCGAGCTCTGCCGCAAGGTGCTCGAGATCATCGACGCGCACACCGGCAATTTCTGCGTGGAGAGCTTTGACCCGTTCATCGTGGCGTGGTTCCGCTTCCACGCGCCCGACCTGCTGCGCGGCCAGCTCACCGCCCAGTGGGACAATCTCGGCGGCAGCTTCGGCGCATGGCTTTCGAGCCGGATGCTCATCGGCTGCATCGGCCGGCCGCAGTTCATCGCCCACCGCACGGGCAAAAAGTCCCTCGGCGTAAAGCTCGCGGAGCTGCTCGGCGCGATGCGCGTCACATGGACGGCGCACGACCGAAGTGAGGAGGCCGGGTGCGACACCGTGATCTTCGAGGCGTACCGTCCGCCGGTGCAGTATAAATGAGAGCGCTTCGCCGTGCTCTCGCGCTCGTGCTCGCGCTCTGCTGTCTCGGCGCGTTTCCCGCTCTCGCCGCCGATGAGGATGCCGCCGCGGAGAGCGTCTGCGCGCATCCCGGATGGCAGAACGGCGTATGCGTCGCGTGCGGAGCGGTCTGCCCGCACGCCGAGCACGATCATGACAGCTGTGTCTGCTTCGCCTGCGGCATGACCGTCGGCCACTCGTATCTCACGTCGCGCTGCCCGATGTGCGGCCGCGTGCCCGCTTTTACCGATTCGCTCGTCCCCTCGTCCTTCTTTCACCGCCCGGACTATCCCGGCACGGTGCAGACGGTCGAATACATGACGCACGACTACGTCGGCGAGCGCAAGGGCGCGGGCACGCTCACCTACTATAAGCGCATGCTCGTCTATCTCCCCAGCGGGTACGACCCTGCGCAGCCGTACAACGTGCTCGTGCTGCTGCACGGCATGGGCGGCGGCGAGAACTACTGGCTCGGGAAGCAGCAGCTCTATGCCGCTTACGGCACCCAATACTACGTCTCCACCTCCCGGATGCTCGACAACATGTTCGCCGCCGGGATGTGCCGGGACATGATCGTCGTGACGCCGACGTTCTACCGCGATTCCGGCAACCTTTCCCGATACGACCGCATACCGGACGAGGAGCAGTTCGTCCGCGAGCTGCGCGAGGACATTCTGCCGTGCATCGTGCAGAACTACTCGACCTATGCCGCGGACGGCAGCACCGAGGCGATCCGCGCGGCGCGCGATCATTTCGCTTACGCGGGCCTTTCGATGGGCTCGATCTACGCTTACAACTCCGTGATGCCGCTCTGTCTTGATCTGTTCGCGTGGTTTGGCTGCTTTTCCGGGAGCGACTGCTATGTCGATCTCACCGTGGACGCTTTGTGCAGCGAGGCAAACGCCGCCTACCCGATCCGGTACTTTTATAACAGCATCGGCACGCGCGACTCGATGGCGGCGCTCCACCGCGAGAACTTCATTGCCATCACCGACCGTGTGCCCGGCCTTACCGACACCGAGAACGCCTGGTTCACCCAGATCCCCGGCGTCGGCCACGAATACAGCGCCTGGATCGTCGGGCTCTATAACTTTTTGCAGGTCGTATTTATGATGTAGCCGTCGATAGAAAGGGCGCGGAAGCTGCTTTGACAGCTTCCGCGCTCTTTTTTATTTTACATTACCGCTTCCTTGCCGCCGAATTTCAGCCGGCATAATGAGGAGCTTCCGCGGGGGTCTCCGTCGGCTCCGCCGCCGACTCGGCGTTGAGCCAGTCCAACAGGGATCCGCTTTTGGGTTTTATAAGATCGGGCTGGAGCTTTGCGGCTTCCTTGCCGTCGTATTTCAAAAGATCATAAGAGATGGCGTTCTCCGTCACGGCGTTGAATCTTTCCAGCAGAAATGCATTCTTCTCGAGTTCGCCGGAATCGAGAAGGCTCGTCAGGCTGTTTGTCAGAACATCGCTCGTGATCTTTTCGCTCTCGGCATCCTTGGCATATGTCCAGCGATACAGATCGCCGTAATACGAGTACGCATCCTTCACCTTTTCGACGTTTTTGAAGAAAAATACCGTCGCGCCGTCGGTGCTGACGTAATATCCCTTCCTGCTGACATCGCCGGAGATCTTTTTCTCCTCCCCGATGCCCGAAGACGTCACCGGCGCATAGCGCGCAGATCATCGTCCTCATTCAGATAAATGACCCTGCCGCCCTGGATCTTCATGCTCCCAATGCCCGAGAGCAGCCGCTCCTTGTCCCCGTCAAGCGTCAGGCTGTAAAGGCTCGCGCCCGACGAAGACTCCCACGGTGGCAAAAACCGATGTGATATCTGCGGCGTTTTGCGTATATACTCTTCCGTTTGCGGAGAAGAAATTCCCGCTCGACAGCTCGTCCGGGAGCGCGATTTTTACCGCGTCCACCCCTTCCTTCACAATATATACGGTATTGCTGAAATAGCTTCCCATCTCCATAACGTTTATGAACCGGTTCTACGAGCTCGGCGGCGAGGCGTGGTTCAACTGCCGCGCCGAGGAGTTCCTCTTCGACTGCGACCGCGTCTGCGGCGTGCGCACAAATCTCGGGGATGTGGAGTGCAGGCAGGTGCTCGCGAGCATCAACCCCAACATCATTTACTCCAACATGATGCCGAAGGAACTCGTGCCGGAGGATTATTACAAGGTCAAGGACAAGATGATCGCCAAGTGCATCGACGATCTCAAAAAGAAGCTCAATATCGACATCACCCCGTACATCGAGGAAGTCGAGGCCGCAACGCCCATGACGTTCGCGCGCTATCTCGGCACGCCCTACGGCTTTGAAGTGAGCGAGTAGGACGGCGTTCTCGCGCGCATGATGGACATTGAAGCGGACTTCAACGTGAAGGGTCTGCGTCACATCGGCGCGGGATCGTTCTTCGGCGACGCCTATTCCTCCACCTGGATCAACGGCGATATGACCGCCGGTCTTGCCTGCGCGGAACTCGACAAAGGAGGGGATCAGTAATGGCACTGAACGTAAAAGTCGGGCTCATCGGCCTTCCGGACATGCTGAAATTTGCCAATCTCGGCAAAAAGAGAAAAAAGATCATCGCCAACGCTCCCGCGGAGGAGATCACAGCCAATTATCCCGTCAACAACATCGCCAAAGCCCTGCACCCGGATTATCAGACGCTCGTCATCGGCGAGATCATCGACCCCGGCACTGCCGCAGCCAAAACGTTTGTGCTTCGCCGCGCGGACGGCAAAGCCGCCCCGTACTTCCGCGCCGGACAGTACATCTCCCTCAAACTCCCCATCGGCGAGAGCTTTGTAACACGCCCGTACTCCATCTCCTCCTCCCCGAAGGACGCTCTTTCCGGCAAGATCGCCGTCACTGTCAAGCATAACCCCACCGGCTTTGCCGCGGACTGGATGCTGGAAAACTTCAAGACCGGCGATACCGTCCACGCCTCCGAGGGCCTCGGCTCGTTCTACTATGAGAAGTACCGCGACGCGAAGCACGTCGTAGCGCTCGCCGCAGGCGGGACGGAGGGAATCGCGTTCCCCCTCCTTCTGCGGCGGTGCGGAAAAGGTGTAAAATGATCCGGAAGGACAAACGCCCTTCCGGATCTTCCTCTTTTTATTCTTCGGTTTTTGCTTTGCCGGTTTTTCCCGGGA
Source organism: Clostridiales bacterium UBA4706 (assembly GCA_002404605.1). GTDB lineage: Bacteria > Bacillota > Clostridia > Oscillospirales > Oscillospiraceae > Apopatocola. The sequence goes on along the minus strand of DHKA01000028.1, from coordinate 1,418 downwards.
TATCCGCCATACCGCGAAGTCCGCGCTTGGTGGCGGTGCGTCGGTACGCCTGCGGGGACATGTTGTGCGTCGTCTTGAACGTCCGGGAGAAGTGATCCACGCTGTCGTAGCCGACAAGTGCGGAGATCTCATGGATGCGGAGGTTGGAACTTGTGAGATATTCCTCGGCACGGGTCATTTTTATCCCGCGGACGATATCCGTAAAGCTCATGCCCATATAGTTTTGAAGCATACGGGAGAGATAGGTCTCGTTATAGTGGAACGTCTTGGCGAGAGAGCTCAGCCGCACGGTACGATAATTTTGCTGAATGTACTGTAAGATCGCGCCGCAGTCGGCACGGGTCGTCTCATCGCGCCCGGAGCGCAGGACGGAAGCGTTTCCGCCGTATGAACGGAACACCGTCGCAAGAAAGAGCTTCATCCAGCTCATCGAGCAGAGATTGGCTAACGGATCCTTGGACGTGCACTCCTTGACAAGCTGGTGCAGGATGAAGAGCGTGCTGCCCGACTCAAAGTCCGCCGCCATATACATATAATTCATTTCGTTCGCGCCGTAAAGAGCTTCCCGGAGGAATACGCTCATTTTATCGCTGCACGTCATCAGCGCGCCAAACTGCGCGTCAAATGTGGAGCGGCGCATATGCAGCGCAATGACATAGGCATCCGCCGGAACCGCCATAATGTGCGGTGTGTGCGGCGGAATGATCACGATCCCGCCGGCACCGGCGGCGAGCGGCGTGCCGGCAAAGAATATCTCGCACTCTCCCTTGAGAACAACGACAACCGAGAAGCTGTCATATTCCGAAGGCTCCGCGCTCAGATAGGAGAACAGGCGCGTCACGGCTACATCCCGTCCGGGCGCGAAAATGGCGTCCTCCATGGAAAGGTGCGCGGTGCCGGTGACCGAGGTATTCTGGAGAAAAGCGGTGGCGTCTACCGGCTGGGAATCAATAATGGCGCATATCTGATCCACATTATGCTGAACCTTGGATTCCGTTGCAGCCAGAGTATGCGGTGCAGACAGGAGGTGCTTCTTTTCCATCATGTCAAGCGCTTCGCCGAGCGATGGGCGCTCGCCGGTTTTACGGTAATTCACCGAAAGAAACTCCTCCAGCTCCTTGACCGTTGTTTGAAGGTTGGTCTTTTCCATTTCAGTCCTCCCATAGGGGAAAGTGGTACAGACGTGTAAACTAATACACGTGTTCAAATATTTATCGATTATACTATACATGAAATGTTAAGAACGTCAAGCCCCATCGTAAAAAATCAATTGCAAAAAGGCGAAAAATGTCGCGGGTTTATAGCTAAAGAAAAAAATTCACGGATGGCATAAATGCTCTCAGCGGTAGATAAAAATGCAAAAGCGGAGAGATGATCACATCTCTCCGCTTTTTCTGTGTTGGCGTTGACCTATTTTC
>DHKA01000032.1:1089-21006 GCA_002404605.1 Clostridiales bacterium UBA4706 | reverse complement strand
ACAAAGTCGGAGCCGGAGATGGACAGGAACTCGACGCCCGCTTCGCCGGCGACCGCCTTGGCGAGCAGCGTTTTGCCCGTGCCCGGAGGACCGACGAGCAGCACACCCTTGGGGATGCGCGCGCCCATCTGGGAATACGCCGCGGGGTTTTTCAGATATTCGACGATCTCCTGCAGCTCTTCCTTCTCCTCATCGGCGCCCGCGACGTCGGCAAACGTCTTTTTCTGCTTTTCCTCGCTGCCGAGACGGGTGCGAGCCTTGGAGAACTTCATAACGCCGCCGGCACCGCCGCCGCCCTGCGCCGAACGCATCATGGAGTACCACAGCACGCCCATGATGACGAAGATGATGAGATACGGCACAAAGCTCAGCCACCAGGCCGCTTCCCACGCGGGCGGGTAGTCGTACTCGGTGAGAATGCCTTCGGCCTTCTGCTCCTGCACGAGATCGTTGAGATCGTTGTAGAAGATGCTGAAGCTGCCGCACTCATACGAATACTTCGTTTGCCCCTTGTAGGCGGAGCGCAGCTGCATGGTGAGATTGCCGTCGGTGTCGATGGCGAAGGATTCGACCTGCTTCGTTTCAAAAAGCTCGATGACTTCCGAATAGACAAGCGATTCCTTCACGGTGTTTCTCGTCATGGAATAGATCGTGCCGAGCAGCAGCACGAGGATCAATACGAGAAAGCCGATCTGACGGGTCTTGTTGGGGGAGGGTCGGTTGTTCAAAAACTGTCACTTCCTTTTCTGCCGTCCCACCGGACGGCGCGGACAATATATAAATCAGAGATTTATTTTTCGTATACTTCCGGCTTGAGAACGCCGATGAACGGCAGATTGCGGTATTTTTCCGCATAATCCAGACCGTAGCCGACGACAAAGGCGTCCGGCACGGTGAAGCCGACGTACTTCGCCTGCACATCGGCGCGGCGGCGCGCGGGCTTATCGAGCAGCGTTGCGATGCAGATGGAGCTCGGCTTGCGGTTCTGGAGATACTTCGTGAGATAGCTGAGCGTGACGCCGGAGTCGAGAATGTCCTCGACGATGATGACGTCGCGGTTTTCAATGTCCTGGCTGAGATCCTTGTTGATCTTCACCGCGCCGGTGGTGGAAGTGCCGTTTCCGTAGGACGAAACGGCCATGAAGTCTATGCTGCCGGGGATGGTCACTTCGCGGAACAGGTCCGCCATGAAAATGAAGCAACCCTTTAAAACGCCGACGAACAGCGGCTCTTTCCCGGCGTAATCGCGGGAGATCTCCTCGCCCAGCTCGCGGACGCGCGTATGGATCTGCTCCTCACTGAGCAGTATGGACGCAATATCTTCTCTCATTCTCTCTCTTCCTCCGAAATTGGCGAAATGGTGATTTTATAAAACGGCTCCTGCGGCGCGGGGAAAGCTCTCTCGCTCTGCCCGATACCGTAAACGGCCAGAGGCCCCGCCCCGTCGCGCACGACCGGAACGGCGGCGCGCTGCGAGACCGGGATGCGCGCCTCGCCGAGCAGCTTGCTCACCGAGCGCGTACCGCCGCGGCGGTGCAGAACGATCGTATCTCCCGCAGCGCGGGACGCAACGGTCAGTTTACCACATATATTGGCACATGAAAAGCAAAAAGTGTTGAACGAAGTTTGAATTTCCGCCCCCGCGGGGCAAAGTTTGCACGAGATTTGCCACTGTCCGGGGTAAAAGATCGTCTCTCCGGGCAAAAGCGCGCGCTCTTCGAGCGGCGGCGCGTCCCTTTCATCAAGCCGGAGCTGCCCAAGCTCCCGCCGGATGAGCCGTCCCGGAAGCTCCAGCACGCCGTCCCCGGAGGCCGCAGCAAAGCGCAGCAGCGCGTCGAACCGCTCGCGCGAGAGCTCTCCGCCGAGCCAGAGCGCGAGAACACGCCGCGCAACAGGCTGCGGCAGCGCGCAAAGCTCCTTTGCGGGGATCGCGCCGCCCCAGAGAGCGAGCTTTTCCTCCGCGAGCGAGGCGAGAAACGCCTCATCCTCGGCGAGCGTTTCGCTCATGCGTGCGATGCCCGCCGCCGCGCCGGGGTGGATGCTCTCGAGCAGCGGGAGCACGTCGAGCCGGACGCGGTTCCGCGCAGCGTCCGGCTCCGCGTTCGTGGAGTCCTCCACATGAGGGATGCCGTGCGCGGCGAGATATTCTTCAATATCGCGCCGCGGCGTCCGCAGAAGCGGGCGGACGATCCTGCCGCGCCGCGCCGGGATGCCGGTAAGTCCGCGCAGTCCCGTGCCGCGAGCCATGCGGAAGAGAATGGTCTCCGCATTGTCGTTTAAATTGTGCGCCGTGGCGATGACATCCGCGCTCTGTTCCTTCGCGGTGCGCTCGAGAAAGGCGTAGCGCAGCTCCCGCGCCGCGGTCTCGATGCTCAAACCGTTCGCCGCGGCATACGCCGGGACGTCACCCCGGCCGGGAAAGAACGGGACGCCCCATTCTTTACAGAGCGCTTCGACGAACGCGGCGTCCCGCGCGCTCTCCGCGCCGCGGATGCCGTGGTCAAAGTGGGCGCAGAGCACCGTCACATCGCCGAGCCGCCGCACGAGATCAAGCAGACATACCGAATCCGCCCCGCCGGACACGGCGCACAGCACCGTACACCCCGCCGGCAGCAGGCTGCGGTCGAGCGCCGGCTCACTCATTGTGCCAGCGGTCGGCGTCGCGGAACGTTGTATACTCGCCCTGCCACTGGAGATTGTCCTTGCCGGTCTCGCCATGGCGGTTTTTGAGCACGATCAGCTCCGTGAGATTCGGGTTTTCGATCTCCTGATTGTAATAGCCCTCGCGGTAAATGCCCATGACGATGTCGGCGTCCTGCTCGATCGAGCCGGATTCGCGCAGATCCGAGAGCATCGGACGCTTGTCCTGCCGCTGCTCGTTGGCGCGCGAGAGCTGCGAAAGGCACAGCACCGGCACGTTCAGCTCCTTCGCCATGATCTTCATCATGCGCGAAATGTCGCTGACGACCTGCTGGCGGCTCTCGTTTGCCCAGTTGTTCTTGCTGCCGGAGCCCTGCATGAGCTGAAGGTAGTCGATCATCACGAGACCGAGATTGTTGAGCCGGCGGCACTGCGCGTTCATCTCCGCGACGGTGAGCGTCGGGTTGTCGTTTACGAGAATATCGAGCGAGGACACTGCGGCGCAGGCGTGCGCCGTGCGCTTCCACTCGTCCATCGTGAGATTGCCCGTGAGAAGATTCCCGAGCGGGACCTCGCCCTCGCTGGAGAGAAAGCGCGTCACGAGCTGTTCGCGGCTCATTTCGAGCGAGAAAATGGCGACGGTCTTTCCCGTGGCTTTCGCGGCATTCAGGCAGATGTTGAGACCGATACTCGTTTTGCCCATGCCGGGGCGCGCGGCGACAAGGATAAAGTCGCCCTTGTTCATGCCCATGATGCGGCGGTCCACGTCCCGGAAGCCGGTCGGGATGCCGGGGATCGGCTGGCCGGAGGCGGCAAGCTCGGAAAGATTGGAGTAGACGTTGTTTACGACCTGGGACACCGGCATCAGTCCGCCGACAACGCGGTCCTGCCGGAGCGCATAGATCTTCTTTTCGCAGAGATCAAGCACGTCTCCGGCCTCGCCCGCGCCGGAGGAGGCGGCCTCGACCGTCTCCTCGCACACGGTGATGACGTTGCGGAGCAGCGCCTGGTCGCGCACGATGGCGGCGTATTTGAGTACGTTCGCCGCCGTGGGCGTTAAGCGCATCAGCTCGCGGATGTACTGCTGCGAGCCCTCGTCATGGTAAACGCCGCGCACCTTCATCTCATCGAGCACCGTCACCGGGTCGATGGGCTTGGCGAAGGTGAACATGGAGAAGATCGTTTCAAAAATCTCCCGGTTCTGCGGCAGATAGAAATCCGCGCCGCGCACCGCCGTCATAACGTCCGGCAGACAGGACGGGTCGATCAGGCACGAGCCGAGCACCGCCTGTTCCGCTTCCGCGGACCAGGGCACCCGCCGTCCGAGCAGTTCTTCCATCCGCTCTTACTTTTCGATGACGAGCAGCTGCACGGTGCCGTCGATGCCATAGCCGAACTTGCACTTGACTTCAAAGCTGCCGAAGCTCTTGATCGGCTCAGCCTGTACGATGCGGTTCTTCTCGATGGAGACGCCGTGCTGCTCGCGCAGCGCGTCCACGATCTCCTGCGAGGTAACGCTGCCGAAAAGACGCCCGTTCGCGCCGGCCTTGGCGCGCACCGTGACGATGACGTCCTTGAGCTTGGCGGCGGCTTCCTCGGCTTCGGCGCGCTCGCGCGCCTCCTGCGCCTTCCGCGCCTTTTCCTTGAGCGCCAGAGTGTTGAGATTATCCTTGTTCGCTTCTACGGCGAGACCGCGGGGGAGAAGGTAGTTGCGGCCGTAGCCCTCGGAAACTTCCTTCATCTCGCCCTTTTTGCCCTGTCCGCGGACATCCTGCTGGAAAATAACTTTCATGGTATATGACCTCCTTCGGTCTGCTTAGTTTTTTATTAGTCTGTGGCGCGGTATTCGTCGATGGCGGCGAAGAGCCGGTTCACCGCGTCGCGCAGCGTGCAGTTCGGTATCTGCGCCCCGGCTGCCGAGCGGTTGCCGCCGCCGCCGAGCGTTTCGAGCAGCACCTGCACGTTCACATCGCCGATGCTCCGCGCCGACACCGCGACGCCGCCGTCGCCCGTGGGATAGAGTACGGCGCTCGCGTTTACGCCGGAGATGTTCAAAAGCTCGTCCGCGGCCTGCGCTGCGACGATGCGGTTCTGCGTCTCCTGCGCTGCGACCACGGCGATGCCTTTATAAATGCGCGCCTGCTTCATAATGTCGTAGCGCTCCATGGTCTCCTCCATACCGTTCTGGAAGAGCTTCTTCACGCGCGTAGTGTCCGCACCGCTGCGGCGGAGGAACGCCGCGGCGTCAAACGTGCGGTCGCCGGTGCGGATCGTAAAGTTTTTCGTGTCGAGCACGATGCCGGAAAGCACGGCGTCCGCCTCGAAGGGGAGAATGTCCGCCGGCTCGCACAGCTCCTGCATCAGCTCCGTGACGAGCTCGCACGAGGACGAGGCGTTCGGCTCATAGAGCGTGAGCGTGGCGTTCTTGATATAGGTAGCGGCGCGCCGGTGGTGGTCGATGACCGCGAGACGGTTGCTGCACGCGGTGAGCAGAGATTCGTCCTCCACCTGCTCGGGGCGGTTCGTGTCCACCACAACGAGCAGCGTCCGGCTGTCGGCCTCGAGCAGCGCCTCCTGCGCGCTGATGAAGGCGTTTTGGTATTCCTCTTCCCCGTGCAGCATGGCGAGCAGCGGTCCGACGGCGTTTTTGTCCATGTCGAGCACGATCTTCGCCGGGCAGTGGAAGCGCCGGGCGATGCACCGCACGCCCACCGCCGCGCCGACGGCATCAAGATCGGCGTACCGGTGGCCCATGATGAACACCTGCGAGGCGTCCTGTATGAGCCGGGAGAGAGAGTTTGCCATGACGCGGGACTTGACCTTTGTGCGCGTTTCGACCTCCGCGCCGCGCCCGCCGAAAAATTCAAAGTTGAACTTGTTTTTCACGACCGCCTGATCGCCGCCGCGCGAGAGCGCCATATCCTCGGCGAGCGTAGCGAAGGAATAGTCCTCGTCGTAGCTCGCGCCGTCGAGTCCGACGCCGATGCTCACCGTAGCGTGGATGCCGGTGAGATTGACGATCGAGTGGATGCTCTCGACGAGCGTGAAGCGGTTTTTCGTGATCTCGTCGAAATGCCGCTTTTCAAAAATGAAGATGTACCGGTCACGGTCCACGCGCCGGAGAATGCCGCCGCGCCCCTCGCACCATTTCTCAATGGCAATGTCGATCTGGCCGCGCAGCTCGGTGCGCTGGCGGTCGGTGAGCGGCTTCATCAGCTCGTCGTAGTTATCCACAAGCATGACCATCACGACCGGGCGCGTGGCGAGGTATTCCTGCTTTACGTCGTCGTACTCGGTCACGTCCACCCAGTAGGTGATGCCCATGAACTCATAGGTCTCCTCGCGCTCGCCGGCGCGGACCATGTTGCCGTTGACCTGATACTTTTTCCCGTCCACCTCGAGAAGATCCGCCATGCGGTTCTTGCCCTCGAGCAGCCACTTGCTGTTGAACTCCGGCACGAGCGAGGTGAGCTTTGCGTCAAACGCGGGACTCGTGCGGCCGCACATCTCCCAGAACGGCTGGTTGCCCCAGACGACGCCGCTGTCGTTCAGACGGAACACTGCCATCGGCAGCGGGAAGTGGATGAGCGTGTTGTTCGTGGCGGATTCGGCGTTGTAGGTAACGCTCTCGACGAACGCCTGCAGCTCCTTCTGGCGCGCCCGCGCGCGGATGAGCGCGTAGATCGCAAGCAGCACCGTGACGATCGCCTCACCATAGGCGATATAGCGGTTGAAGCGGGCGAAAAAGAAGGTCACAAGCGCGAATATGAGCATGATGAGCAGGCACATGCGGATGCCTGGCTCGGCAAATTTCTGCGGTTTGCGGCTGTTCAAGGTATCCTCTCCCCATGCCCGCCGGAACCACAGAGCGGGCAGATAAAAATACAGAATATAATATACCACAAATATCCAAAGAATGCGAGACCTTTTCGCCGCATTCTTCCGCTCTTTGCATATTTTTTCGCCGCAGTGCAGAAACTTCCTCCATAAAAACAGAAAAAGGAGCTTTTATAAAAAGATGAAAGCGGTCATTTTAGCGGGAGGAAGAGGGACGCGGCTCGCACCTGTCACCCACGGCGCGGTGCCCAAGCCCATGGCGGAACTGCTCGGCGCGCCGATGCTCGAGCACATCGTAGCACTTTTGAAGCGCTGCGGCTTCCGGGATCTCTGCTGCACGACGGCCTGCCTGCCCGAGCAGATCGAGCGGTACTTCGGCGACGGGAGCGGCTTCGGCGTGCATTTGCAGTACCGGCGCGAGGAAAAGGCACTCGGCACCGCGGGCGCGGTGAAAAACTGCGAGGATTTTATCGCGGGGGAAAACGTGCTCATCATCAGCGGCGATGCCGCGTGCGATTTTGACCTGCGCTCTCTCTGGAACGAACACCGGCGCGCGCACGCCGCCGTCACGATGGCGCTCTATCCGCACGAAGCGCCGCTGCCCTACGGTCTCGCCGTGACCGACGGCGAGGGGTGGGTGCGCAGCTTCATCGAAAAGCCCGCGTGGGAGCGTGTCGTGACCGATCTCGTGAATACCGGTATCTATGTTTTGTCTCCGGAGGTGCTGCGCTTCATCCCGGCGGATACGCCCTTTGACTTCGCGCGCGACCTCTTCCCGCGCCTGATGGCGTCGGGGCGCGGCATCCGCGGCGTGCCGATGGAGGGCTACTGGCGCGATATCGGCGACCCCGGCTCGTACTACCGGGCCAATCTCGACGCCTGGGAGGGCAAACTGCACCTCTCGGAGCGGGAGGGCGGCGCGCTGGAGCGCGCGCCGGACACTTCCCCGGAGCGGGCGCGGTACGCCTGCCGGGTGTACTGCGGCGCGCCGCACCGCGCGCGGCTCATGCGTGCGCTCACCGCGGGACTCATGGAAGCGGGCGCGGACCTCACCGACGGGCTGACCGTGCGGACGGTCCCCGGCGGCGTGCACATCGCGCCCTGCGCCGACCGCGCGGCGCTCTGCATCGAGTCCGACAGCCCGGATACCGCCCGGCGCTTTGAAGCGCTCGTCCGGGATGTGGAGCGGCGTGTGGAAAACGAAACCGGCGGAAGCGCTTGATGCACTTCCGCCGACGGAGTATGCGGCATATATTTTTATGTTTTTATGTTGCTGCCGCGAGAGGCTTTGCCCGGCACAGCCATTGCGCCGTGTCGCGCAGCGTCGTGAGCAGCGGACGCGGCGCATAGCCGAACGTCCGGCTGGCTGCGCCGTGGCTGAAAAGCGCGTTCGAGCCGAGCACGTCAACGGAGTAGGGCGTGAAGAACAGCTTCTTTTTGCCGAGACGGGCAAATCTTTCAAAGACCGCCGCTGCACGCCGGGCAAAACGGAGCGGGAGATATGCTACCGCACGGTGTACACCGGCGGCGGTCTTGAGCGCTTCGAGCATATCGCGGATCGTTGCATAGTGTCCGGAGAGAATGTAGCCGCAGCCGCTCCGCCCGTTTTCCGCGCAGTCGGCAATGCCGCGGGCAACATCGCGCACATCAACGAAGTCATACCCGCCGCACACCGCGAGCGGGAGCCGCCCCGCAAGGAACGAGCGGAACATCGCCGTCATGCTGCCTCCGGCGACGTCGCCCGGCCCGATAATGCCGGACGGGAACACTACGCTTGCGTTCAGACCGCCTTTTGCCGCGGCGAATACGAGCGCGGTCGCCTCTGCCTTGCTCTTGGCGTAAGCTCCGGAAACAAATTCCGAAGAAACGGCGTCGGTTTCTGTGATCGTCATGCCCTTCGGTTTTTCGGGCAGCGCATGGACGGAACTGACATACACGAGCTTGCCGACGCCGTGTGCGGTGCACTCGCGCAGAACGGCGCGCGTCCCGTCCACGTTCACGCGGTAGAGCGAGGCGTCCGGATGCGATGCCACCGTTACGATGCCTGCCGTATGGATGACGCAGGCACTCTCATCCGTTCCTGCAAAGAAATTTTCCAGCGCAGATGCACTGCAAAGATCCCCCTCCGTGCGCTCCACGCTCTCCGGCAAAACTCCGGCGAGCTGATCGCCCGGCAGTACGAGCGCCCGTACCGCCGCGCCGCGAGAGAGCAGCTCCGAAACGACCGTACGGCCGAGAAAGCCTGTTGCACCGGTCACGAGATATTTATCATACATAATTTTCCACCTCCATGGGATATGAGAAAGACAACTGTTGATTATCTTTCGTACGTATAGTATACTTTTTCCAGTGGAGGCAGACAACCGTCAACCGGCCGCTGCATGAAAGAAAATCGACACGCGGCACGAAAGCGTCGCGCATTTCTGTAAACAATTTGTGATGAGGTGCCCCATGGCAGGAAAATCCGATGCAAGAGTCCGGTATACGCAGCACGCGCTAAAGCAGGCGTTTTTAACGCTGCTGAAGGAAAAGAGCGTGAACAAGATCACGGTCAAGGAGGTCTGCGAGCTGGCGGAGCTGAACCGCGCGACATTTTATTCGCATTACAGTGACTGTTTTGCACTGCTGGAGGCGATCGAGAACGAGCTGCTTGAAGCGTTCGCACAGTCGCTCACGCTGATAAAATCGTATGATGTGGCGGCGCTGATCGAGGCGATCTACGACATGATCGGGAAGAACGAGGAAGCCTGCCGTGTGCTGATCTTCCAAAATCCTGGCTCGCCGGTCATCCATAGGATGATCGATTATGCCCGGCCGCAGAGTATCAACTACTGGCGGCAGGAGCTGCGCGCGAGCGACGAGGAACTGGAGATGCTGTACACGCATCTGTCCAATGGGCTGATGCACGTCGTGGTAGAGGGCTACGACCGGTATGAGCGCGAAACGGTCGTGCGGTTTGTGCAGCGCATCGTGCAGACAAGCCTGTCTTTATTTCGGTGAAAGAACACAAAAATCGCCCCCGCGTTTTGGAGAGCAGGTCCAAAATGCGGGGCGATGTTTTTCTATGACGGTTTTTCGGCTCCGCTTCAGTGCGTGCCGGTGCTGCCGAAGCCCGCTGCGCCGCGGAGCGTTTCGGAAAGCTCGTCCGTTTCTTCGATCTCGATGTCGAGACACGGCGTGATAACGAGCTGCGCGATGCGCTCGCCGTTCTCCACGGTCTGCGGCTCGGTGCCGTTGTTCTGCAGAAACACCCGCAGCTCTCCGCGGTAATCGGCGTCGATCACGCCGACGCAGTTGGCGGGGGCAAGCTGGCGCTTTGTGGCAATGCCGCTGCGGGCAAACACCAGCCCGACATATCCCTCCGGGATCTCCACGGCGATGCCGGTGGGGAAGAGGTACTTGCCTTGCGGGGCGACCGTGGCGCTCTCCTGTCCGTCCGGCAGCAGGGCGTAAAGATCAACGCCCGCGGCGAGCGCGGTGCCGCGCGTGGGCAGTATGGCGTTTTTACGGAGTTTTTTGCACGGGATTTTCATACGGTCGTTCGTCCTTTGCGTTTATTGTTTTTCGCTGCGCGGCGGGAGCTGCGCGCCGCACTTGGGGCAGAATTTGCTCGCGGCGGGGATCTTTTCGCCGCAGTAGGGGCAGTATTTCGTGTCCGGCACGGCGGCCGGCGCTTCCGGCTGCGCGGCGGATGCCATCGCTTTCGCGGCGGCTCCTTTATCTTTGCGCATTTTACGGCTGAGAATGCCGAGGACTATGATGACCGCGGCAAGGAGAACGCAGCAGACAATGGTTTTGGTAGTTCCCGTCTGGTACGACGGCTTTGGAACAGCAGCGGAAAATTTCATGGAGTCAATGACGCTGTTCGCCAGCGCGTCCTGCTCCGGCGTACCGGAACTGTACATGAAGGAGAAATCGATGCGGACGGTGTTTTCGCCGCATACGGTGAAAAAGGTCACGCTGTAGTCCGTCGAGCCGTCCTCGTCCGTGTCGAGATATCCAAACCGCAGGATGCTGTTTTCCGGGTGCGGATACGTCTCCGCGCTTAGAACTTCCGAACCGTCCTTGGCGAAAAGGCCGGCCATGGTATCCATAAGAATGTCCAGCGCTCCATCTTCGACGGCGGAAGCGAAGTGGTCACGGCCGTTCGGATAGGCGCGCAGAGTAAAAATACAGCGAATGGGGTCCGACGTACCGAGAAAATAACAGTCCCCGTCGCCCGTGAACCACCCGTCCAGGTTTTCCTGCGTGAAGGGGAGTTCCTCCGCCACAGGATCGGTCTTATACGAATCCCGCGAGAGGACCTTGAAGTCCGACGGCATGGAAAAGGAAAGACCGAGCTCGGCAGACTCATATTCCACCGTATCGGCGGCAAGCGCCGTGCCCGAGAGCGTAAACGCCAGAGCAATGCAGAGAAGAAGGACCGGGAATAACCGTTTCTTCATAATATAGAACACCGCCTTTCAGCCCGATTCTACACGCAAAAGAGACCGCCGTCAATGCAAAAACCGCGCGGCTTTTGCGGATCGGGTCAGGAGTTTCCGCCGGTCATCCGGCGGTACGTCTCGTCTGCCAGATGAAGGATGACCTCCTCCGGCGCCGGCTCGCTGCCCTCGCAGGGAATGGTCCGCCAGAACGCCTGAGCGGTGGGACTGGGGTCGCGCTGTCCGGCGGCGATCGCGGCGCGGATATCCTCGCGCACGGCGTCCACGGTCGTTCCCTCGCGCTCGGCGATCTGCCGCAGCGCGTTTTCGGCGATGCGAAGTTTTTTGCCGTCCATCCGTCATCCTCCTGTCGATTGGGCTATACATAGCCTAATAGTAGCATGCGTAGCCTACTTTGTGCAATACGGCTTTGTATTCTTGTACCTGTGTTACATAAAAATAAGGCAGGTAAGAGAAATGGACACGATCACCGCGCTGCGCACGCGCATTCTCCGGCTCTGCGAGGAGCGGAAGCTCACGATCAACCATCTGGCGACGATCTCGGCGCTCCCGCCGTCGAGCATCAAGAACATCCTGTACGGAAAGAGCCAGAACCCGAAGCTCCTGACGATCAAAATGATGTGCGACGGTCTCGGCATAACGCTCGGCGAGTTTTTCTCCGCCCCGGAATTTGATGAGCTGGAGCAGGAGATACGGTAAAAGGCTATCCACCAATCTACGCACTAGCGTAACATAATTTTCCGAATTACGCAAGTGCGTATACGCACGCGCGATCACCTCAATACTATCGGGTTGAGGTGATGCGCATGTCGGTAAAAGACGCGGTGGCGGCGCGGTTTGAAGCGCTCTGCCGGGAACGGGGCATAAAGCCGAACGAGCTGGCGACGCTTTCGGGCGTGACGCCGTCCACGGTGTACAGCATGCTGGACGCCCGGCGGCGGGACGTCTCCGTCGTCACGGTCAAGAAGCTGTGCGACGGACTGGGACTCAAGCTCGGCGAGTTTTTCTCCGCGCCGGAATTTGATGAGCTGGAGCAGGAGATCCAGTAATGTAACATGTTTTTTCCGCGCTCGAAGGCTCCCTTGTGCAAAGGGAGCTGGCACGGCGAAGCCGTGACTGAGGGATTGTAAATCGCCGAACGGGATAACTTTCATGTTTGACGCATTTTACAACCCCTCCGTCAAAATCTTCGATCTTGCCACCTCCCCTTACACGGGGAGGCTTTGGCATTTTGCACGGATTTGCCGTTTTTGCGTAATTGGTTGAAGACGGCGCCTATATAGCGCCAGATAGTGCCTATGGGAAAGGCGCTGTACGCTTACGGCTTTGCGCGGGAAAAGGCTTGCCATGCTTGCCTTTTCCCGCGCGTTGGTGTAAAATATATTCTTACCGCATATCCTTATTGTGGAAGCGTGCGGCGCATCACCGCAAAGGAGGGACTGCCTTGTCGGAAGCCAAAAAGCAAAACTATCTCCACGGCGCAGCGATCATGGTCGGAACGACGGTCATCGTAAAGATCGCGGCGTTCTTCTATAAACTCCCGCTCGGCAGCATGAAGCTGCTCGGCGACGAGGGCTTCGCCCACTTTATGGTGGCGTACAACATATACAGCTTTTTCCTCACGCTGGCGACCGCCGGGTTCCCGGTGGCGCTCTCGCGCATGATCTCGGAGGCCGACACGCTCGACCGCCCCGCCCATGTGCAGCGCATCTTCCGCACCGCCGCCGGGACGCTCGCAGCCATCGGCGGGTTCTTCACGCTGCTGATGCTCCTCTTCAACCGGCAGCTCGCCGCGATGATGGGCAATGCGGACGCCGCGCCGAGCATCCTTGCGCTCGCGCCCGCGGTCGTGATCGTGTGTCTCACGTCCGCCTACCGCGGCTACTGCCAGGGCCGGGGAAACATGATCCCCACGGCGTTCGGGCAGGTGATCGAGGAAGTCGGAAAGCTCGTCGTCGGCCTGACACTTGCGTACCTTCTTATCCGCGCGCACAAGCCCCTGCCGGTCGCCTCGGCGGGCGCGATCTTCGGCGTAACGGCGGGCGCGGTCGGCGCGCTCGTCTATATGATGCTCTACAAGCGCCGCAATTACCCCGCGCGGCCCTACGGCACGGCGGATATCCCGGACAGCCGCGATACGATCGTCCGAGCGTTCCTCCGCATCGGCATCCCGATCGCCATCGGCTCGTCGGTACTCTCGCTCATCAACCTGCTCGATAATGCACTCTGCCTCAACCGGCTGCAATCCGCCGCCGGGTTCGTGGAGAAAAGCGCCCGCGAGCTGTACGGCGTATACGGCAAGGCGCAGACATTCTATAACCTGCCGTCGTACTTCATCACGCCGCTCACGCTGAGCATCGTCCCGGCGATCGTCGGGAATCTCACGCGCGGCAACCGCGCGGCGGCGGGCGAACTTGCGGAATCGTCGCTGCGCATCTCCGCGCTCGTCACGATGCCGATGGCGGTGGGGCTCTTTGTTCTCGCCGACCCGGTGTTCCGCGTGATCTACTGGGGCAGCAACCCGGCCGGACCGGGACTTTTGAAGCTGCTCGCGGTCGCGTCGTTCTTTGTCTGCATGTCCATGATGTGCAATGCCATTTTGCAGGCGAGCGGGAAGGAAAAACTCCCCATCGTCAGCACCGCCGTGGGCGGCGTTGTGAAGATCGCGGTCAACTGGGTCCTCGTCGGCACGGCGGCCATCAACATCCAGGGCGCGCCGGTCGGCAGCATCTGCTGCTTTGCGATCATCTGCGTTATGGACTATATCTTCCTCTGCCGGACGCTCGGCAGCGCCCCGCGGCTGGGCCGTGTGCTCGGCGCACCGCTCCTTTCGAGCCTTGCGATGGGCGTTGCGGCGTGGGCGGTGTACGGGCTTGCGCGCATCCCGCTGCGCGGCATGAACGAGCGTCTTGCCATGGCGGGCGCGATGATCTTGGCGATCGCCGCGGCGGCGGTCGTGTACGTTGTGATGATCGGCCTTACCCGCGCCGTCACGATGGAGGATATGGCACTCATCCCGCACGGAGAGAAGATCGGGCGCATCCTGCATCTGCACACGCTCGATGAGACGCCGCGCCGTCCTTCCTCCGGCAGCATGCGCCGGAGCGCGAGCCGCGGCGGAGCGCATCTTAAAAAGAAAGACCGCTGAAAACGCATTTCGCCGGGGAAACGGGTAATATTCGCCAAAAAGATACGCAAAACCGGGCGTTTGCCGAATTTCCTCTTGCGTTATGGTGAAAAATATGATAGGGTTTTCGGGCGCGCAAAAAAAGACGTTTTTCTTGCGCCGTAAGAAAAAGATCACAGCGGCCGGACGCGCGGCGGCGCCGCGGCTCTGACCGCAGGTTGTAAACAAAAGAGGAGGATAACCATGAACAAAACAGAACTTATTGCTCAGGTCGCCGAAAAGACCGGCCTTTCCAAGAAGGACAGCGAGCTCGCCGTCAACGCTTCTCTGGAGACCATCACCGAGACCCTTATCCAGGGCGAGAAGGTGCAGCTCGTCGGCTTCGGCGCTTTTGACGTCAAGGAGCGCGGCGTCCGCATGGGCCGCAACCCCAAGACCAAGAAGGAGATCGAGATCCCCGCTTCCCGCGTTCCCCAGTTCAAGGCCGGCAAGGCTCTCAAGGAAGCTGTCGATAAGAAGTAAGTTATTTTCCGAAGAGCTGCCCAACGCCGGGCGGCTCTTTGCTTTTTTTATTATCAGAAGGAGCCGGTATGACAGCTAAGAAAAAAACCGTGATCGGGTACATTCTCGCCTCGCTTGCGATCATCGCGGCGGATCAGGCGCTCAAGGCATGGGTCGTGCGGAACATTCCGCTCAACGCCTCGGCTGCGCAGCAGCGCGCGCTGATCCCCGGCGTTGTCCATCTCACGCACATCCGCAACAGCGGCGTCGCCTTCGGTATGTTCTCGGGCGGACGGTGGCTGTTCCTCGCGCTGCTCGCGGCATTCTGCGTCATCGTCGTGTGGGCGCTCGTGCGCCATAAGCTCACTGCGCCGTGGGAGCGCTGGCTCGCGGTGCTCGCCATGGCCGGCGCGATCGGCAACGGCATCGACCGTGCGCTCTACGGCTACGTTGTGGATATGTTCGAGCTTGAATTCATGCATTTTGCGGTGTTCAACATCGCCGATATCGCCATCAACGTATGCTGCATCCTCTTTGTGCTGCTCATGCTGCTGCGCAAGGAGTCGGAGAAGCCGAAAGAAACATAAAAAACCGCCCGCCGCACGATCTCTTTGCCGTGCGGCGGGCGCTGCCTTAAAGGGAGGGAAACCATGCCGGAATATACTTACCATCCCGACCTTGCGTGCTATGCGCATATGAAGTCTACGCTCTCGCCGTGGTTCGTTCGCCTGTCCCAGGAGCCGATGAAGCTCCTGTACGCCGCGCAGCAAAGCGGCGGCGCGGTGTGCGTATCTCGCGTGAGCGTGCCGCGGCCCGATGGAAGCCGCATGCGCATGCTTATCTATGCTCCGGAGGGGGAGATGGAGACGACGCCGTGCGTGTACTTCCTCCACGGCGGCGGGTTCGTGTTCAACGCAGCGCCGCACCATTTTACGCTGGCGAGAGATCTCTCCCGCACGCTCGGCGCGCGCGTCGCGCTGCCGGACTACCGTCTAGCGCCGCGGCATACGTTCCCCGCGGCGCACGAGGACGCTTTGGCGGGCTATCGCTTTCTTTTGGAAAACGCCGCCGCGCTTCGCATCGATCCGGCGAGGATCGCCGCCGTCGGGGACAGCGCGGGCGGGAATCTCGCTGCGGCGCTCTGCCTTATGGCAAAGGAACAGAACCTCCCGATGCCATGCGCGCAGATGCTGCTCTACCCGGTGCTGGACGCGCGGATGAACACCGAAAGCTACCGGCAGTTCACGGATACGCCCATGTGCAACAGCCGCGATATGGGAAAATACTTTGCCATGTACGCGCCCGGCCCGTCCGCCGCACCGAGAGAATGGCTCTCCCCGGCGGAGAGCGCGTCGCTGCAGGGGCTGCCGAGCGCATGCATTGAGACGGCGGAGTTTGACTGCCTGCGCGACGAGGGCGAGCAGTACGCCGCGCATCTTGCGCGCGAGGGCGTGCAGTGCGAGTATCACCCGATAAAAAACGCCATGCACGGCTATGATATCGCGGTAAACAGCGAATTTCTAAAGACCGTGATGGCGTATCGCATCGCATTTCTGCGTAAGTTTTTTACGGGAAGATAAAGAGGTGCAGCAGCACCGCGTTCAAAATGCCGAGTAGGATCCCGGCCAGCACTTGAATGGGCGTGTGGCCGACAAATTCCTTGAGCTTGACCTCCGAGAACTTCCCGGTGGAAAGATCGTCGAAGGCTTTCACGATCTCATTGATGATGGCGGCCTGCTTGCCGGTCTCGAGCCGGACGCCCATCGCATCCTTGCATACGATGACGGCGAGCACCGCGGCGATGGCAAACTCGAAGGAATCGAGCCCATAGACGAACGCCGCCGCCACCGCGAGCGAGGAAACGGTCGCGGAGTGGCCGCTCGGCATCCCGCCGTCGCCGACGAGCCGGGAGAGATCGAGCCGGTGCGTGACGAGCGCGTGGATGATCGTTTTGAGCACCTGCGCCCACAGCCACGACGAAATGCCGGTCAGCAAAAACTGGTTGGAAATAAGATCACGAAACCACATGGTTTCCTTCGCCTCCTGTGCTTTCTGTATCGGAAGAAGGTGCACGCTTCCGGCGCACATCAAAGGAATGGCCGAGCAATTCGTCCGTGCGGACGGTCTCAAACTCTTCGGGATGAAAGTCCCGCCGGAGCGTAACGGTGTTCAGACAGTCGAACCCAACCCGGCGGTAGAGCCGGAGCGCACGGAGATTTCGCGCCGCGACTTCGAGATACAGCGATTCGGAGTAGCCGCGTACCATCTCGCCGATTGCCTCGAGCGCCGCCGCGCCGAGACCGCGCCCCTGAAATTCGGGGCGGATGAACAGTTCCTCGATCCAGTCGATCTCGCCGCCGCGGCTGCCGAGGTGGACGAAGCCAGCGGCTGCGGTATCGGCGTCGAGAAAATAAAACCGGTGGCCGTCGGAAGTCCACGCGCGCAGATCGTCGAGCGCTTCTTCGCGCGTCTGCACATAATCGCTGTGCGCGAGCCAGAACGCGGCGATCAGCTCCGCCGCGGCGTCCTCTTCTCCGGCGTAGGGGCGCAGCGTGACCGCGTCGCTCATGCGTCTGCGCCGTCCGGCTCGACGACGTAGCTCACATACTCGAGCGGCGTGAAGCCGAGACGCTTGTAGAGCGCGACCGCGCCGGTATTTTCCGGCTCGACCTCGAGCCGCAGACGCGCCGAGGGAAACTCCTTGCGGACGGATGAGAAAAACTCCGTGCCGAGGTCGTGGCCGCGGTACGCCTCGCGGATGTACAGCTCCTCGATCCAGCAGATCGGGCTGCCGGACTCGGGAGAGAAGCTGCGCGAGAGGATGGCGTAGCCCGCGGCTTCGCCGTTTACTTCGAGAATGCGGAGAATGATGTACACGTCCGAGCGCATGGCCTCGCGGAACGTGTTTTCCATGTACTGCGCCGGGATCGGGTGCATCACGGCGGGCGAGTGGTAAAATTCCTGTGCCAGCTCCATATAGAGGGCAAAGTCTTTTTCTTCAGCGTTGCGGAACATAAAATATATCCTTTCCAGAATGCGGTATTGTCTAAATATAAAGTATACCGCATTTATCCGGGAAAAAGCAAGGGAACATATCGGCCGCCTCTGTACGGGGCGACTTTTTTATGCCATGATCTTCTGCATCTCCCGGCGGAGACGGAGAAGGATGCGCTTTTCGAGCCGGGATATGTAGCTTTGCGAAATGCCCATGCGGTCGGCGACCTCTTTTTGCGTATACTCCCGCCGCCCGAGCAGACCGAAGCGCAGGGAAATGATGTCCCGGTCGCGCTCGTTGAGCTTCGCCACGGCCTCGTGCAGCGCGCGGCGGTCGGCGTCGTCTTCCATCGGGCGGGAAACCTCGTCCTCATCGGTGCCGAGCACATCCGAGAGCAGCAGCTCGTTGCCGTCCCAGTCGGTGTTGAGCGGCTCGTCAAAGCTCACCTCCGTGCGCTGCGCGGAGAGCTTGCGCAGATACATCAGAATTTCGTTTTCGATGCACCGGGAGGCGTAGGTCGCGAGCTTGATGTTCTTTTCCCGGTCGAACGTGCTCACGGCCTTGATGAGCCCGATCGTGCCGATGGAGATGAGATCCTCGAGTCCCACGCCGGTATTTTCAAACCGCCGCGCGATATAGACGACGAGCCGGAGATTGTGCTCGATGAGCGTGCGCTCGGCGCTCTTGTCCCCGGCGCAGAGCGCCGTGAGCGCCGCGTCCTCCGCCTCGCGCGAGAGCGGCGGGGGCAAAACCTCGCTTCCGCCGATATAGTAAACCGGCTCGTTCGGCAGCAGGGCGAGCAGAAGCTGTTGGAGCAAATCGGAAAACATGGGCATGACCTCCTTTTAATTTTCAAACGAGCGCGGTATATTCCCCGTTGCCGAGCGGTGTTGGCGAAAGGGCGACGAGATACCGCTCCGCCGTGCCCTCGACCGTGACGGCGTCGGGACGGAAGCATACGAGCAGACCCCGCTTTGTCCCGACGGCGGAAAAGCCGATGAGACGCAGCCGCCGCGAGAGCGCCGGATGTGAGGACAGAACGCGAAAGCATGCCGCCGGATCGTCCGGCAGCGGCAGAACGAGCGGGGGAGCAAAGAGCGAGGCGAGAGAGCCCGGCTCCGCGAGCAGGATGCGCGCGCCGGAGAGCGGGTCAAAGAGCGCGTTGCCGGTATCGCGCAGCGCGCGCACCACGGCGGTTTTGCCGCAAAGCTCGATCTTCGCTTCCACGATGCAGCGCTCGCGGCGCTTCAGAAACCGCCCGAAAAAGAGCCGCACCGCGGCATAGCACAGCCCGAAGGAGAGCACGAGCGTTTTGAGCGAAGCGCCGGAGAGGGAGCCATACACCTCCGCGCCGGAGAGCAGCGAAATGCCGTACACCGCCCCGGCAAACGCCGACGAGAGCGCGAGAAAGCAGCCCCAGCCGCGCCAGAGTTCCGGCGGCGCACCAAATGCGATCCACGCCATGAGCAGCGAAACGAGCGCCTTCACCGCGAGTGAGACGAGAAACGAGAGCGGGGGGATCGCGGCGAACACGGCGTACACCCCGCCGAACGCCGCGGCCGCGGCAAACCGGCTGCGGCGCAGCGCTTTTCCGCGCAGCCGCGCGCACGAGAGCAGCAGCAGATAGTCCGTGAGCGCATTGAGAAAAAAGAGCTCATCCACATAGATCACGTTCATGTCCCAAGCATACCCCGCCGGGGACGAAAATGTTGTCCGAACGGGGACGGGGTATCTTGCAAAGCGGTGGCGGGATGTGTATAATATTTTGGCAAATTACCGTAACGAACCTGGGAAAGGAAGAAATAGAGCATGTCACAGTACCGTACCCACACCTGCGGGGAGCTCCGCGCCGCCGACGCGGGCAAAATCGTAACGCTGGCCGGCTGGATGGAGAACGTCCGCGAGGTCGGCAATAACTTCGCGTTCGTCGTCCTGCGTGATTTTTACGGCACGACGCAGATCGTCGTTGATTCCGCGGAGATGATGAAGACCGTCAAGGGCATCAACAAGGAGAGCACCATCGCCGTTACCGGCACGGTGCGTCTGCGCGAGAGCCCCAACACCAAGCTCGCCACCGGCGAGATCGAGGTCGTGCCCGAGAAGATCGAGATCCTCGGCCGCTGCCGCTACAACGAGCTGCCCTTTGAGATCAACCGCAGCCGCGAGGCCGACGAGAGCGCGAGACTCAAGTACCGCTATCTTGATCTGCGCAACCCCGCCGTCAAGAACAACATCATCCTGCGCTGCAACGTTGTCGCGGCGCTGCGCCGCGCGATGATGGATCACGGCTTCCTCGAGATCACGACGCCGATCCTCACCGCCTCGTCCCCCGAGGGCGCGCGCGACTATCTCGTCCCCGCCCGCAAGCACCC
>DHKA01000032.1:331-1057 GCA_002404605.1 Clostridiales bacterium UBA4706 | reverse complement strand
AAGCACCCCGGCAAGTTCTACGCTCTGCCGCAGGCACCGCAGCAGTTCAAGCAGCTGCTGATGACGAGCGGCTTTGATAAGTATTTCCAGATCGCCCCCTGCTTCCGCGACGAGGACGCCCGCGGCGACCGCTCGCCCGGCGAGTTCTACCAGCTCGATATGGAGATGGCGTTCGCCTCGCAGGAGGACGTGTTCGCGGTGCTCGAGGACGTGCTGCCGCCGATCTTCGCAAAGTACGGCACGTACGATATCGCCTCTCAGCCGCCGTTCCGCCGCATCCCGTATATGGAAGCGATGGACAAGTACGGCTCCGATAAGCCCGACCTGCGCATCGACCTCACCGTGACGGACATTTCCGCCATGGTGCAGGATACCGGCTTTGAGCCGTTCGTCGGTCAGGTCGTCAAGGCGGTGCCGGTCTCCGGCTGCACGCTGACCCGCAAGCAGATCGACAAGCTCTGCGCGGACGTGGAAGTCCAGGCGGGCCGCAAACCCTACTGGCTGCGCATGGACGAGCACGGCGCTCTGGTCGGCGGTGTGGCGAAGTTCTTTGCCGGTAAGGAAGAGACTCTCAAGGAGGCTCTCGACCTCACGCCCGATACGCTCGTGCTCATCTCCGCCGGTAAGAAGACCGAAGCGCAGAAGACCGCCGGCGTCATGCTCAAAATGGCGGGCGCGCTCGTCCCCGGCCACATGGACGAGAAGCGCTACGAGTTCTGCTGGATC
>DHKA01000032.1:0-288 GCA_002404605.1 Clostridiales bacterium UBA4706 | reverse complement strand
CTGGATCGTCGATTTCCCGATGTTCGAGATCGGTGAGGAGTCCGGCGAGCTCGAGTTTTGCCACAACCCGTTCTCGATGCCGAACGGCGGTCTCGAGGCGCTGCTGGCCGCCGAGCGCGGTGAGCTCGACCCGCTGACCATCATGGCGTATCAGTACGACCTTGTGTGCAACGGCGTGGAGCTCTCCTCCGGCGCGGTGCGCAACCACGATCCCGACATCATGGTCAAGGCGTTCGAGATGGTCCGTCTCGGCGAGGACGACGTAAAGGCCAAGTTCCCCGCCATGTA
>DHKA01000093.1:908-4818 GCA_002404605.1 Clostridiales bacterium UBA4706 | reverse complement strand
GCGATCTGCGCTGGGAGACGCGGAAGGATATATTGCGCGCGGCGTGGGCGGATGTGCGCGAAAACCCCGTGAAGGGCATCACCGTCCGCTGCGGCATTGAGCTCGGCGAGGCGAACCACGACCCCGCTGCGGCGAAGGAAGCCGCGCTTGAACCGGGGCTGGACTTTGTTCTCGGCTCGCTGCACAATCTGCGCGGTAAGCCGGACTTTTATGAGTATCCGTACACGTCCGAGGAACAGTGCGCGCAGCTCAACCGGGAATATCTTGCGGAGCTGCTGGAGCTGACGGAGTTTCCGTACTTTGACGCCATGGCTCATATCGGGTATACTTCCCGGTACATGCACCGCGACGGCTTCGCCGCCGAGATCACGGCGGAGGGATACCGCGACGAGCTCGCCGCGGTGTACGAAGCGCTCATCGCGCAGGGACGCGGTATCGAGATCAACGTCTCGGGTCTGCGCAACGGCCACACGAGCTACCCGAACGCTTCGGCGCTCGCGCTCTATCACGATCTCGGCGGCGAGATCATCACGCTTGGCAGCGATGCCCACACGCCGGAAGACGCCTCCATCGGCATCCGCGAGGGTGCGGAGCTTCTGCGGACGATCGGCTTTCGGTACTACGCGGTGTTCAAGCAGAGAAAGCCCACATTTTTAACGCTGGAATAAAAGACAAAGGAGATATATTAACATGATTGTTATTGCATCCGATCACGGCGGCTACGCGCTCAAGCAGGAGCTGATGGCGCATCTGAAGAAAAAGGGCGTCGAGTTTGAGGACATCGGCACCTATTCTGAGACAAGCTGCAACTACCCCGAGTACGCCGAGCGCGCCGCGCGCGGCGTGGCGGAAGGGAAGTACGAAAAGGGCATCCTTGTCTGCGGCACGGGCATCGGCATGTCGCTCGCGGCGAACAAGATTCCCGGCATCCGCTGCGCGCTGCTGTCCGACTGCTTCAGCGCGGAGATGTGCCGCGCGCACAACAACGCGAATATGTGCGCGCTCGGCGGGCGCGTCACCGGCCCCGAGCTTGCCAAGCGCATGGTCGATCTCTTCCTCACGACGGAGTTCCTCGGCGGCCGCCACGCTGACCGCGTGAATATGATCTCCGCGCTCGAAAATCATGATCGTTAAGGGCCACCGCGTATACCGCGGCCACCGCGGCGCGGGGCGCAGCGGTTCGCCGGTGCTGCTCACGATCCTTGTGCTCGTGCTCCTGGGGCTCCTGCTCACGTTCTCGCTGCTGCCGGAATACGTTGTCTACCACCGCGACGGCGTGGAGATGGTCGTGCCGATACTGCAGGAGGACGGGCAGGGCTACACCGTGGAGGGCATTTCCGCTCCCGCACCCTATACCGGCGACGCTTCGGCTACCATCCAGGTCGCCGAGCCGGATTATACCAACGTTTCGCTCGCAAGCAGCGCGGGGCTGCAGTATCTGACCGGATACTATGTCCCGTTCTCCAAGGTGAACGCCACCGGACTGGATATGGCGGTCAAGGAAGCCGAGCGCAGCGGCGTGAAGGGCCTTGTGCTGGAAATGAAGGACGAGAGCGGCAAGCTCGCATGGATGTCCGGCGTGGCGACGGCCTCGTCCAACGCCGCGAACAGCACCTGGGACCCGACGGCGTATCTGAGCGAGCTCAAGGCGCAGGGCTGGACCATCACGGCGGAGATCTGCTGCGCGGTGGACACGCTGCTCGCTTCGGCCAACCCGGACGTCGCGCTGCGCGACCGCACCGGCTCGCCCTACGTGGATGAATCCGGCGGCTGGGTGGATCTCTGGAACCGCGATGTGCGCACGTATATCGAAGAGCTCTGTACCGACCTTATGGCGATGGGCGTGGACGAGATCATCCTCTCCCGCGTCGAGCATCCGCTCGCCGAGGTCATGTACACGCGCGAAATTGCCTCCAGTCTCAACCGCGAGGCGTTCTGCATGAACTTCTCCATTGCCGTGCGCGAAGCGATCGACAAGACGATGCAGGATAAAAACGTCCATCTGAGCGCGCGTGTGCCGCACGACGTGCTCACGACCGGCACCGATAACGGCCAGTCGATGGATAATTTCCTCAAGGTCTACGACCGGCTCGTCATCGAGACCGAGACCTACAGCGACGACGCGCCGCTCTTCACCGAAAAGAAGATCGACAGTACGCTGCGCTTCGTGCCGCAGATGACATGGACGTTCGGCGGCGGATCGTGGATCCTTGACCCGACCGTCGGCGCATCGAACTGACAAAGGAGGAAGCGCGCTTTGATCGAGCTTCTTGCGCGGCTGTTCATCCGAAACAGCCGCCATACGGACGATCCCCGCGTCCGCACCGCCTACGGCACGCTCTGCTCGGCGGTCGCCATCGCGCTCAATATCCTGCTGGCGGCGGCCAAATTCGTTGTCGGCACGCTCGCCGGGTCGGTCTCGATCACGGCGGACGCGATGAACAACCTCTCTGACGTCGGCAGCGGCGCGCTCACGCTCGTTGGCTTCCGCCTGTCGGGGAAAAAGCCCGATCTCGAGCATCCGTTCGGCCACGGGCGGATCGAGTATGTGATGGGGCTCGTCGTCGCGGGACTCATCCTCTATGCCGGGATCGACGCGCTGCGCGGCGCTGCCGGCAAGCTGCTGCACCCGGAGGCGATGGAGTTCACATGGGCGGCGGTCGCGGTGCTCGTGCTGTCCATCCTCGTGAAAATTTATATGTCGATGTTCTACCGGCGGATCGGGCGGAAGATCGGCTCGACGGCCATGGAGATGTCCGGCGCGGACGCGCTCAACGACACGATCTCCACGGCGCTCACGCTCGTGTGCCTGCTCATCTATAAATTTACCGGGCTGGATCTCGACGCTTACGCCGGTATCGTCGTGGCGGGACTGCTGCTCAAAACCGGGTACGAGGGCGGGAAGGAAACGCTCGGGCAGCTCCTCGGCCAGCGGCCGAGCACAGAGCTCGCCGAAAAGGTGCGGCAGATCGTGCTGTCATACCCGGAAATTCTCGCCATCCACGATCTCGTCATTCACGACTACGGCCCCGGCCGCTGCCATGTCTCCCTCCACGCGGAGGTGGACGGCGAGGGGGATATTTATGAGCTGCACGAGGTGATCGACCGCGCGATGAGCGAGCTGGACCACAAGCTCGGCTGCTTCTCCGTCATCCACATGGACCCCGTGGATACGAAAAACGAGCGGCTGGCGGAGCTGCGCGAGGAAACGGTGCAGCTTCTGCGAAACATCGATCCCGTGCTCAGCCTGCACGATTTCCGCATGGTGCCGGGAAAGCACCGGACGAATCTCGTCTTTGACGTACTCGTGCCGTTTTCGTATAAGCTCTCGGACGAGGACGTGCGCAAAGCGGTCCGCGCTGCCGTGGAGGAACGTCATCCGGACTGCCGGTGCATCATCCAGATCGATAAATCCTATACATAACGTCAATTTCACTGCGGGGCGTACAAAATCCCTGGTTTTGTACGCCCCGCGGCGTTGACAAGGCGCGAAAAACGTGGTAGAACAATAGACGCTGGGCAAACCGGCAAAATTCTTGAATCGCCAAACCAAATACGGCTTATCAAGAGTGGTGGAGGGAACGGCCCTGTGAAGCCCGACAACCTGTGCGTGAGCATAAGGTGCCAAATCCGTCGGCGGAAGTCGAAAGATAAGATTTTTATCGCTCCGCCGTAAGCACGGGATCATCCCGGCCAGAGGCGCGGCGATATTTTTTTACTGCAGGAGGAAACCATGGCAAACTATCTCTTCACATCCGAAAGCGTCACCGAGGGTCATCCCGACAAGATCTGCGACCAGATCTCCGACGCGGTGCTCGACGCCATTCTCGAAAAGGACCCCGACGGCCACGTCGCGTGCGAATGCTCCGCCACGACCGGCCTTGTTCTCGTCATGGGCGAGATCACCACG
>DHKA01000093.1:643-809 GCA_002404605.1 Clostridiales bacterium UBA4706 | reverse complement strand
ATCGGCTACGACCGCGCGAAGTTCGGCTTTGACTGCGAGACCTGCGCGGTGCTCACGTCCATCCACGAGCAGTCCGCCGATATCGCAATGGGCGTCAACGAATCTTATGAGCGCAAGCAGGGCGGCGAGGGCGACGATCTCACCAACGGCGCCGGCGACCAGGGCA
>DHKA01000093.1:0-602 GCA_002404605.1 Clostridiales bacterium UBA4706 | reverse complement strand
ATGATGTTCGGCTATGCCTGCGACGAAACGAGCGAACTCATGCCGCTGCCTATCTCTCTCGCGCACAAAATGGCGCGCCGTCTGACCGAGGTTCGCAAGAACGGCACGCTCGACTATCTCCGTCCGGACGGCAAGACCCAGGTCACCGTGGAGTACGACAAGGATAACCGCCCCGTGCGCATCGACACGGTCGTTATCTCCTCCCAGCACGCGCCGGAGGTCTCGCTTGAGCAGATCCGCGAGGATCTGATCCGCGAGGTCGCGCTGCCCGTGATCCCCGCCGAGCTCAACAAGGGCGATATCCGCTTCTTCATCAACCCCACCGGCCGCTTCGTCATCGGCGGCCCGCAGGGTGACAGCGGTCTCACCGGCCGCAAGATCATCGTCGATACCTACGGCGGCAGCGCGCCCCACGGCGGCGGCGCCTTCTCCGGCAAGGACCCGACGAAGGTGGACCGCTCCGCGGCCTACGCCGCGCGCTGGATCGCCAAGAACATCGTCGCCGCCGGTCTTGCGTCGAAGTGCCAGGTGCAGCTCGCCTATGCCATCGGCGTGGCGCATCCTGTGAGCGTGCTCGTTGAGACCTTCGGCACCGGCACGGT
>DHKA01000002.1 GCA_002404605.1 Clostridiales bacterium UBA4706 | reverse complement strand
GCCAATTTCATCATGCCCGCATATATTTTTACTATATCATATCTCTTTCGCGGCGGCAAGGAGAAAATTCGTTGCAATGCGCGTCTGCGCGATTTATAATGAAGCAGCGCGCGATCTATGACCGCGCAGCACCGACTATGGGAGGACTCCGCCGTGCAGAACGCCTATCCGGACTATTATCCGCTTTTCCATTGCATCGCCGGCCGCTGCCGCCACAACTGCTGCATCGGCTGGGAGATCGACATTGACGAGAAGAGCACTGCACGGTACGCGGCGCTGCCCGGGGCGTTCGGCGAGCGCCTTCGCGCGGCCATCGAGCCGGGCGAGCCGCCGCACTTCCGGCTGGACGAATCGGGCCGGTGCGCCATGCTCCGGGACGATAATCTCTGCGAATTGCAGCGCACGCTCGGCGAGAGCGCGCTCTGCCATATCTGCCGCGACCATCCGCGCTACCGGGTGTTTCTTCCCGGGCGGACGGAGATCGGGCTGGGGCTCTGCTGCGAGGAGGCGGCGCGGCTGCTGCTTGCGCAGACGGAGAAGGTGACGCTTCGCGGCGAGGTATCGAAAGCGCCGCCGCGCGTGACCGTGGAGCTGCTGCTATTCCGGCAGAAGCTGCTGGACGCGGCGCAGGACCGGCGGCTCAGTCTCGGCGGGCGGATGAAGAAGATCCTCGCGCTCTCCGGCGCTTCCCTGCCCCGGCGGACGGCGCGCGCGTGGGCGGTATTTTTCGCTTCGCTCGAACCGCTGGAGCCGGGGTGGAGGGAAGCGCTCGCAAAGCTCGCGGGGCCGGTCGATTTCGCCGGGTTCCACGCCGTTTCCGCCGCGTGGGAGACGGAATATGAGCAGCTGCTCGTCTATTTTCTGCTGCGGCATCTGCTCGCGGGCGAGGGGCGCGGCATGGCACAGCGCGCGGCGTTCGCGGTTTTGAGCACCGCGATGCTCTACGCGCTCGGCGCAGCCGTGCGGACGGAAAGCGGCGCGGTCAGCTTTGCACAGCGCGCGGAGCTTGCTCGGCTGTGGTCGGCGAATGTGGAGTATTCCGAGGAGAATATGCGGTCGATCCTCGACGAGTTTACGTAATTTTATTTACATAATATTGTTTTCATAATGCTGCGGAGGGGTTTGCTTTGGACATCTGGGAAAAGCTGTACGAGGCGGCGGCGAAGGAGTATCATCCGGAGGATGTTTCGCCGTTTGTGTACGCGCACCACGTCGTGTGCGCGCTGGAAGCGGGCAACGGCGAGATCTACACGGGGTTCTGCATCGAATCGTGCAGCGGCGTGATGGATCTCTGCGCCGAGCGTGTCGCGGGGCTGAACATGTACATGCACAGCGGACAGACGAAGGTGCGGCGGATGATCGCTTTTCGGGATAAGCCGCCCTACGGCGAGGGCAGCGGGATGCCATGCGGCGCGTGCCGGGAATTCTTCTATCAGCTCAACGAGGAAAACGGGGATATGGAGATCCTGGTCGATTACGCAAAGCGCAAGACCGTGACGCTCCGCGAGCTCATGCCTAAGTGGTGGGGCAAGGAGCGTTACGAACAGGCGAAGGCGTAAAAATGCCTCTCTTGTGTAAAGGGAGGTGGCAAAACCGCAGGTTTTGACGGAGGGATTGTATGTATTCGTAGGGCGGAGAGACAATCCCTCAGTCAGCCTCCGGCTGACAGCCCCGCCTCTCTCTGTCGCCTACGGCGACATCTCTCCCCGCCGGGGAGAGTCTGCCCTTTGCACAAGGGAACCTTTCCATGTAGAACCGCCCTTTCCGGGGATATTCCGGAAAGAGCGGTTTTCTATCGCTTATCGTTTTACCACGGGCGTTTGCTCTGGAACGTGAGCCATTTTAGCTCGGTATAGTCGTCCATGGAGAACTGTCCGCCCTCGCGCCCGACGCCGCTCTCCTTCCAACCGCCGCAGGGGGCGGTCGTGGAGCTGAGGTACGTGAGATCGTTGATGTGCACCATGCCGGCCTCGATCTTCATGCCGAACTCCATGGCGCGGTCAAGGTCGTGCGTGAGCACCGCGGCGGAGAGGCCGAACACGTTGTCGTTGCACTTGGCAAGCGCTTCGTCGGCATCCTTCACGGGAATGACGCTCGTGACCGGCGCGAAGCTCTCCTCATAGAAAATGCGCATGCTCTCGTCCACGCCGCAGAGCACCGTTGGGCGGAAGAACGGCCCTTCGTGCGTGCCGCCGCAGAGGAGCTTTGCGCCCTTCGATACGGCATCGTCTACCTGCGACTGGACAAACGCACAGTGACGCTCGTCGATCAGCGGGCCGATGAACACGTCCGGGTCGGTCGGGTCGCCGAC
The DNA here is from genome assembly GCA_002404605.1 of Clostridiales bacterium UBA4706. Classification (GTDB taxonomy): domain Bacteria; phylum Bacillota; class Clostridia; order Oscillospirales; family Oscillospiraceae; genus Apopatocola. The sequence continues at coordinate 2,466 of DHKA01000002.1, read as the reverse complement.
CTTGAGCGAGAGCGCGTAGTCGCGCAGCTTTTCGCAGAACGCTTCGTACAGCGGCTCTTCCACAAGGATGCGCGACGTCGCCATGCAGAGCTGGCCCTGGTTGCTGAACGCGCCGAGACCCGCGGTCTTTACAGCCTCGTCGAGATCGTAGTCGCGCAGCACGAGCAGCGGGTTTTTGCCGCCGAGCTCCATCGCCGTGCGCTTGAAGTCCTGCGCCGCGGCCATGGCGATCTTCCGCCCCGCGTTTCCACCGCCGGTGAACGACACCATGCGCACGCGCTTATCCTGCGCGAGCACCGCGGAAAGGCTCTCGTCTGCGACCGGGACGACGTTGAGCACGCCCGCCGGGAGACCGGCCTCGTGCAGCACCTCGCCGAGCAGCAGGCACACCGCCGGGGTGTGCGGCGACGGCTTGAGAATGAAGCTGTTGCCCGCGGCGAGCGCGAACGCCAGCTTTTTCACCGAGAGGATCAGCGGATAGTTGAACGGGAGTATTCCCAGAATGACGCCGAGCGGATGGCGCACAGCCAGAGACATCTGCCCCGGCTTGCCCGCCGGGTACATCTCCGTCGTGTGGCGGCGGCACTCCCCCGCCGCGACGCGGAAGAGATTCACGCCGCCGGCAAATTCGCCGCGCGCGATGGACTGCGCCTTGCCGCCTTCGCGGACAAGCAGCTCCACAAATTCCTCCGCGCGGCTCTCCATGATGTCCGCGGCGCGCAGCAGCACGCGCTCGCGCACGTCCGCCATCGCCGCGGCCCAGCCGGGGAACGCCGCCGCAGCGGTCGAAAGCGCCGTCTCCACGTCGGCGGGACCGGCGCGGTGCACCGTGAAAAGTGGCTTGCCCGTCGCGGGCTCGGTGTCCTCGCGCACGCAGCCGTCGGTCTGCGTCGTCCATGCGCCGTTCAGATACAGGGGATACTCGTTTCTCATTGGGTCACTCCTATTTTAATGTTTTAATACTAACAAGATCAAGTCACAACGCCGCGGATGAACGGCGGACGGACGGGCGCTTCGTCGGAGAAGGTGTAGCACTTCAAAAGCTCTTCCTCCGCTGCGGCGGCATCCGCTTCGGTTTTGGCGTGGATGGTGGCGAGCGTGTCGCCCGCGTGGAGATATGCGCCGTCCTTCGCCGCGAGCACAACGCCGACGGAAAGGTCGATCACATCCTCCTTCGTGGCGCGGCCGCCGCCGAGATGCATGGAGACAAGGCCGATATCCTTCGCTTCCATCGCGGCGATATAGCCATCGCGCGGAGCCTTGACCGTATGCACGACCGGGGCCTGCGGCAGCAGGGACGTGTCGTACACCGCCGCCGGATCGCCGCCCTGCGCGCGGACCATGGCCGCGAGTTTATCGAGCGCCGCGCCGCTCTCGATGGACTTTTCCAGACGCGCGCGGGCCTCCGCTTCCGTTTCGGCGAGACCGCTGCGGACGAGGATGTTCGTGCCGAGCACAAGGCACAGCTCGCGCAGATCCGGCACGTCCGCGCCGCGCAGGACGGAAATGGCTTCCTTGACCTCCAGCGCGTTGCCGACGGCAAAGCCGAGCGGCTGGTCCATATCGGTCACGACGGCGGCCATGTTGCGCCCGGCGTGCTTGCCGACGCTCACCATCTGCCGCGCGAGCTCAAAGGCGGATTCTTCCGTTTCCATGAACGCGCCGGAGCCGGTCTTTACGTCCAGCACGATGGTGCGCGCGCCGGAGGCGAGCTTTTTGGACATGATGCTCGAAACGATCAGCGGAATGGAGTTCACCGTTGCGGTCACATCGCGCAGCGCGTACATTTTCTTATCCGCCGGGGCGAGATTCGCCGTCTGCCCGGCGATGACGAAGCCGACGTTCTCGGCGTTTTCGAGGAATTTTTCGGGCGTCATGGCGGTGGAGAAGCCGGGGAAGGATTCGAGCTTGTCGATCGTGCCGCCGGTGTGCCCAAGGCCGCGGCCGGACATTTTCGCCATTTTGCCGCCGCACGCCGCCACCATCGGGCAGAGCACGAGCGAGGTCTTGTCGCCGACGCCGCCGGTCGAGTGCTTGTCGGCGGTGTGCTCGCCGAGCGGCGAGAGATCGACCACGTCGCCGGAGTGCTCCATTTCTATGGTGAGCTGCGCCGTTTCCTCCGGCGTCATGCCGCGGAAATAGATGGCCATCATCAGCGCGGACATCTGGTAATCCGGGATATCCCCCGCCGTGTAGCCGTGAACGATAAAATGCAGTTCCTCCTGCGTGAGAGTCTGACCCTGTTTTTTCTTTTCAATGAGATCGGTCATATGCATGATGCAACACCCCTTTGGAAAGATTTTACCACATTTTGTGCGCAGAAACAAGGCTTTCCCCCTGCGGGAGAAAAATGACGGAACAGGGAATTTTTCTGTTGACATTTCCGCTGCCGAATGCTATTATAGTCAAGCTGACAGTATGCGCGAGTGGTGGAATTGGTAGACTCGCTAGATTCAGGTTCTAGTG
>DHKA01000048.1 GCA_002404605.1 Clostridiales bacterium UBA4706 | reverse complement strand
TTCGAGCGTCGTCGGCCTTTTCGAGAGCGTCGTGGCGCAGCTCACGCTTATCGTGTGCTTCCAGTCGCTCGTGCTGGACATGGCGGGCAACGTCGGCACGCAGTCGCTCGCCGTCACGATCCGCGTGCTCATGGACAGCGAAACGACCGGCGCGCAGAAGCGGAAGCTCGTCTGGAAGGAAGCGCGCGTCGGACTTACGAACGGCGCGATCCTCGGCGCGGCCTCGTTCGTACTCATCGGGGCGTATCTTCTCCTGCGCGGCGAAGCGGCGCTCATGGCGTTCGGCGTTTCGGGCTGCATCGGCATCGCGCTCATCGCAGCGATGCTGCTCTCGAGCATTTGGCTCCATCTGGCATACGAAACGCTCTTCCGTTTCAGACGAATTTTCTGAAACGGAAGAGCGTTTTTTCTGCGGCTAACGCCGCTCGCTTTCATGGTGCATCCTCCAGCCCCAGCAGCCACGCCGGGAGTCGGCGCGTCATATCGGCAAGCGCCTCGGAGTCGACGCCGTGATCCGCCATATATTGGAGATATTCCCGCATGGCGGTTTCCCACAAAGGGACGGCCGGATCGCCGCAGCCGGTGGACAGGATGGTATTCGCCGTGCCGAGCTGCCGGATCGCCGCAAGATTTCGCGCCGCGTTGCTGACCCAGGCGCCGTTCTTCTGCGGCTGCCGGAAGCAGCGTTCCAAAACGACACCGTAGTCCGAAACGAGCTCGTACTGCTGCTCCAGACTCATATCCACGACCCAGTATTCCGGGTGTGTGACAACGATTTTCTGCACGCCGATGTTCCGCGCCGCATCAACCACGCATCTCGTCTCTTCCGGGGAAATATGCCCCGTTGCAAGGACGGCTCCGTAATCCTTTATCAAAAAGAACACATCCCGCAGCTCCGGAACGAGAACTCCGCGCTCATCGGTCATGCGGATACCGCCGCTTTTCCCGCGTTTATGATATTCGTTTTCCGCGTCTGCCGTCGGCAGCCATATGACCTTCGCGCCCATTTCCAGCGCCGTCTGCACCGCGCGGGCATTGAGTCCGCCAGCTTCTCCGTTTAAGACCAGTCCGCCGTACATGACAAAGGCGTTGCTGTCAAATGCGGCGCGGTTATAGGCGTTGCAGAGCGCGGCACGCGCCGCGGTCGGGCAATGATGCCCTTTGATCACGATAGCTCTCGCTCCGGCGCGGACCGCCGCGGCGGTAAGCTCCAGATCATTGCAGGTCCGGCGGATAAGATCCGGCGACGTATGAACGTGCATATCGATGACGCCGTCGAGGGAGATCGGTTTATCCGGCTCCGTTTCCATTTTCACCACCCCTTGTTCATCTTACGCCGAAGCAAAAACTGCCGCCCGCTTACGCAGGCGGCAGTTTTGTTGTCTTACTCGATCGTGACCGCGCTGGCAGAAGAGAGTTTCTTTACGTTCTCCATCGGAACGATAACGGTAAGCACACCGGACTCATACTTTGCCTTCACGTCCTCCGGCTTCACATTGCCGACGTAGAAGCTGCGGGAGCAGGCGCCGGCATAGCGCTCCTGGCGCAGGACGCGGCCCTTCTTGTCCTCTTCGTCCTTATCCAGACCCTTCTGGGCGCTGACGGTCATGTAACCGTCTTTGATATCCACCGAGATCTCGTCTTTCTTGAAGCCGGGCAGCTCGATAGCGAACCGATACGCCTTCGCGTCATCCGTTTCGCGGATATCGGTCTTCATGAGATTTCTGCCGCGCTTACCGAAAAGCGGGCTGTGATCGCCAAAGAAGGCGCCGTCAAAGAAATCGTCAAGCATATTTTCACCATAAACACTGGGTACCATAATAGATCCCTCCTTAGAAATTAGGCGCGCCGGACGCCGCTCCTGCAGCGGAAGCCCCGTTGCCCGACGTGCTTGTATTTTTTTATTGTTTATTGCTTCTTCACACCCTCGACCGCGGCGGTCTTGGCGCTCAGATCCTCGCACAGGTCACGCTGCGCAAATTCCGGGTTCTGCGGCAGCGTCAGATCGAAGCGCTCGATCTTCTGGATCTTCACGCTCAGGCGATCCGCCGACAGACCGAGAATATGTCCGCCCTGCCGCTTGTCGCTGCTGAGATAGTGGAAGTGCCAGCCCGGCAGATTGATGCCGTTGACGTACTGCGGACACCAGACGGCGATCACGTCGCCGCTGGTATTTTCAAAGTGGAACTCCCGCTGGTTCTTCGCCACTTCCGAAAGCGTCGGATACGGCTTCTCGCTGGCATAGCAGCTGCGGACATGCATGGTCTTGAAGGTCCCCTTCGCCTTGATCACATAGAAGATATTGGGGTTGTCCTTTACGTACGGCTCCAGAGCCTGTTTGAGCACCTCAATATCGCCGAGATTTTCCAGCTCCGTTACCGGCGCGGATTCGTCAAACTTCGTGACCGTACCGAACGCCACGCCGTCATCCGGATCCATAACGACGACTTTCCCGTCCGCCGTCGCCTTGTATGCGACGCCGTCCTCAAAGATCGCCTCGCCGTCCAGCCCCGCATAGGTGCCGAGACCGGTATCGGCATGGCGAAGAAAATCCTTCACGCTTACGGTTTTATCAAAGTTGCCGAGCATCAGTGCGTTGAGCGTGGATGCCTGAATCAGAGTGTTTCTCATAATGAAGCCTTCCTTTCCGAAAGTTCGATGATTAAATGTTTGATCGGGTCAAGCCGTGCCGTGTAATTTTACCTACTTTACTTTGCCGCGGCGCCGGCAGCGGCTTTGCCTGTCTTGGGCTGCTCGTCCGCCGGGTGTTTCGTGAGAATGAATTTCACCATGAACGGGCAGAGGATGTTCGTCACGGCAAGCACAAACGCCAGCACGGCAACCGCCGAATTGACATACGGCTCAAACGCCGCATTGGATGCCGCCGCCATCGACGGGATGACCAGCGCCACGCCGGCGAGCGAGCCGCTGGCAAAGGACGCATAGCCCGGGCGATGCAGCACCGTGCGCTCGAAAACATACGACGGGGTGATGACGACGATGAAATACACAACGCTCAGCAACAGTCCCTGCGGGATCATCTTGAAAGCCTCGATCAAGTTGATGGTCGAGCCGAACTCAAACCCGAGGAACGGAAGAACGATCGCATTGCCGCCGGCAAAGACCTTGCGGATATCCGCGTCCAGATTACCGAGCACCATGCCGAGGACGAACGGAATGATCAGAGAAACGATCTGCATGACCTGCGCCGTGCCGAAGCCCGATTCACCGTAAAATCCAAGGAACAGCAGCGGGAGAAGCGGCATGGAGCAGATCAGCATGATGCCAAAGCTCGCCTTGTCCGCCTTGTCGCCAAAGGGGGAAATGATGCCCATGTAAAGCGCCGCGTTCGCGCTCGTCACCGCGCAAACAAACGCAATGAACGAAACGCCAAGAATGCCGTCATATCCGAACGCCAGATAATACAGCGCGCAAAGAAGGTACGCAACGCCAAGACGCACCAAAATCAGCAGCACGCCGCGGTGCATTGCTTCCTTCATATCCGACATTTTCAGCTGCGTGCCGGTGCAGAAGAGCATCAGACCGATGACGAGCATCTGCCCGCTGGAGGAAAACATATCCTTCATCGGATTGCCCAGCGTACTCCACAGGTCAAACCCAAAGAACCCTTTGCATACCGTCGTGATGATCGCGCCGATGATCAGCGGCACAAACATCGTGCCCGCCGGTACCTTTTGCAGCGATTTCCAAATGTTTACGTTTTTTCTGCTTTCCATGATCAACGCTCCTTTGACGTCTATGAACAGATATGAACAGAATCGCTATCTATCAAAACCGCTTGCGGAAAGTCCGCCGGATTATTTTTTTGTTTCGAACACGCAGGTACAAACGATGGCGCTGACGCCCTCCAGCAGGAACACCAAACCGACCGTTACACCGATCGCCGCAACGCTGACCCACGGATCCATCATGCAGATAAAGCTACCGGCCATCAGCAGTATGCCAAGCGCCAATACCCAGCCCCATGCGCGAACACCGAGGGCGCGAAGATCAAATGCGCTGACAAACCGGGAAATGCCGGAAAAGAGAAGCCAGAGTGTAAACAAAAACGGGAGCGACAACAGAGTGAACCACTGGTTAAACAGCAGGAACAACGATAGGATCACCGTCAAAACACCGTCCAGCAGCAGCCAGCCGGAGCCGATCAGCAGCCCGCTGGTTCCGGCAAACACCACGATCTCGATGATGCCGGATATCAGCATAAAAATGCCCAGCAGTACACCGGCAGACAAAACAGCTACATCCTGATTGCACAAACAGTAAATGCCGGAAGCAATCAGCAGTACACCAGCCAAAATGTTCAGAACCCGAAATGTCTTCGTTCTCATCGTTTATTTCTCCTCTTTTTGAAGCCATATTTGCTTCTATCTTTTGTTTGCGAATAAAAAATACCTCTTTCTCCTTGAAAGAACAATAAGCCGGTATTACAATAGAAGGAAGTTGATTTGTGCTATCAGCACAAACACAAGAGGATGCTGCTTACCTGCGGCGTTTTGCCACGCTTGCCAGCGCAGGCGTTTCTCTCGGTTATCTGATCTGTGTAGATACGGACGGGCATCTTGCAGACATTCCGGCGGAGACCCGGCAGATCATCGAGCAGGTTCTCGCCAAGCAGATGTTCATCGAGGCAAGCCGTCAAGATAAACCATTTGAGACCGCCGAAGATATCCTTGCGCATTTGCTTGACGGCAGCTTCCCCTCTGCGGCATATTTTCGGCTCCAGGCCGCCAACACCTATCTGGCGGATTTTCACCCTTCGTCGTTCGCTCTCATCGATCTTACGGCGTACCACAGCCTGTATCTCGGCAAGCGGCATTTGAAGGACGAGATCAGCGAGTGTTTCCCTGATTCGCACGCTTTTCTCTATCGCGGGATCGTTTTTCTGTTTCTGCACGGTATGGCAGACTTCGACGGACTCTCCGCGCTGGCGGAGGAGTTCCAGCTAAAGGTGATCCTGTCGGAGGGGCTGAGCGGTCTATACGAGCTTCCGGCGCTCTACCGAACGGCACGCGAGGCGCTGGATCTGATGATGGATGACCGCTTCCACGGCGGCAATGTCTGCACCGTCGCACAGCTTCGCACGGCACTGCTGCTCAAGGGCACGGAGAAGCGACAGGATCTGATCTCTCAAGAGGTGCAGCGGCTCGCTGCCTACGACCGGGAAAAGGGTACGCAGTACTGCGAAACGCTTTACTGCTATCTCACATGCAGCCATTCGCTGAAGAAAATCTGCGATGCGCTTTTCACCCACCGCAACACCGTGCTCTACCGCATCCGAAAAATGCAGGAGGATTTTTCCATTCCGCTGGATGAGCCGCTTCTGTACGCCGATCTTCTCCTGAGCGTATCCATGGTTTTATTTCAGCAGAAAGGGCCGGACTTCTTCTACATTCGCCGAACGCAAAACCCGGGTGCAGCCGTTCCTAAGAACGGCTGCACCCGGGTTTTTCCGATTTTGCCGGTCCAGATTTATGCCACGAGGAATTTGTACTTTGCCACGCTGTAAAGCGGGACGAACGGCAGCAGGATGGGGACGCTCTTCACATACGCCTGATACTCCGGATCCGCGCCGTAGCTCTTGTTCTGGCGCAGCTCCAGACGGCGCGCACCGGAGAACATCACGAACACGATGCCGAGATACCCAAGCAGGGCGGGCAGCCACTGCCAGCCGCGCAGGATGTTTGCGCCCGAGACGAGCACGCCCGTCCAGAACAGCATCTCACCGAGATAGTTCGGGCAGCGGACGATACGGAAAAGGCCCGTATCGCAGAAGCGCTTCGGATTGATCTTTTTGAGCTTCTGCTTCTGGATGTCGGCGGCGGACTCAAAGCATACGCCGAAGAGCATGATGAGAGCGCCCACGATGCACCATGCATCCGTGCCGGCGCCGAGCGCGACGCGGTAAAACACCGGCGTCACCTGCAGCGCGTACAGCAGAGCGCACGTGATCCAGATCGCGCACTTCACACCGAAGGTCATGGACTTGCCGTCCTTGATCTCGGTTTTCATTTTGCTGTTGTAGGCCGAGCTTTTCACCTCGCGGTAGAGGAGATAGCCGCCCAGCCGGAAGCCGTAAAGGATGAGCAGCACGCAGCAGACGGCGGGGCCCGCCGTCAGATGACCGCCGTAGAGCGCGAGCAGCAATATACCGATGCCCGCGATCGAGAAGCCGTAGCCGAGCGAGATGAACCAGACATACTTTTTAAAGCCGATGGAGCTGATGAGCAGCGCCGCTGCGATCACCAGCCAGATCGTTTTGGGAAATACCATAATACAAAACCTTCTTTATGATCAGATTATGCCGCAGCAGCGGCTTCTTTTCCGGCCTTCCGGAGAAGAACGGCGGCGGCGAGGAACGTTCCCTGCCCGACGATATTCACGCCCTCGGCGATCCAGTTCATCGCCGCGGCGGAAAAGTCCCGCGAGGAGAGATAGCCCATGCAGAGGCTGCATACGAACGACACGACAAGCAGCACAATGATCCCGCGCTTCTTTGCCCGTACCGCGAGCGCGATGAGCCCCGCGTCGAGAAGTCCGAGACCGACGACCATGAGCGAGACGAAAAGCGCCGTGCCGCTGTATACCGCAGGAGCCGCGGCGACGCCGCAAACGGTCGTCTTTTTCGGCTTATAGAACAAAAACGCCGCCATCGCAAGTCCCGCGAGCAGGAAGCCAATAGACTGCACGGGGAAAAACACCTCGTTGAGCTTCGTAAAATCGCACACGCCGAGCGCGTACAGCAGCTTATACACCGCCTTGAGCGCCCCGGCGCAGAACACGTTGATCGTACCGGCGGCAAACAGGGCAAACTGGCCCTTGCCGAGCCGGGGGTACAACTCGCGCTGAAGCAAAATCGCGCCGATCAGAAAAAGAACGACCGGGACGAAGTCCGCCAGCGCCATCGGAACGGAAAACTCCATGATCTTTGCCCTCCCTTTTATCTCTCTTCCCTGCCAGGCAGTTCGCGCCGCCAGGCGGAGACGGTCATTTCTTACTTTTTCTTCTGCTTTTCCTTGGCGCGCTTGTCGTTGATGATCTTCATGTGCTCCTCGGTGACGAGCTCGACGCCGTTCTCCTTCGCCCAGTCCACGCAGCCCTTGAGTACGAGCGGCAGGAATACGCGGGGAACGTTCAGAATGGTCTTGAGCGCATCGTCGGTGAACTTGACCTTATCGTCGGCGCGGTCGGCGGCGTAGCGCACGGATTCGAGCGACGCCTCGCGGATGGGCAGAAGCTCCGCGCGCATACGGCGGTGGCGATGGAACCAGAAGTTCTTGCTGTCGCGGTAGCCGTAGTCGATGGGCAGCGGCGGGAAATCGCGGCTCTTCACGCCGGCGATGATCGCGTCGGAGTATTTCTTCTTCATTAGGATGCGGTCGATGCGCAGAATGAAGTGCGCTCCAAACTGGCTCGTGATGCCGTTGAAGTCGTGATACGGCGGCTCATAGCCGTGCAGCTCGCCGGGCTGGTCGCGGTCGGCGCCGTCCAGCTCGCGCATCCACGTGCATTCAAGGACCTGGATCGCGTCGGAGATCACCATCGGGCGCACATCGTCCGGGTTTTCCTCCATGATCTGGCTCTTCTCCAGCGGGAACTTGCAGTTGGGCATTTTGTCCTTCGGCTCGTCGCCCGGCCAGGAGAGCTTCACGGCCTCCTTGAAGTTCTTCGGGTCGTCGTTGATGAAGTTGATGGCGCACTTGCCGGTGCGGAGAATGTGCTGCGCGGTGTTGGAGGAATTGCGGCAGTTGAGGAGCATGGCGTAGTAGCCCTTGCCCGCCACATAGTACGGCGCGATCAGAGAATAGGGGCCGAGCGACGTAGAGCCGTCCTCGGCAAGGGTGCTGATAACAACGGTGGGCATCGGGTAGTACAGCGAGGTCTGGTAGAAGTTGTCCACGATCCGCAGGTTTTCAAAGCTGCTCATAAATGGGGTCCTCCTTATAATATAATTTATTTTTTGCTTACTTGATAAACAGCCGCTCCAGCAGCGTCCAGAGCTGCGGGAACGAAATGTCCGTACCGCTCCAGCTCAAAATGCTCTCGGCGGTAAATTCCGCGAGAAACGCGCTGTCCGGCACATCGGAAAAGCGGCGGCACGGCGCTTCGAGCAGCGCCGCGATCTGGGATCTGAGCTGCGCGTGGCGGCTTTGCAGCGCACCGGCGGCGGAAGAGCGCGCGCCCTCGTCCGAAAAGATGCTGCGGTTCTGCTCTTGAAAGGCGCGGACGGCATCAAAGACTTCCCCGGCCGCCTCTTTTGCGCTCCGCGCGGCGGCGGTCCTTTCCCCCGCCGCCGCGAGCGCCGCCTGCCAGTCGTGCAGAAGGCACGCGGCGAGCATCGCATCCTTGGAGGGGTAGTAGTTATAAAACGTGCCGACGGCAATGCCGCACTCTTTCGCAACGGCGCGCATCGTCACGGCGGCATAGCCCTGCTCGGCCACGAGACGGCGCGCCGCGGAGAGGATATTCTCTTCCAGATTGTCAATGATCTTCGGCATAACGCCCGCCTCCCGCCGGTTTTTATGATCGCGTTCATTTAACATCTGCATCATACGCGTTCTCCAGCGCTTTGTCAATAAAATGTTGAATAAAGTTTTGATTTTCTTTTTGTATGTCTTTACTGGATATCCCACTTATTGTATGACGGTAAAAAGAACTATCCCCGCCGTCCTGTCGGACGGCGGGGATAGTTTGAGCGTGTCAAAAAAGTATTTTTGCCACGCTCTCAAACGAGAGCCACTGCGTTGGGCTCCCGTTTGAAGGGGCTGCGGCTCGCCGCAGCGCACTCGCTGTGCGCCTGCGGCGCACAACTCGCACGTTTGCGAGCCGAAAAGTATTTTCTCCGACGCACATGTCGCCGGAGAAAATGATCAAGAATTTATTTGCGCCTGCGGGCGCAAACTCTGCGAGGCTTTTTCGACAATCTGGAACTATCCCCGCCGTCCTGTCGGACGGCGGGGATAGTTTCTAATTCCATATTATCGGTTCAGCGCCCGCAGGACTTCGTCATACTCCGGGATGCTCGAAATGCCGCCCGGCCTCGTTGCGGAAAGCCCCGCGGCGGCGCAGGCAAAGGAGACGATATCGCGCAGTTCTTCTTCCCCCAGCTCTTCGGGCGCAGCGCCGTATTGCAGCAGCTTCCACACCGCGCTCCCGCCGAAAATATCGCCCGCGCCGGTGGTGTCGGCGATCTTCAGCCCCGGCAGCGCCGGTTCCCGGCCCGCGGCGCGCGCATTTTGAAAATAACATCCGTCCGCGCCGCAGGTGACGAACACCAGCCTCACGAGGAAGGTGTTACAGATATGCTCCGCGCCCTCTTCCGGCTCCAGAGCGAAAAGGAACTTTACCTCTTCGTCGCTGATCTTCACCACGTCCGCCTGCCCCAGCCCCCAGAGAAGCTGCTCTTTGGCGAGCGCGAGATCCTTCCAGAGCGGCGGACGCAGATTCGGGTCATAGGTGACGAGCTTCCCCTTCGATCTCGCGTAGGCGACAGCCTGCCGCGTCGCGGAGCGCGCCGGTTCATCGGTCATCGACAGCGAGCCGAAGTGGAAGACCTTCGCCTCGTCGATGAGGGAAAGATCGAGCTCCGGGAACGAAAGGCACGTATCCGCGCCGGGCTTCCGGGCAAAGGCGAACTCACGCTCACCCCGCACGTCCAGCGTGACGAAGGCCAGCGTTGTGAATACGTCGGGCGCGGCGATCATGCCGCGCGTCTCAATGCCCGCGCGCCGCAGCGTTTCGAGCAGGAGATGCCCAAAGGTGTCGTCCCCCACCTTGCCCAGCATCGCGGTCTTTGCGCCGTACTTTGCCAGCGCCGCGAGAAAGTTTGCCGGGGCGCCGCCGGGATGCGCCGCCATTGTCGGGTATCCGTCCCCGTCGGTCGAAAGGCATGTAAAATCGATCAGCAGCTCGCCCAGCGCGGCAACGTCAAGCATATCTCCGCCTCCTGCTCATACGGCTTTTTATACGGTCTCCTGCCGGATGCCGCGGATGGCGCTGATGACCCAGTTTTGCGCCTTTTGCTGGATCACCGTGCCGCAGTACGGGCACCGCGCGCTCGCGTTCACATCGAGCGGCGCGCCGCAGCCCGGGCAGGTGATGCGCTTCGTTTCGCCGCTTTCGGTCTCGGTCTTCGTGCCGGTCGGACGCAGAAGATCCCACTCGTAGGTCATGTATTTTTCCTGGTCACGGCTGCCGCGGACGATTTGCTGCGTGCCGTCGTTCACGGTATAGTCCGTGATGCGCGTGCGCAGCCGGAGAAGGATGTGATCCTCGCCGCCGGTCTGGTGGAAGCCGAGCGGCGTCACATCCAGCACCGCGATGCGCTCGACAACGTTCGTCTCGCCGCGCTGCACATATCCCTGCAGCGAGCGCTCCATCTGCGTGAAGAGCGCATCGGTGAAGTACGGCCGCAGGGACTCGATGTTCTTCGCCGTCCAGGCGTTCTGCATCTGCACATAGAGATTCGACGCCTTCTCGCACAGCGCCGCCGCGTTGAAGACCGGATCGATCTTCGCATATTCGCCGATGGGCGTGAGCGCGGCGCGGTTGGCGCGGCTCTCGGCACGCTCGGCGCGCCGGGCATTCTTTCCAACGGACGAACCGCCCTTGCCCTTCTTGTCTTTTCCAAATACCTGCGCGACGATAATGATGATGACGATCACCGCGAGGATCGTCCAGAAATCGATCCCGTCGCCTCCGCCGCCGAAAATGAATATGTCTCCGCCGCCCGACCAGTCGCTGTCGGAATCGCCGGAGGACCAGTCGTCGTTATAATCGTAGCTGAAATCATAGTCCGAGCTGCCGGAAAAATCGCCGAAATCAGCAAGGGCCGTGACGTTCAGCACGACGAGCGCGCAGAGCAGCACGGCAAACAGAGTAAGAACTTTCTTCTTCAAGGCGGCATCCACTCCCTTATCTTTTTCCATGCGGGATTCCATGCGTGATATTTATTGTTAATTATATATTTTGCCGCCGTATATGGCAAGAGCGATTTCCCTCCCGCCGCGCGCCGAAGCGCAAACAGCCCCGTCCGGTACACCCGGACAGGGCTGCTCAACCTATCAAAGAAGTCTCGCAGAGTTTGCGCTCGCAGGCGCAAATAGAGTCTGAATCATTTTCTCCGGCGGCGTGTACGTCGGAGAAAATTCCTCTCGGCTCGCAAACGTGCGAGTTGTGCGCCACCGGCGCACAGCGAGTGCGCTGCGGCGAGCCGCAGTCTTTTCAAACGAGAGCCCAACGAAGTGGGTCTCGTTTGACATGCTCACATTTTCCCCTGCTTGCGCCGAAGGGAGAGGCAGTCGGCGATCATGGCGATAAACTCGCTGTTCGTCGGCTTGCCCTTAATGCCGGAAACGGTATAGCCAAAAAACTTTTGCAGCGTCTCCACATCCCCGCGGTCCCACGCGACTTCGATCGCGTGGCGGATGGCGCGTTCAACGCGGCTCGGCGTCGTGGAAAACTTCTTTGCGACCTCCGGATAGAGCACCTTCGTCACGGCGTTGATGGCGTCCATGTCGTTGATCGTAAGGATGATCGCTTCGCGCAGATACTGATAGCCCTTGATGTGCGCCGGGACGCCGATCTCGTGGATGATGTCGGTAACAACGCTCTCGAGCGAGGCGTTATCCGCCTTCGCCGCCGGCGCGGCTGCCGCCAGGCTCCGGCCGTCGGTGACGGGCATCGGCTTCTTGCCCGTCTGGGCGCTCTGGCGCAGACGCTGCATGAGCTCGGCAGTGTCACACGGCTTGGACATGAAATACGCCGCGCCGAGATCCGCGCACTCGGCGACGACATGCGCATTGACGAACCCGGTGAGAATGAGCACCGGCGGTGCCGACTCCTTTTCGGAGAGCTTGCGCAGCACACCCATTCCGTCGAGCCGTGGCTGTACCAGCTCCAGCAGCACAACGTCCGGATGTAGCGCTTCGATCTTTGCGAGCGCGTCCGATCCGTCGGAGGATGTACCCACCGCTTCCATGTCCGCCTCGTGCGAAAGCAGGTTCTTCATCAACAGCTGAAAATCCTCGTTCGGGTCGGCGATCAGCACTCGGATTTTAGTTTCCATAACTTTGCCTCCATAATTATGAACTGCAAGCAGTTTGCTGATGTTTTTTTGTGCTTGGCTACATTGATTGACTAATTTAGCATAAACATCCCGGAATATGGAGGGAAAATTCGTCGAAATTATCTCAATTTTTCTTCGTTATGATCTTGCGCGATTCGACGCGAGGTTGCACGGATTTACATAATATCGTATCAAATCCGGCAAGACGCCGTCGAATCGCTTTTCGCATTTTTCGCCGGCGTCCGCAAGGGGCCGTCCGCCGCGGTCAGGCGGCGGATCTTGTGCGCCCTTCTTTGAGCATATTCTCCATGGAAATGCCGTATCCTTTGGTGGGGTCGTTCACGAGCACGTGCGTGACCGCGCCGACGATCTTTCCGTTTTGCAGAATGGGCGAGCCGCTCATCCCCTGCACGATGCCGCCGGTCACGGCGAGAAGGTCGCCGTCCGTGATCGTGAGCGTGAGCTTCCCGCCGTCGCCGCTGCGCGCGATGCGCGTGATCACGGCATCATACGAACGCACACCGCCGGTACTGACGGTGGAGAGGATCGTCGCCTCGCCGAGACGGATCTCGCTCTCTGCGGCGACCGGCATGGTCGGGAGCGTGCCGAGCGGCGTTCGGCTCGTTCCGAAAATGCCGCGGACCGTGTTCTCCTCGATCGAGCCGATCGGCGCGGCGCTGCTCGCGCCGCCGCACAGTTCACCTGGCGCGCCGCGCTCGCCCATGACGACGCCGGTGACGTCCGCCCGGTAGATCTCCCCGCCGGAGGCGCTCATCAGCTCGCCGGTCTCCGGCAGACCGACGCCGTGACCAAGCGCGCCGTATTCCCCGGTAGCCGGGTCATAAAACGTTACGGTACCGAGCCCGCGCACCGCGTCGCGCAGCCAGAGCCCGATCTGATACGTTCCGCCGCTGCCGAGCCTCGGCGTAACGGCAAATGTTTTTGCCTCGCCGCCTCGCTCGACGGAGAGCGTCACACACTCACCCGAAAAATCCGCTGCGCGGCGCAGAAAGTCTTCGGCGTTTGTTACGCGCTCGCCGTTTACCGCAACGATCTTATCGCCCGCCTGCACGCCCGCCTCCCCTGCCGGACAGCACGTACCGTTTTCCGAAGCAATATCGGCAAGCGCGGACACCACCACGCCGTCGCACCGCAGCGATATCGCCACCGCCTCGCCGACCGGCACGAGCACGTCGCCCGGCTCCGCGGCGAGCGCCGCAGTCGTCAGCGTCAGCGCCGCGGCGAGCAGGGCGAATACTTCTTTTATCTTTCTCATAGGACTGCCACCCTTATCCTTCCCATGTCTTTGCATGTTTCGCGCCGCAAACGGCTTCTTTGCAGCGGCGTATTCAGTATGTCTGCCGAGAAGGAAAAGAACCGCGAGAAATTTGTCCTCTGTTTCCATGTTTCGCGTTTTCCTGCTTTGAGCGTGTCAAAAAAAGGATTTTTGCCACGCTCTCAAACGAGACCCACTGCGTTGGGCTCTCGTTTGAAGGGGCTGCGGCTCGCCGCAGCGCACTCGCTGTGCGCCTGCGGCGCACAACTCGCACGTTTGCGAGCCGGAAAGTATTTTCTCCGACGCACATGTCGCCGGAGAAAATGATCCGAACTTTATTTGCGCCTCCGGGCGCAAACTCTGCGAGGCTTTTTCGACAGACTATTTTTAATATGGTATCCTTCCGTTTTGCTCTCATGCCTGCCAAAATTTTTTCATCGTGAGGAAATGTCATGCAAATTTTGAAAACCGGCTCCACGGGCGCGGAGGTCGCGCTTTTGCAGCTGTCGCTCCGCCGCGCGCAGTACGGCGGCCCCGCGTCCGACGGCGTTTTCGGCGGCGCGACGAAAAGCGCGCTGCAAACCTTCCAGCGCTCGCACGGTCTGACGCCGGACGGCATATTCGGTGCGGAGACCGAACGCGCGCTCGCGCCCTGGCTGCGCGGGTACGCCGTGCATACGGTCCGGCCCGGCGATACGCTCTTCTCGCTCGCCGAGCGGTACGACGCCTCGCTCGCCGCGATCGAAACGGCAAACCCGGCGCTCGACCCGTTCGCGCTGCGGCCCGGGCAGCGGATCACCGTACCGCTGCCGTTCTCCGTCGTGCCGACGGATATCCCGTGGTGCAGCGCGCTCATGAGTTACGCCGTGGACGGACTGACGCACCGGTATCCGCAGCTTCGCGCCGAGAGCATCGGGCGCAGCGTCCTCTCCCGCCCGATCTGGGCGCTCACGGCGGGCGACGGGCTGCGCCGCGTGCTCTACAGCGCCGCGCACCATGCGAACGAGTGGATCACGACGCCGCTTTTGATGAAATATCTTGAAACGCTGCTCCGCGCGGCCGCCGCGGGCGAGACCGTGTTCGGCTACCCGGCGGAGGATATCCTCTTCCGCGCCTCTCTCACGCTCGTGCCGCTCGTCGATCCGGACGGCGTCGATCTCGTGGCGGGCGCGCTGCCGGAGAGCGAAGCGAAGGAGCAGACCTCGGCCATCGCCGCGGAGTTCCCCGCGATCCCCTATCCGGACGGCTGGAAGGCGAACATTGCGGGCGTCGATCTCAATTTACAGTACCCCGCCGGGTGGGACACGGCCCGCGCGATCAAGTTCGCGCAGGGCTACGACCGCCCCGCCCCGCGCGACTTTGTCGGCGAAGCGCCGCTCACGGCGCCCGAGAGCGCCGCGCTCGCCGCGTTTACCGAAGCGCTCGACCCTGCGCTCGTGCTCGCATACCATACACAGGGAAACGTCATTTACTGGAAGTACTTAAATTTTGAGCCGGAGGGCAGCCGCGCTCTCGCCGAGCGGTTCGCCGCCGTGAGCGGCTACGCCTACGAGGACACGCCCTACGCCTCCGGCTTTGCCGGGTATAAGGACTGGTTCATTCAGAATTTTGACCGCCCCGGCTACACGATCGAGTGCGGCCTCGGCGAAAATCCGCTCCCGCTCTCGCAGTTTGAAAGCATCTGGAGCGCCAACCTCGGCATCCTCACCCTCGCCGCGCTGGGGATATAAAAATCGTCAAACAAATCCCGCTCCGTAGAAAATCCCGCTGCCTCGCGGCAGCGGGATTGCTTTATACATTCAGTTCCTCAGCGAGTGGAGCGGGGCGGGGATGCGGCCGCCGCGGGCGATAAACTCCGCGCTCGACGCCGCGTGGACCGGCATGACCGGCGCTTCGCCGAAAAGCCCGCCGATCTCGACCGTGTCGCCCACGGTCTTGCCCGGCGCGGGGATGAGCCGGACGGCGGTGGTCTTATTGTTGATCATGCCGATGGCGGCCTCGTCCGCGAGAATGGCGGAGAGTGTTTCGGCGCTCGTATCGCCCGGCACGGCGATCATATCAAGTCCCACGGAGCACACGCACGTCATCGCTTCGAGCTTATCGAGCGTGAGCGTTCCCTCGCGCGCCGCGGCGATCATGCCCTCGTCCTCCGAGACCGGGATGAACGCGCCGGAAAGCCCGCCGACGTGTCCGGATGCCATCACGCCGCCCTTTTTCACCGCGTCATTCAGCAGGGCGAGCGCGGCGGTCGTGCCGTGGGTGCCGCAGACCTCCAGTCCCATCGTCTCGAGAATGCGCGCGACGCTGTCGCCCACCGCCGGGGTCGGCGCGAGCGAGAGATCAACGATGCCGAACGGCACGCCGAGCCGCCGGGACGCCTCCCGCGCGACGAGCTGCCCCATGCGCGTCACCTTGAACGCCGTGCGCTTGATCGTCTCGGCCACAACGTCAAAGCTCTCGCCCTTGCACTCCTGCAGCGCCTGATAGACGACGCCGGGGCCGGAAACGCCGACGTTCACCGCGCTTTCGGCCTCGCCCGCGCCGTGGAACGCGCCCGCCATGAACGGGTTATCTTCGACCGCGTTGCAGAAAACGACGAGCTTGGAGCACGCGAGACCGTCCGTATCGGCGGTGAGCGCGGCGCACTTTTTGATGACGCGGCCCATCTCCGCCACGGCGTCCATGTTGATGCCCGCGCGCGTCGAGCCGACGTTCACGCTCGCGCAAACGCGCTCGGTGCGCGCAAGCGCCTCAGGAATGGAGGCGATGAGACTGTGATCGCCTTTCGTGAAGCCCTTCTGCACGAGCGCGGAAAAGCCGCCGATGTAGTTCACGCCGACTTCGCGCGCGGCGCGGTCCATCGCCTCGGCAACGGGGACAAGGTCGTCCCCGCAGCCGCCCGCGATGAGCGCCACGGGCGTGACGGACACGCGCTTATTCACAATGGGGATGCCGAATTCGCGCTCGATGGCCTCGCCCACGGGGACAAGGTCGTGCGCCTCGCGGCAGATCTTTTCATAGACCTTATCGGCGGTCCTCTTGATGTCGCCGGTGGCGCAGTCGAGGAGGCTCAGCCCCAACGTGATCGTGCGCACATCGAGATGCTCCTGCTCGATCATCCGGATGGTTTGGACGATCTCGTCGGTATTGAGGAAATAGCTCATGGTATCCTCCTTAGATCCGGTGCATGGCGTCGAAAATGTCCTGCCGCTGCACGTGCACCGCGAGCCCGCGCTCCTCGCCGACGGAGCGGAGATGCTGCGAGAGCTTATCAAACGGCATTTCGCACTCGGCAAGATCGACGAGCATGATCATTGTGAAGTAGCCCTGCATGAGCGTCTGGCTGATGTCGAGAATGTTGATGTTCTGCTCGGCGAGCGCGGCGGTGATGTACGCGGTGATGCCCTTGGCGTCGCGCGCAAATACGGATACGATGGCTTTCATGGGCGTTCCCCTTCTCTTTAAATGAATAAAAAGTATTATACACGGTTTTTGCAATTTTTCAATGTCCGTCCTGCATGGAAATTGCACTTGCTTTTTTCCGCTGCGGGTGATATGATTTGCACGCCGAAAACAAATGCTTTTCACGGAGGGACATATATGGCAAACCGAAATCTCCCCACCTACTATCTGGTGGAGGCGGACATGCTGCCGGAGATCTTTCTCAAGGTCATGGAAGCGAAGGAGCTTCTGCAGACCGGCGAGTGCGGCACGGTCGGCGACGCGGTCAACCGCGTTGGCATCAGCCGGAGCGCATTTTATAAGTATAAGGACTCGATCACGGCGTTTCAGGACCTGCGCCACGGTCACATTCTGACGTTCCAGGTGATGCTGCGCGACCAAACGGGGCTGCTCTCGGCGGTGCTGAGCGTATTCGCCCAGTGCGGCGCGAACATCCTCACGATCAATCAGAGCATTCCGGTAAGCGGCTGCGCCACGATCACCATCAGCGCCGAGACCGCCGGGATGAGCGAGAGCATGGAAACGCTTATGAACCGTCTCGTCGCCGCCGACGGGGTCATCCGGGCTGAAATTCTCGCAGGCTGACGCTTCAAACAAACCCCACCCCTCAGGACAGGCAATCGCCTGTCCTTTTTTCTTTGTGCCCACGTCCGGCAATGCGGAATACAATGGAGTGTCAAATCCCATTTTGCCATTCCGGAGGTTTTATCGATATGCTGATCGTGGAAAAATTCGGCGGAAGCTCGCTCGCCGGGGTCGAGCGCGTCCGCTGCGCGGCGCGCCTCATCGCCGACACGGTGCGCGCCGGGCACTCCGTCGCGGCGGTGCTCTCGGCGCAGGGGAAAACGACAGACGCACTTTTGTCCACTGCCGCGCACTACAGCCCCAACCCGTCGAAGCGCGAACTCGACATGCTGCTCGCCACCGGCGAGCAGGCAAGCGTTGCGCTCATGGCGATGACGCTCGAGGAGATGGGCGTTCCCGCCGTATCGCTCACCGGCTGGCAGGCGGGCGTCGGCACGGACGAGACATACGGCGGCGCACACATCCGACGTCTCTCGACGGAGCGCGTGCGCCGCGAGCTGGGCGAGGGAAAGGTCGTCCTCATCGCCGGATTCCAGGGCGTCAGCCCCGGAAACGACATCACGACGCTCGGGCGCGGCGGCTCGGACACGACCGCCGTGGCCGTGGCCGCGGCGCTGCGCGCGGACGAGTGCCGCATCTATACCGACGTGGAGGGCGTATTCACCGCCGATCCCCGGCTCATCCCGGAGGCGCGGCGGCTCCCCGCCGTGGACAGTGAGGAAATGCTCCGGCTCGCCTCGCTCGGCTCGCAGGTGCTCCACGAGCGAAGCGCGGCGCTCGCTCTGCGCTTCGGCGTACCGCTCACGGTGCTCTCCAGTCTCGTCTCCGCGCCCGGCACCGTGATCCGGCCTCTGCCGCTGCCGGAGGACGAAGGCCGTCTCACCGCCGTGACGCGCTCCGGCGCGCTCGTCTCGCTCGTCGGCACGCATCTGCACACGTTCGATTCTCTCCCGGAACGTGCTGTCGCGGCGCTGCGGGAGGCGGGGCTCTCCCCGGACGCCGCGCTGCTCACCGACGGGCGTCTCACTGTGCATGTTCCGGAGGAACAGATCCTTGACACGCTCCGCTGTCTGCACGCCGCGTTTCTGGAAGCAAAAGATCATTCTTAATTCCGATGTTACCATCGGATTTCTTGACGAAATAACGCAAACATGCTACCCTCTTGGGGATAACATCTCCGGGAGGGAGTTTTTATGATCTATCTCGACAACGCCGCCACATCGCTCCGCCGGCCGGAGTGCGTGGTGCGCGCGGTGAGCGAGGCGCTGTGCTCGCTGGGCAACGTCGGCCGCGGCGCGAGCGAGAGCGCGCTTTCCGCCGCACGCGTCGTGTACGGCGCGCGCGAAAAGCTCTGCGCCTTTTTCGGCGGGGCGGATCCCTCGCATGTCTGCTTCACGCAGAACTCGACCGAGGCGCTCAACACCGCCATTTTCGGGCTGCTTCGGCCCGGCGATCACGTGATATCGACCGATCTCGAGCACAACAGCGTGCTGCGCCCGCTCTACCGGCTGGAAAAAGAGGGCGTGGAGACGACGTTCCTTCGCGCCGACGCGCGCGGCTGCATCGATTACGCCGATCTCCCCCGCGCGCTGCGGCCCAACACCCGCGCGATCGTCTGCACGCACGCCTCCAATCTCACCGGCAACGCGCTGGACGTATCGCTCATCGGCGCTTTTGCGCGCGGGCACGGCCTTTTGTTCATTCTCGACGCCTCGCAGACGGCGGGCAGCTTTGACCTGAACGCGCAGCGCGACGGCATTTCCGTTCTCTGCTTCACCGGGCACAAGGGCATGATGGGGCCGCAGGGTACCGGCGGACTCGTCGCCGCGCCCGGCGTGGAGATCCGCCCGCTCAAGACCGGCGGCACGGGCGTGCAGTCCTACCGGCGCGAACAGCCGGAGGAATACCCTACGCGGCTCGAGAGCGGCACGCTCAACGGCCACGGCATCGCCGGGCTGTCCGCGGCGGTGGATTTCCTCTGCGAGATCACCCCCGCCGCCATCCACGCGCATGAGACGGCGCTTATGAGCGCATTTTATAATAAGGTATCCGCCCTGCCGGGCGTCACGGTGTACGGCGACTTTACGCAAAACCGCGCGCCGATCGTCACGCTGAACATCGGCGGCATGGATTCCGGCGAGGTGGCGGAAATTCTTTCGGACGATTACGGCATTGCCGTG
This sequence comes from Clostridiales bacterium UBA4706, assembly GCA_002404605.1. GTDB lineage: Bacteria > Bacillota > Clostridia > Oscillospirales > Oscillospiraceae > Apopatocola. The sequence continues at coordinate 4,264 of DHKA01000048.1, read as the reverse complement.
CGCTCCGGCGCGCACTGCGCGCCGCGGATGCACGAGGCGCTCGGGACCGTGGCGCAGGGCGCGGTGCGCTTTTCGTTCGGCTGGTTCAATACAATGGAGGAAGCGGAACAGGCGGCGGACGCCGTCCGCGATATTACCCTATGAGAGTACGCGAAAAGAAAGAATACGTGATCTTCACGTTCCACACGACCGCCGCTGCGATGGCGACGGAAAAGCTCTGCCAGGAGCGAAACATTCCCGGACGGCTCATCCCCGCGCCGCGGAGCATCACCGCCGACTGCGGCATCGCGTGGGCCGCGCCGCCGGAGGAACGCGCTCGTATCGAAAACGAGCCGGGGCTTCCCGAGATCGCGGGCGTATACCTGCGCGAGCTTTAAAAGGAGAGAACCATGCAGACACTCAATCTCAAACAGCTGGAAGCCTTCTGCGCGGTAGTCGAGCGCGGCAGCTTCACCGCCGCGGCGGAGGCGCTTTATCTCGCGCAGTCCACCGTGAGCGGCCACATCCTCTCGCTCGAAAAGGACATCGGCGTGCCGCTGCTCGTCCGCTCCGGCAAACGGCGCATCACGCTCACCGAGGAGGGGCGGCGCGTATACGACCACGCACACACCATTCTCCAGAGCTGCAACGAGCTCTCCCGCGAGCTGGAAGAGCAGACCTCCCGCGAGGTATCGCTCGCAGCGTCGTCCATCCCGATGCAGTATATCCTTCCCCAGCTCATCAGCGAGTTTCACCGGGAAAACCCGGATTTCCGCTTTCTGCTCCACAGCGGCGACAGCGCCGCCGTCCACGCCGCCGTATTGCAGGGCGAAACGCACATCGGCTTCGTCGGCGCGGTGATGAACGCGCGCGAGCTTACCTACGACTGCATCGCCACCGACCCGCTCGTGCTCGTCGCGCCCGACACGCCGCGCTACCACGCCATGTTCGACGCCGGAGAGACGGGTAACGCGCTGCTCTCGGAGCCCCTCATTTTCCGCGAGGGCGGCTCCGGCACGCAGCTCGCCGGACAGAAATTCTTTACCGAAAACGGCATCGACTCCGGCTCTCTCAACATCGTTGCACGCATCGACAACAGCGAGGCTGTGCTGCGCGCCGCGGCGTGCGGGCTCGGCTGCGCCGTCGTCTCCGGTCTTGCCGCGGGCGCGACGAAGGAGCTTTTGTCCTTCCCGCTCGTCGGGAAAAATAACGAGCGCGAGATCTACATGATCCGCTCCCGCGACCGCCGCCCGACAAAGTCCGCGCGCGCGTTCATCGACTTTCTGCTCGACCGCCGGACACTGCGCTGACCGAATTTTTCATCTATTTTTCCGATAGAACGCTAAGCAACATCCGATTTACCGTTTGGCATTTTCCAGTGGCACGCCGTATAATGAAGTTGTTAAAGCCACAGTTTTGAGAGAGAGGGAAAAATTGTGAAAAACAACTGGCTGAAAAATAACTGGCTGATCCTCGTCACCGGACTTGTGATCGGTCTCGCGGCGCTGGTTTTGGGCGCGCACGGCAACCCCGGCAATATGGGCTTCTGCATCGCCTGCTTCCTGCGCGACACGACCGGCGCTCTCGGCCTGCACAGTGCGGAGGTCGTGCAGTACTTCCGTCCGGAGATCGTCGGCATCCTGCTCGGCTCGCTCATCGCGGCGGTCGCAGCGAAGGAATTCAAAGGCCGCGGCGGTTCTTCCCCGATGATCCGCTTCATTCTCGGCGCGTTCGTTATGGTCGGCGCGCTGATGTTCCTCGGCTGCCCGCTGCGCATGGTCATCCGCATCGGCGGCGGCGACTGGAACGCTCTTGTCGGTCTTGTCGGCTTCATCGCGGGCATTTTCGTGGGTGTCGTGTTCCTAAAGAAGGGCTTCACGCTCGGCCGCAGCTATAAGCAGACGCTCGCCGAAGGTGCCGCCTTCCCGGTCGTTTACGCGCTGCTGTTCGTGCTCTGGCTCGCCGCCCCGGCGCTCTTCAAGTTCTCCGAAAAAGGTCCCGGCAGCATGCATGCCGCGTGGGGTCTCGCGCTCGTCGCGGGTCTCGTCGTCGGTGCGCTCTGCCAGCGCAGCCGTATGTGCATGGTCGGCGGCATCCGCAACGCCGTCATGTTCAAGGACTTCGGCCTCGTCGCCGGCTTCGTGACGATCATCCTCACGGTGCTCGTCGGCAACCTCATTCTCGGCAAGTTCAACCCCGGCTTCACCGGCCAGCCCGTTGCGCACAGCGACGGAGTCTGGAACTTCCTCGGCACCGCTCTCATGGGCTGGGGCTGCGTCCTGCTCGGCGGCTGCCCGCTGCGTCAGCTCATTCTCGCCGGTCAGGGCGAGAGCGACAGCGCCGTCACCGTTCTCGGCATGATGTGCGGCGCGGCGTTCTGCCACAACCTAAAGCTCGCCTCTTCTGCCGACGGTCCGACCGGTAACGGCAAGATCGCGGTGATCGTGGGCTTCGTCGTGGTGCTCGCGGTCTCGCTGCTCTTCACGAAGAAAGCGGAGGAATAAGCCCATGAAAACCGTTGATGCGAGAGGCTTTTCCTGTCCCCAGCCGGTCATCATGGCGCAGAAAGCGATCAAGACGGATGCTCCCAGCGAGCTGGAGGTCCTTGTCGATAACAAGTGCGCCGTGGAAAACGTCACGCGTTTCGGCGAAAGCCAGGGCTATACCGTGACCGCAGCCGATAACGGCGATGACGACTTCACCGTTACGCTGCGCAAATAACCTTACCCCCTTTTACGGCTCTCCCGCCTTCACGGTGGGAGAGCCGTTTTATCTGCCAGATCCTGCCAATCGCCGCCAAAACTTGACCGTTTCGGCAAAGTCTGATAGAATAACATGAAATTCCCGTGAGTGATAAGGAGGCTATACCATGCCCCGAGATTATCAGGAATACGAAGACGATTACCAGGAGGAAACCTTCCGCAACCCGCTCAAGCCGTTTCTGATCGCGCTTGTCGTGCTTCTTCTTCTGTTTGCCGTTATCATCGGGCTGCTTTTTACGCGTCTGCAAAGCGCGAACACCCGCACGGAAACGCTCTCGCAGGAGCTGACGGCGGCGCGGCAGCAGCTTGACGATCTTCGTGCCCAGCAGGCCGAGGCGACCGACGCGCCGACGCCGGAGCCCGCCGCAACGCCCACTCCTACCCCGGAACCGACGCCGGAGCCCACCGCCACGCCCGAACCGACCCCGGAGCCGACACCCACGCCCGCGCCGCTTCTGCGCGACACGGTCACGGACGAAATGCTCGGCTACGTTTACCGCCCGGCAGACGAGTTCTGGTATGATGAAGCGAAGAGCGCCGCAGTCGTGCCGTTCATGCTCGCCGTGCACTACGGTCCCGGCATGGACTGGGGCGAGAACATGGCGCTCAACATGGGCGATACCGTCGAGCTGCTCGCCAAGCAGAACGGCTGGGTGCTCCTGCGCACCGCCGACGGCCGCTACGGCTGGGCCGCGGGCGAGCTGCTGCGCGAAACGGCCGAAGCCCCTGCGTCGACCGCAACGCCCGCAGCTCCGACCAATTCAGCTGCCACTGCCGATCCGGCGGCCCCGGTCGCTCCTGCGACGGCGGCGCCCACTCCCACACCGGATTATACCGAAGTCTCCAACCCCGACCTTCAATAATGACCCATACGCAAACTGCCTCTCCCCGCGATATGCGGAGAGAGGCAGTTTGCTTTATTACGGGTGAAGCCCGGGGAGCGGCAGATCAGTCCCGGCGGTCGAGGATACGGTATACGAGTTCCATATCCAGTCCCTCACGGACGACCTGCGCGAGCTTGTCGTACTGCTCTTCGCGGTACGCCGCGGGGTCGAACGAGCCGAGGATGGACGGGTTCAGCCCCTTTTTCCGGCAGAGCGCGCCGAGCACGGCGTCGGCTGCGCCGGGAGCGTCGAAGATGCCGTGGACATAGCTGCCGTACACATTCCCGCCGCCGGTGACGACGCTTCGCGCCGCCCGGCTGCGTCCCATGTGGATCTCGTATCCTTCGTAGGAAAGCCCGTTCAGGCAGTCCAGTTCGCCCTCTATGCCGGAGAGCGTACCGCGCGTCTGCGTCTGCACCTTTTCGCCCCGAAAAACGGTGTCCATATCGAGAAGGCCCATACCGGCGATGTCCGTGATGCCGGCGGTCTCGACCTGTTCGGGATCGGAAATGCTCCGGCCAAGCATCTGGTATCCGCCGCAGATGCCGAAAACGAGTGTCCCGGCGGCCGCGGCCTTCAGGATCGCCGCTTCCAGCCCGCTCTCGCGCAGCCATTTGAGATCGGCGATCGTGCTCTTCG
>DHKA01000067.1:322-9896 GCA_002404605.1 Clostridiales bacterium UBA4706 | reverse complement strand
TATCTGCTCTCGTATTTTTTGCAGACGCTCTATGGCATGGCTGACCTCTTTATTATCGGGCAGTTTGAAGGTGTTGCCAGCACGACCGCTGTTTCCATCGGCTCACAGGTCATGCATATGCTCACCGTTATGATCGTCGGCCTTGCGATGGGAACGACCGTCTGCATCGGGCAGGCCATTGGTTCGGAAAACCGAAAACGCGCCGCGCAGGACATCGGAAACACCGTTACGCTGTTCATTGCCGTGTCTGTTTCGCTGATGGCCGCTTTGCTCGTTCTGGTGTGTCCCATCGTTTCGGCAATGTCCACTCCGACGGAAGCCGTAAACGGTACGGCGGCATATCTGACCATCTGTTTCATCGGCATCCCCTTTATCACGGCGTACAACATCATCAGCTCCATTTTCCGTGGTATGGGCGACAGCAAAAGCCCGATGTACTTTATCGCAGTCGCCTGCGCCGCCAACATTGGCCTGGACTATCTCTTTATGGGCGCGTTCCGTCTTGGCCCTGCGGGAGCGGCGCTCGGTACAACGCTCTCTCAGGCGATCAGCGTTGCCGTCTCTCTGCTCATTATTCTGAAAAGGAAGAGCATCGTGCTGGAAAAAGCCGACTTCAAGCCCCGCCGTCCAGTGATGGGGAAAATTCTGAAGATCGGTGTCCCCATCGCCTTGCAGGACGGTCTGATCCAGATCGCCTTCATCGTCATAACGGTCATTGCCAACCACCGGGGACTAAACGATGCGGCGGCGGTCGGTATCGTGGAAAAGGTCATGAGCTTTCTGTTCCTGATCCCGTCCTCGATGCTCTCCACCGTTTCGGCGTTGGGCGCGCAGAATATCGGCGCTGGCAAGCCGGAACGGGCAATGCAGACTCTGCGATACGCTGTTATGCTTGCCGTAGGTTTCGGCATTCTCGCTTCGATCACAATTCAGTTTACCGCAGAGCCTATCGTTGCAATGTTCACAGATCAAAGCACAGCCGACGGAGCGGCGGTCGTCCGCCTGGGCGGGCAGTATCTCCGCGGGTATATTTTCGACTGCATCTTCGCGGGAGTCCATTTCAGTTTCAGCGGTTACTTCTGCGCCTGCGGAAGATCCGGCTTGTCATTCCTGCACAATATTCTCGCCATTGTGCTGATGCGTGTTCCCGGTGTATATCTGACATCGAAACTATTCCCCGCAACGCTTTTCCCGATGGGGCTGGCAACAGCGGCAGGTTCGCTGCTGTCCGTTGTGATCTGCGTCATCGCTTTCGCCGTGATCCGCCGGAAAGACCGCAAAACCGCGTCAGGAGGTTGAAGATATGGATAGAAAAAACCTGTTCCCCATCGGAGAGGTATCAAAGCTGTTTCATATCAGCGTCAGCAGTCTGCGGCATTATGAGAATATCGGTCTGCTGACCCCGGAATATATTTCTCCCGATTCCGGCTACCGCTATTACGGAACGGAACAGTTTGAAGTGCTGAACACCATCCGCTATCTGCGGGCACTGGATATGCCGCTCTCCGAAATCGAGGACTTTCTGAAAAACAAGGACATCGACCGTATCGAAGAAAAGCTCCGGCAGCAGAAGCAGGCGGTGCTCAAAAAGCAGCAGGAGCTGAAACGCATAGAGAAGAAGATCGACCACCGCCTGAACTGGCTGATGGACGCCGAAAGCGCGCCTTTGGATGTTGTTTCTCTGATTCCGCTTCCCGCCTGCCGCATTGTGTGGGTAGACGATCCGCTGAAAATCGACGGTTCTGCCGATATGGAAGCGCCGATCCGAAAGCTGGATCAGTCCGATGCAGAGGCCGTTGTCTTTCTCGGCAAGGTCGGGCTTGGCATTTCGGTGGAACACCTGCAAAAAACGGAAACGGCGCAGTATGACGGCATTTTTCTGATCTTGGATCAAGAGGATATTTACACCGGCGAAACGCTGGAGCTGCCGGAAACGCTCTGTGTCCGTCTGCGCTTTCAGGGCAGTCACGCAGAAGCACCGGCGCAGTACCAAAGACTGCTTGACTATATTGACAAGCACAAAATGCAAATCGTCGGCTTTTCCCGTGAGGTCACGCTCATTGACTACGGCGTTACCAACGATACGGAAAAATTCGTGACCGAGATATGCATCCCGGTCAAATGCGAATGATCGGAGAAACGGAACATGAAATTTATTGTAGAAAAAGAGATTTTTGAAAAGCTGCCAAACGTCTGCTTCGGCGTTGTGATGGCAAAAGGAATCGATAACAGCAAAGTATACCCAGAGATCGATCGGCTTCTGGACGAAAGCGTCGCTGCTGCGGCACAGCGTTTTGAGGGCAAAAAGGTCAAAGAGGCACCGGATATTCTGCCCTATCGGGAGGCGTTCCGTGCACTGGACATCAACCCGAACAAGTTTCTTTGCTCGGTCGAAGCCCTGTTTACCCGTATTGCCAAAGGAAAAGAGATGCCCCATATCAACCCGGTCGTGGATCTGGGAAATGCGGTTTCTCTGAAATATACTCTCCCGATGGGCGCGCACGATTTGGGCAACGGCAGCGAAGATATTTGTATCCGCCTTGCACAGCCCGGCGACACCTTTTTCCCGTTCGGCGGCGAAGCCGGGGAAACGCCGGACAACCGCGAGGTCGTTTATGCCGTCGGGAACCAGGTGCGTACCCGCCGCTGGACTTGGCGGCAGAGTGAGCACGGAAAGATCACGCCGGAGTCCACGGACATTTTCTTTCCGATTGACGGCTTTGCGGATTTCAACCGAGAGCAAGTGCTTGCCGCACGGGATGAGCTGCAAGCCCTTGTAAGGAGTTTTTTCGGCTGTGAGGTGGCTATCGGCTTCGTGGATGCCGATCACCCGGAAATGGAGCTGTAAGCAAATCTATGGAGAAAATATCTTCATCAAAAACGAAAACCTTCTTTTCCTATGTGATCCCATCCGTCCTTGTCTCTGCCCTTTCCGGCGTTTATACCATCGTGGATGGGCTTTTTATCGGAAGAAGCCTTGGAGACATCGGCTTGGCTGCCATTGCGCTGGGCTTTCCGATCGCCGCATTCATTCAGGCGATGGGAACGGGCATCGGCTTGGCGGGGGGGCATCCATTTTACGATCTTCAGTGCGCAGAACGATGAAAAGAAGCAGCGAATTTGCTTTTCCAGCACAGCTTGGCTCCTTTTGCTGCTCAGCGTCCTGCTGACCTTGGGTCGACGGCAGAATCATGCAAAAAAATGGAGCCGTATCGGGATGACTGATACGGCTCCGTTCTTTATATCTTGATGCTTTGCAATATTTACTTTTCCACGCGCGCGGCAAACGATGGAAAGTACTTTTCCACGAACTCCGGCGTTTTGGTGCGGAAGCTCTTTCCGTTGAGATATTCAAGCGCCCCGGCAGGGGTATCGAAAACAAACCGGAGCCGCCACGAGCAGAGCGCCTGCCCCTTTTCGCCGTAGGCGCGGTTGTCCTTTTCGCGGCCGTATTTCCCGTCGCCGAGCAGAGGGCATCCGGCATGGCGGAACTGCGCGCGGATCTGGTGTGTGCGCCCGGTGATGAGGCGGCACTCCACAAGCGTGAGACGCCCGTCGGATGCAAGCGTTTTATACTCTGTCACGGCGGTTTTCGCCCCGGTGCGGGGCGTATCGTAGACATAGACCTGATTGTTTTTCGCGTCCTTGAAGAGATACCCCTCGAGCCGTCCGGCGGCGGGGCGCGGCGTGCCGACGACGGCGGCGAGATAGATCTTCTCGATCTCGCGGTTTTTGACCTTTTCATCCATGACGCGCAGTGCCTCGGCGTTTTTCGCGGCGATCACGATGCCGCCGGTGTTGCGGTCGATGCGGTTGCAGAGCGCGGGCGCAAAGCTGTTCTCCCGCGCCGGGTCCCACTCGCCCTTTGCGCGGAGGTATGCCTGGATGTTCGCAATGAGCGTGTTCCAGCTCCACTCCCCCGCGCTGTGGCAGAGGACGCCCGGCTTTTTATCCACGAGCAGGATGTTCTCGTCCTCGTAGACGATATCGAGCCGGGGGGCCGTGATCTTGCGCCAGGCATTTTCCTCCCGCGGCGCTTCAAAAAACTCGTCCGGGAGATATACGCGCACCGTGTCGCCCTCAGCGAGGCGTGCCTCACCCTTTGCCGGGCGGCCGTTGATCTTGATGTCCTTTTTCCGCAGCGTCTTTTGCAGCAGCGATTCCGGGATGAGCGGCGCCGCCTTGCTCACGAACCGGTCGAGCCGCTGCCCGGCGTCGTTGCGGCCGATGGTAAATTCCTTCATTGCCCCTCCGCGAGCGTCAGCTTCCGGTCCATGTCCCGCAGCGCGCGGCGCAGGAAAAACGCCGTCGCGCACGCCGATACGACCTCCGCGATCGGGAAGCACCACCATACGTTGCCGACGTTTCCGGTCAGCGACAGGAGATACGCCGCCGGGATGAGCGCCACGACCTGACGCAGCACGGACGTGAAGAACGAATAAAGGCTCTTACCGAGCGCCTGGCAGATCGAGCCGCCGACGATGCAGAACGCGGCGACCGGGAAATGGATGGCGATCTTGCGCAGCGCAGGGATGCCGATGGCGAGCATATTCTCCGACGGGGAGAACGCCAGCAGCAGTACGCCGGGGATCGTCTCAAAGAGCAGCAGTCCAGCTGCGAGGATGCACACGGCAAACAGCACGCCGTAGCGGATCGTCCGGTAAATGCGTTCCTTTTTCCGCGCGCCGTAGTTGTAGCCGACGATAGGGACAATGCCGTTATTCAGTCCGAACACCGGCATGAAGAAGAAGCTCTGCAGCTTGAAGTATGCACCGTAGACCGCGACCGCCGTGGACGTGAATGCCATGAGGATGCGGTTCATGAGATAGTTCGTGACGGAGCCGATACCGACCATGAGAATGGACGGAAAACCGATGCGGTAGATATCGAGAATGATGTGCCCGTCCGGGCGGCAGTCGGAAAGCCGGATATTGACTTCCTTATTGTGTTTGTGGTGAAACAGGAAGCCCGCAAGCGCACCGAGCGCCTGGCCGATGACCGTGGCAATGGCAGCGCCGGCGGTGCCCATCGCGGGCAGGCCGCACCAGCCGTAGATAAAGAACGGGTCGAGAATGATGTTCGCCACCGCGCCGATCATCTGCGCCCACATGGAGAGCTTTGTCTGGCCCGTAGACTGCAAAAGGCGCTCAAAGTTGATCTCAAAATACACGAAGACCGAGCCGATCGTGACGATGCGCAGATACGAATCTCCGTAGCTGCGGATGGATTCGATCTCCGTCTGCGAGTGGATAAAGGTGTCGGCAAAGAAAATACCGAAAATCGCCATGATGATCCAGCAGCACACGCAGAGGAACAGGCTGTTTCCCGCCACGCGGTTGGCGAGCTTATTGTCCCGGCTGCCGAGGGCGCGGGAGAGCATCGTCGAAACGCCGACGCCCGTGCCGGTGCCGAGACCGATGAGAATGTTCTGCGCCGGGAACGCGAGTGATAGTGCCGAAAGGCAGTCCTCCGAGACCTTCGCCACGTATACGCTGTCAACGATGTTATAAAGCGCCTGCACCAGCATCGAGAGCATCATGGGCACCGCCATCGAAAGCAGCAGCTTCCCCTCCGGCATTTCGCCCATGCGCCGGGACCGGGCCAGACTGTTCGTTTCCTCCATGGATCAGATTCCTCGCTTTTTCTTGATTTCGTGAAGAGTTATTATATCAGAGACTCCCTCGATGGGCAAGGTTTTTTTCTTTTTTTGTCTTTTCCCTCTGGTTTTTTCCGCGCGGGTGTGCTACAATATGTTGTGGTCATTTCCAGATCGCTCAACTACGGAAAAAGAAACGGTCTGTTGATTTTTCTGTTGACAATACAGAAATGCTCATATATAATAGCAAGGCTTGTGAGATGCTGACAGAGGATTGGAATCGACATGAATCTCCACGAACTTCTCCTGAATCCCGGCTCGCGGCTGCCCTTCCGGTGTGAGCTTTCCACTGACCGGCTGGATTTTCCCGCCGTTCTCTCCTACACCGCCGTCCCTGTGGGCGAGGGCTTCATCGTGAACAACGCCGGCGCTCTGACGCTGCGGGGCACGCTCTCCGCCGCGATGCGCTGCGTGTGCGACCGGTGCGCCGCCGAGTTTGACCGGGAAGTGAGCTATCCGCTCGATATCCCGCTTGCGTCCGAATTGCAGGACGGGGAAAACCCCGATTATTTCCTGCTGGAGGGTGACGAGCTCGATCTGGAAGAGCTGCTGGAGACCGTGCTCATCCTGAACATGGACACTCGGTTTCTTTGCCGGGAAGATTGCAAGGGGCTCTGCTCCCGCTGCGGCAAGAATCTCAACGAAGGCCCCTGCGATTGCAGGACAGGATCGGATCCAAGACTGGCTGTTTTGGAACAGCTGTTGGACGATAAACCATGATTATGCGCTGTTCAAAGCAGCCGAAGTACGAGGAGGTGTCACCATGGCAGTCCCCAAGAGTAAAGTAAGCCGTACCAGACGCGACAAGAGACGCGGCAGCAACTGGAAGCTCACCGCTCCCGCTCTGGTCAAGTGCCCCCAGTGCGGCGCTTTCAAGCTCCCCCACCGGGCCTGCAAGGCCTGCGGCTCTTACGATGGCCGTCAGGTTCTCAAGGTAGACGAGGAGAAAAAGTAACCGAGCTTAAGAAGAGGAGGCTTTGCCCCCTCTTCTTTTGCTATGAGGAGTCTGTATGTTCAACACGATCTCGTCCATAGACCCCGGCTCCCGGCTCGAGGGCAGGGTGCTCCCCGGAGACGAATTGCGTTATATCAACCGGCACGAGATCCACGACGTGCTCGATTATAAATACTGGGCGTACGACCGCTCGCTCACACTGGAATTCCGGGACGCGGGCACGATCCGCATCCGCAAAAAAGAGGGCGAAGATCTCGGTCTGAACTTTGAAACGTACCTGATGGACAAGCCGACGGGCTGCTCCAACCGGTGCATATTCTGCTTCATCGACCAGCTGCCGCGCGGACTGCGCAAAACGCTCTATTTTAAAGATGACGACGCGCGTCTTTCGTTCCTCACGGGGAATTATATCACGTGTACGAATCTCTCCGAGCGTGAATTGCAGCGCATCTGCGATCTGAAGGTGAGCCCGCTGAACATCTCCGTGCACGCGACCGATCCGGAGCTGCGCGCAAAGCTCATCGGCAACCCGCGCGGAAAAGAGATCATGGACATTCTCCGCCGCTTTGCCGCGGCGGGCATTTTCATGGAGTGCCAGATCGTCGCTGTGCCCGGCTGGAACGACGGTGCGGCGCTGCAGCGCTCACTGGAGGATCTTGCGGGGCTTTACCCGCATGTGAGCAGTGTTTCCATCGTGCCGGTCGGTCTCACCTGCCACCGCGAAAAGCTCACGCCCCTCTCCCCCTATACACCCGAACAGGCCCGCGCGACGATCACGCAGGTAGAGTCGTTCGCTGCCGGGTGCTTTGAAAAATACGGCAGTCACATTTTCTATTGCAGCGATGAAATGTATCTGCGCGCCGGTCTTCCTCTGCCGGAGGACGAATACTACGAGGACTACGCCCAGCTCGAAAACGGCGTAGGCATGCTGCGTCTGCTAGAAACGGAATTTGACCTTGCCCTCTCGCTGGAGGACGAGCCCGACCGGAAGGAAACGCCGCGCTTTTCCATTGCGACCGGCAAGGCCGCCGAGCCGTATCTGCGCGCGCTCTTGGAAAAGGCCGGGGCGAACGGCACGGTCTACGGCATCCCGAACGACTTCTTCGGACACACGATCGAGGTCGCCGGACTGCTCACCGCGCGGGATATCATCCGTCATCTCCGAGATAAGGATCTCGGAGAGCGGATATATATTCCCAAAACCATGCTGCGCCACGGCGAGGGCGTATTTCTTGACGATCTCACGCCCGAGGATGTATCGCGCGAGCTCGGCGTGCCGGTCATCCCGCTCGAGGTGGACGGCGCGGAGCTGCTCGCCGCGATGCGTTTTGAAGAACTTTAACACCCCCGAAAGGAGGATTTTTCCATTATGGCTAAACGACCCCTTGTTGCGATCGTCGGCCGCCCCAACGTGGGCAAGTCCCTGCTTTTCAACCGTCTGTGCGGGAAGCGTCTCTCCATCGTGGAGGACATCCCCGGCGTGACGCGCGACCGTCTGTACGCGGAATGCGAATGGGCGGGGCGCACCTTTGATATCGTCGATACCGGCGGCATCGAGCCGACGGCGGACAGTGAGATCCTGCTCTTCATGCGTGAGCAGGCGGAGATCGCCATTAACTCCGCGGACGTGATCGTGTTCGTGACCGAGATCGGCACCGGCGTCACCGCCGCCGATCAGGAGGTCGCCGCGATGCTCAAGCGCTCGCGCAAACCGGTCGTGCTGTGCGTGAACAAGATGGACTCCGTCGGTCAGGTCGATCCGGGCATCTATGAGTTTTACTCGCTTGGTCTCGGCGACCCGATCGCGCTTTCGGCGATCCATGGTCACGGCACGGACGAAATGCTTGACGCCTGCATCGAAAACTTCCCGCCCGAGGAAGAGGGCGAGGAAGAGGACGATCTCATCCGCGTTGCCGTCATCGGCAAGCCGAATGTCGGCAAGTCCTCGCTCGTCAATCTCGTGCTCGGTGAAAACCGCGTCATCGTTGCGGACATGGCCGGCACAACGCGCGACGCCGTGGACACGCGCCTTGAGAACAAATACGGCAAGTATATCTTCATCGACACCGCCGGCATCCGCCGCAAGTCCAAGGTGGACGACCGCATCGAGAAGTTTTCCGTCATGCGCGCGCAGCTCGCCATTGAGCGCGCGGACGTGTGTCTCATTATGATCGACGCGCGCGAGGGCGTCACGGAGCAGGACACGAAGATCGCCGGTCTCGCCCACGAAGCGGGCAAGGCGAGCATCATCGTCGTCAATAAGTGGGATCTTGTCGAGAAGGACACCCATACGATGGACAAGATGCGCAAGGATATTTACCGCGATCTCTCCTTTATGACGTATGCACCGGTCCTCTTCATCTCCGCGCTCACCGGCCAGCGCACCGAGCGCATTTTTGAGCTTGTGAACTTCGTGAACGACCAGAGTTCCATGCGCATCACGACCGGCCTTCTCAACGATGTGCTTGCCGATGCGCAGGCGCGCGTGCAGCCGCCGTCCGACAAGGGCCGCCGTCTGAAGATCTACTATATGACCCAGACCGGCACGAGACCGCCGCACTTCGTCATCTTCTGCAACAGCCGGGAGCTTTTCCATTTCTCCTATCAGCGGTATATCGAAAACCAGATCCGCTCGACGTTCGGGCTGGAGGGCACGCCCATCCGCATCACCATCCGGCAGAAGGGCGACCGCGAGGATAACTGAAAATAATTGAAAAATTCTTTGCGCGCGGCAAAGTCGCTCTTGACTTTGCCGCGCGCATTTGCTATAGTAGACAAGCTGAATTGAATATTTTTCAGTTTGACCGCTATGGAGAAGTCGCGTAGCCCGGTCGAGCGCGCACGATTGGAAATCGTGTATACCCCAAAAGGGTATCGAGGGTTCGAATCCCTCCTTCTCCGCCATAAGTCCACCGTAATTTTGATAGAATTACGGTGGCATTTTTCTATGCCCGAAAACCGCT
>DHKA01000067.1:0-194 GCA_002404605.1 Clostridiales bacterium UBA4706 | reverse complement strand
CGTTGTAATCGTTAAACGGCTGCGGTAATCGTTGAATTATCGAGGTAATCGTTAAACAACAGATTGGGTAATTTACCATTCAAGCTCACGCCTTACTCGCATCGAGCTGCTTTGATGCGGTAGAAAACAAGAGGCTTCTCCGGGGTCCAAACCGCCGAAAAAGGCATAAAGCAAGGGCTTTCGAGGTCAAATAC
>DHKA01000045.1:5061-13748 GCA_002404605.1 Clostridiales bacterium UBA4706 | reverse complement strand
TCCTTGCGGTACACACGGCCCGGGGACAGGATGCGGATCGGCGGGCGGCTGCTCTCCATCACGCGCACCTGCACCGGGGAGGTCTGGCAGCGGAGATGGACCTGCTCGTCCTCGGTGATATAGAACGTGTCCGTCCACTCGCGGACGGTGTGGTTCTCGGGGATGTTCAGACGGTCAAAGTCGTAGTCGGAAAGCTCGATCTCCGGGCCGTCCACGATGGAAAAGCCCATACCGATGAATATATCGACGACTTCGTCGAGCACGGTGTTCATAACATGCTTCTTGCCGAGGGAGATCTCCTTGCCGGGCATCGTCACGTCGAGCGTTTCGGCGCGGAGCTTTGCCTCCTGCAGACGCGCGGCGAGCGCGCTCTTGCGGCTTTCGATCTCGTTTTCCAGCTCGCTGCGGACCTCGTTCGCAAGCTGGCCGATCACGGGACGCTCCTCGGCGGAGAGCTTGCCCATCTGCTTCAGAATGGCGGTCAGCTCACCCTTTTTGCCGAGATACCGGACGCGCAGCGCTTCGAGCGAGTCCATGTCCACGGCTTCTTCGATCGCCCGGCGGGACGCTTCCCGCAGGCTTTCCAGCATTTTCTTCATGGCTTCCTCCTGTATTGATAAATACTTAAAAAAACAAAAAATAAAAGCCTATCATCCCACAAAAGGGACGAAAGGCATGCTTCCGCGGTACCACCCACATTCGGAGCTTTTAAAAACTCCGCTCTCTCGCGCTGTAACGGGCGCAGCCCGCCGGGGATTGACCGGCGCTCACGGGCGAACTATACGGAGCCTTTTCCGCGGGGCGCTTTCAGCCGGCGACGCCCTTCTCTGCTGCGGCGGTATTCCGTCATATTCCCGATCAACGCGAAATAACATATTCTTTATACCATAGTGCGCGCCGGTTCGCAAGAATAAATTTGACGAATGCGGCACAGGCTCTTATAATATAAGCTGGTATTTTATTGAAGGGGGCGACGTCGTGGCCGGGAATATGCCGGAGGTGAAGCGCGTATATTGTGACCGGAGCAGCGTATCCGTGCCACAGCGCAGGGCCGAAACGCACAAGGGCGATTACGGAAAGCTCCTCATCGTCGGCGGCAGCGTCGGATATACCGGCGCGCCGAATCTCTGCGCGAAGGCGGCGGTGCGTTCGGGCGCGGGGCTCGTATATCTCGGCGTGCCGGAGGCGATCTGGAGCGTGTGCGCCGTGAAAAACGACGAGGCGATGCCCTTCCCCCTTCCGTGCGTCGTCTCGGGCAAGCTCACCGCGGACGCACTCTCTCCGCTGCGGGAGTATTATGACCGCTGCGGCGTGCTCGCGCTTGGGCCCGGTCTTGGCCGGAGCGAGGGGACGGCGGCTCTCACCGCCGCGCTCATCCGGGAGTTTCCCGGAAAGATCGTCCTCGACGCGGACGCGCTCTGGGCGGTATCACCCGCGCCGGACATCCTGCGCGAGACAAAGGGCGAGATCGTCATCACGCCGCACGAGGGGGAGTTTCTCCGTCTCGGGGGCTCGCTGGAGGCCGGGCGCGAGCGCGGCGCGTGGGACTTTGCACAGCGGTACGGCTGCATCACGGTGCTGAAGGGCCACCGCACGATCATCGCGCACCCCGCCGGACGGCTGTACTCCATTGAGGCTGGCAATCCCGGCATGGCGAAGGGCGGCAGCGGCGACGTGCTGACCGGCGTCACGGCGGCGCTGCTCGGGCAGTTGGAAACGGAAAAGGCGGCCGTCACCGCGTGCGCCGTCCACGCCGGGGCGGGCGACGTATGCGCGCAAAAGCGGGGCGAATACGGCATGACGCCCTCGGACATCATTGAAGAGCTGCCGTATATTTTCAAGGAGATCACGAAGTAAAGAGCATGAAGCGGACGATTTTGTTCGCACTGATGATACCACTGCTGCTCACCGGCTGCGGTGCGCGGCGGGACGCGGAGAACTGGAAATCGTTTGCCGAAGCGGTCGAGACCGCGGAGCGGATAGCGTTCCATGCGGAAATCACCGCACACTGGGAGGACAGTTCCGCCTCGTTCGGCGCAGATGTCGCGCGCGAGGGCGGCGAAACATGCATCACTCTCACCGCGCCGGAGACCGTATCCGGCATTACCGTCCGCGCAAAGGGCGGCGAGACAGCGGTGGAGTTTGACGGCGTGATCCTGTCGCTCGACGCCGGGCGGAGCGAAACACTCTCCCCATGCGGCGCGCCGCAGCGCATGCTCACCGCGCTCACACAGGGCGCGATGGAATACAGCGCCGCGTCCTCGGCATCTTTTGCCGGTCCTGACGGCGAGAGCATAACGCTCTGGCGGGACGAGACCGGTGCGCTCACCGGCGCGGAGCTCGCCCGCGACGGGCGGAAGATTTTAACGCTGGAAATTACGGAGTGGGTCATAGAGTAAGGCTCCCTTGTGTAAAGGGAGCTGACAGCCGTCAGGCTGGCTGAGGGATTGTCCTTTTCGGCTTTCTGAAAATCCGACAACCCCTCCGGCAAAACCGAAGGTTTTGCCACCTCCCCTTACACAGGTGAGGCTTCAAACGGAAAGGAGCATCCTTTTATGGATACACGAAAGACAAGGACATGGGCAGAGGTTTCGCTCGGCGCACTGCGGCACAATGTGGAGGAAATGCAGCGCGCGCTGCCGAACGGCTGCGGGCTGCTCGGCGTCGTAAAGGCGGATGCCTACGGCCACGGCGCTTGCGAGATCGCCGCGGCGCTGCACGAATGCGGCTGCCGGTATCTCGCCGTTGCCTGTCCGCAGGAGGCGCTCGCCCTCCGGAATGTCGGAGAGACGATGCCCATTCTGATCCTCGGCGCGGTGGACGCGGCGTTCGCGTCCGACATGGCGGCGAACGATATCACGCTCTCCGTGGAATGCGCCGAAAAGGGCCGCGCCCTCTCCGCGGCGCTGCGCGGCGGAGAGCGGCTCAAGATCCACCTGAAACTCGACACCGGCATGGGGCGTCTCGGTTTTCGCGTGCAGGACGAGACCGCGCTGCGCGAGGCCGCCGCGGTCGCGCAGCTTCCGAATCTGGACGCCGAGGGCGTTTTCACCCACTTCTCCGTTTCCGACACGCCCGGCGAGGAGGAATATACCGCCGCACAGCTCGCGCTGTTTCTCGCCGCGGTCGAAAAGCTGGAAGCCATGACCGGACGCCGGTTTCCGCTGTGCCATTGCGCCAACTCCGGAGCGGTGCTCTCGTGGCGCGATAAGGGTGCGGCGCTCGATCTCGTCCGTCCCGGTCTTCTCACCTACGGCATTTACCCGGACAGTGAGCGCGGCGGCCTGTCGCTTACGCCCGTTATGACGCTCAAAAGCCGCGTGAGCGCGATCACGCACCACAAGAAGGGCGACTCCATCAGCTACGGCCGTCTCTGGACGGTGGAGCGCGACTGCACGCTCGCGGTGCTCCCCGTCGGGTACGCGGACGGTTTGCAGCGCTGCCTCTCCGGGAAGCTCGAGGTGCTGCTGCGCGGGAAGCGCGTAAAGCAGGTCGGGTGCATCTGCATGGACATGTGCATGCTGGATGTGACCGATATCCCGGACGCCGCCGTGGGCGACGTCGTCACGGTGTTCGGCCGTGGGGACGACGGCGCGCCGACGGTCGCGGAGCTTGCCGCGCTCGCCGGAACGATCCCCTATGAGCTGCTCTGCGGCGTATCGCTGCGCGTGCCGCGCATTTATACGGAGAACTGACACTTTTGCCGACAAAAGAAGGGATGGCCGCGCGCCATCCCTTCTTTCTCTTTATTCGGCATTCTTCCGCAGCAGGACTGTGAGCTCCCCGCTGGCATCCGCGCGATCTCCACGGCGCGCGATGAAACATCAAAGCCGCAGACAGAAAAGCCGTTCGCGGCGAGCTTTCGCGCATACGCCCCGCAGCCGCAGCCCGCGTCACAGACGGTTTTGACGCCGTGCCGGTGCAGCGCACTGATCAGCGCATCCGGTGCCATATCGATCGATCGAACGTATTCCACGACCCGCTCCGGATCGACCCGTTTCCAGGAGTGTTCCCAAAAGCGTTCCATAGTATTTCTTTCTCTCCTACTGCCCGGAATAAAAACCCAATCGAAGCCCAGCGGAGCGGGTTCGATTCGGAAAAGGAAGAAGGAGCTAACATAGTGCAGTTTTCGCCGTGAGTCGGAAACGGAACGGTGTTTGCTCCTTGATAGGAACCGAATCGAAGCCCAATGAAATGGGTTCGATTTGGAAAGGAAAAACAACACCATCGGCCGATCGGACGCCGCCTGCGGCGGCTGATGACCTTATGGTGTTGTTTTGACGCTGGCACGCCTGCCCGGGCTCGAACCGGGGGCCTCGGGCTTAGGAGGCTCGCGCTCTATCCTACTGAGCTACAGACGCATATGGTTTTGCCGCGCTGTGCAGCGCTTAAAAGCATTGTATCCCTTAAGTCACGATGCTGTCAAGACTTCTTTCTCTATCGGTATTTCGCGCACCTTTTTTCGGCAAAAGACGTTGCAATCGTATCCGGCATGTGATATGTTTAATTTACATGGATGGATCTCCCGTAAAATTGAATAGAAACATCCGAATGAAGGAACCGTGTGTGATCCACGGACTGTAACGGCAACTGTAACGCGGAGCGACCCCAATATGCCACTGGGAAACCGGGAAGGCGGGCAAGCGATGAAACGGAGTCAGGATATTTCACCGGATGGGTACCATCGCCCGGCGGCATTTATACGTTCCGGGAGTGGTATGTTTCCGATTAAAACGCTTTGATATTCTGAAAATACCGTCAGAGCAGCCATTGTGCTGCTCTGATTTTATTTTTCGGGAGTGCGTCTCTGGAAATTCTTTTTGCGAGATTCCCCCATGAGGAATTTTTCAGGGAGGGCATGACCATGCACAAACCGATCGACCGTTCCCGCATCGCGGACGGTCTCCTCTCTCCGGACAGGCACACGGAGGGATGAGCTATGAAAACAGGAACAGGAATGTTTTACGCCGTGGGCGTCGGCCCCGGCGATCCGGCGTGGATGACGCGCCAGGCATGCGATGTTCTGGGATTCTGTCCCGTCATTGCCGCGCCGAGATCCTCTTCCGGGGAAATGCCGGCGCTGGAGGTAGCCCGCGGCGGCGTCGATCTGAGCCGGAAGTCGATCCTGCCGCTGAAATTTACCGCAGCCCGGGCCAAGTCCACGCGAAACGCCGAGTATGTCCGCGCGGCGGGCAGCATCTCGCGCGTGCTGGACGCGGGCTTAAGTGTCGCCATGGTGAATCTCGGCGACGTTTCGATCTACGCCACGGCGTACTATGTGCTCGACGAGCTGCGCCGCCAGGGGTACGCCACGCAGATGATCCCCGGCATCACGAGCTTCTGCGCCGTGGCCGCAACGCTCGGCACCAGTCTGACTGATATGGACTCGCCGCTGCACATCTATCCGGAGGAAACGGAGAATCTGGACACCGCACTCGGGCTTTCCGGCACAAAGGTGCTGATGAAGTCCGGCAAGGCCATCGGCGAGACCGCCGCAGTGCTCTCATGCCGGGGGCTTGCGAAGGAGGCGTCCATGGTCGCCGACTGCGGTCTGTCATCGCAGAAAGTTTTCAACGCGATGACCGATCTGCCGGAGAATGTCGGCGTCTTTTCCACGGTGATCGTGCCGGAAGTGCACAGAGCCGCGCAGAAAAAGTGAATACAAAGCGCGCCGAAGCAGGTTTTTCTGCTCCGGCGCGTTGGTTTTTATGCTTTTTTCCCGCTGCGGTTCTTTTCCCAGAGCACCGCAAGGCCGATGAGCAGCAGATCCGGCTCGTACCGGATCTCCCGGCGGCAGAACGGCGTTACGCATCCGGCAAGCCCGCCGGTGGCGATGACCGCAGCGCTCGCGCCGAGTTCCGCTTCCATGCGCTCGATCATCCCATCGAGCAGGGCGGCCGAGCCGTAGATCGCGCCGGACTGCATGCAGGCGACGGTGTTCGTCCCGATGCACTTTGCGGGCGCGTCGAGCGAGACGCGCGGCAGCTGCGACGTGTGGCCGGAGAGTGATTCCATCGACAGGCGAAGCCCCGGCACGATCGCGCCGCCGGCAAAGCGACCCTGCGCGTCCACGGCGGAGATGGTCGTGGCGGTGCCCATGTCGATGACGATGAGCGGCGGGCGGTGCAGGTGCAGCGCCGCGACCGCGCCGACGACGAGATCCGCCCCGATCTGGCCGGGATCGTCGAGCCGGATGTCCAGCCCGGTTTTGAGGCCCTTGCCGACAACGAGCGCATCCAGCCCTGTGAGGAGCTTTACCGCCCGGCACAGCGTGGATGTGAGCGGCCAGACGACGCTCGAGAGGATCGCACCTTCAAAGTCCTCCGGCTGGTAGCCCGCAAACGCGAGGACGTTTTTCATGCCGACGGCGTATTCGTAGTCGGTCTTGTTCACGTCCGTCGCCATGCGCGCCACGGCGCGGATCTTCCGGTTTTCGATACAGCCGAGAACGATGTTCGTGTTGCCGGTGTCGATGGCAAGGATCATGGCTTTAGTTTTCCTTTCTCCCGATACGGATCAGCCGCAGAATGACGGGGCTGAGAACGATATTGATGCCAAGCTCGGCAAGGAAGTTGACGCCGACGAGTCCAAAGATCATAAACCGTCCCACGTTATCGCCGAAGCCGAGGCTCTGCGCCATATCAGCAAGCATCGGCATAAAGAAGATCCGGCAGCCGAGCAGAAAAATGCCGGTGTTCACGACCGGGCAGACGATGGCCGCGGCGACGGCCGCGAGCGTGCGGTTTTTCGGAGCGAGCCACGCATATACGACCCCCGCCATGCCGCCGCAGGCAATGCCCTTTACGAGCACCGTGAGCAGCGTTCCCGGCACACTGAAGGCGAAAAACGCCGCGGCGTCGCCCGAGAGCAGTACCACCATGCCGAAAACAAAGCCGAGCCACAGCCCCGCCGCGCCGCCGTATACCGCCGCGCCCACCACGATGGGCAGCGCGACGAGCGACACCGAGACCGGCCCAAACCGGATGAAGCTGCCGAGCAGCTGCAAAATGACGATCAGCGCCGTGAAAAGCGCCAGCCCCGCCAGACGCCGGGTCTTTCCCTGAGAGTTTGCATTCATATTTGATTCCTCCTGCTGTTGCTCCCTTAGTATGTACCCAATTGGTACGGGATGCAGCGCATGGCTCATTATAAAAGCAAAGCCCCTCTGCGTCAAGCAGAGGGGCGTATTTCAGTCTAAATGTTCCATGATATCGTTGCCGGTGTCGGCGCCGACGAGCGAGCGGACAAGACCGAACCGGCGGCAGTCGTAGCGCGGGAATTCCTCGCTCGCAAGCGTCGGGCGGTGGGCGTACTGCAGTTGGCTCTCGTGGCAGAGCATGGCCTCCGAAGCTACTTCAAACGCCGTTTTGCCGCCAAAGCTCTCCAGCGGCGTTTCCACGTCGAGGATGATCGGATTTTCATCGGCAAAGTGAAGATACAGCTTCGGCGTATCCCAGACGCCGTACTGCGCGGCGCTCTCCGGATCGTACGAAGCGTCCGCGGCGTACACGACGGCCTGTTCGAGCGCGCGCGCGTTGAGCCGGTGCGCACCGTGGCCGTATTCGCC
The DNA here is from genome assembly GCA_002404605.1 of Clostridiales bacterium UBA4706. GTDB lineage: Bacteria > Bacillota > Clostridia > Oscillospirales > Oscillospiraceae > Apopatocola. The sequence goes on along the minus strand of DHKA01000045.1, from coordinate 6,181 downwards.
CTCGCGGTCGTGGCCGACGGCGACGAGCGGCTTAAACCGCCGCAGCAGTCCCACCTGATAGGCGATCACATTTTCCTCGCCGAAGCTCTGCTGCGCCGCCTCCAGCGTGAGAACGTAATAGTCCGGGAACGGCCCGATGACCGGATAGTTCCGGATGCCCATCGTCCAGAGCGCATCCAGGAGTTCCTGCGGGCGCGGCTGCCAGTCGTAATGATTCACAAGATACGCCACCTGCACCGTGAGCCCCCGGTCCACGCACTGCGCGGCGAGCGCGCCGAAGAAGATGACGTCGTCATCCGCGTGGCTTGGGAAGAGCAGCACATCCGCCTGTTCGCACGGCGGCTGCCATACCTGCACGTCCGCCGGGGCCGCGCCGGTCGTGAAGAGACGCACCTCGCAGAGCGGCGAGGCTCCGGTGAACTCGATATCAAGCTCCGTCACCGTCTCCGGCAGCGCGAGATATTCATGCAGGAAGCCGTACTCGCCGCCGGAGACGTCCCCCGCGGCGGTGTGGACCGTGAACGCTTCGCACGGCGTATACCAATAGAGATAGAGCGCGCCGATGGGCGTTTCGGAGGAAACGTGCAGCGTGTTCCCGGCGCGGTAGTCGATGCGGGAGGTACGGTCGCCGTCGCGGAGGATCGGCGTGTAGCCGCCGATGTTGTCCGAGAGAACGACGCCGTCCGTGATCTCCGCCGCGGCCGGCTCTGGCGTGGGTTCCGGCGTTGCTGTCGGTTCGGGCGTGGGCGTGGGCGTCGGCTCCGGCGTCGCCGTGGGTGCGGCGGTCGGTGCGGGAGTTTCTGACGGCGTCGGCTCCGGCTGCGCCGGCGCGCCGCAGGCGGCGAGAAGCGCGCAGAGCAGCGCAGATATCAGAAGAAGAGAAATACGTTTTTTCGTGGCGGGTGTCCTTTCTCCCGCGGCCGGCGCGGGGTGGGTTTGGGGATATTATAGGACGTTTTGAGGTAAAGCGTCAAGAGATTCCAGGAGGGGCAGAGCCCCCACAGCTTCTCAAAGAAGTCTCGCAGAGTTTGCGCCCGCAGGCGCAAATAGAGTTCAATTCATTTTCTCCGGCGGCGTGTACGTCGGAGAAAATACCGCTCGGCTCGCAAACGTGCGAGCG
>DHKA01000045.1:0-4985 GCA_002404605.1 Clostridiales bacterium UBA4706 | reverse complement strand
CAACGAAGTGGGTCTCGTTTGAGAGCTTGTCAAAAAACTTTTTGACAAGTTCAAAGCCCCGGAGCTTAGTTTGCTCCGGGGCTCGACCGTTTATTTCGTTCAGCCCGCGTTGCCGGACGAGGCGTTACCGTAGGAGGCGAAGTTGCCGGCGGAGGCATAGTAGGCGTTGCCGCCGGAAGCGTTGCCCGCCGAGGCGGTCTTGGGGCCGCAGCCCGCGAGCGTGAGCAGCAGCGCCGCGGCGCTGAGAACGATGGCGATGATCTTTTTCATGGATAGTACTCCTTTTCTGTCTGTTGATGATTGATAATCTTCCATATATCGATGCGCCCGGCGCGGAGCAGGAGGAGAGATACCGCGCCGGGTTGCGCAGCCGACAAATTATTCGATGGCCGCTCCCGCGGCGATGGCGGCGAAGAACGCGTCCACTTCCCCGCTCTCCCATCCGGCGGTGAGAAGCCGCCGGTCGCGCACGAGACCGAGTTCCTGCCCGGAGGTGAGCGCTTCCGCCGCGGTCCGCACCGTCTCAAGGCGGGTTTTCAGCTCCGCGTCGTTTTCGCCGTACCGCACAGCGTACGCCGCGCCCGCGTCGCGCGCCGAGGCTGTGTCACGTCCGTCCGCGAGATACTGCCCGAGGATGGACTCCGCCCAGCGGTAGGCGCCGACCGCGCCGGAGGCGGGGTCGTAATCCTGCGCAAGACGCTCAAGGATGCCGCCGAGGCCGGCGAGCGGTTTGGCTTCTTCCGGCGTGGGCGATACCTCCGGCAGCGGCTCCTGCGTGGCCGCCGGGATCGCTGTCGGTTCGGGCGTCGCCGCGGCCGCGCGCGATTCAAGCGGCAGTCCCGCCGCCGCCATCGCTCCCGCAAGGAGCACAAGCGTCAGGAAAACGATGACAACTCTTTTTTTCATTGTCTTCTCCTTTCGGGAAGCGTTTATCCGGCGAAGCCGTTCAGTTCGATATTGTTCAGCTCGCCGAGCGTCTGCACCGTGACGCCGTGAGAGCGCAGCCACGCGTTCGTGCGCGCGGAGGCCGCAAGCGGACGGACAGTGTAATTATCGTAGACATATTCGCCGTTTCTGTCGGTATGGACGCCGGTGGCGGTAATGTAGATCGGCTCGATCGTCTGATAGAATTGCTCGTCCTGGATGATCTTGGTGCCGCCGATGGTCCCGTCGCGCAGGTCGGGGACGATGCAGGTTTCGTAAAGCTCCCAGAATTCGTCCGCTGTGAGCGTGCGCAACTGCTGGACCGGCGGAGTCGAATCATACCATTGAATGCTTGCGCTGAATACGGTGGTCTCGCTCCGGTCGCACGGGAAGAGCGCCCGTTCCTCCATCAGCTCGCGGGAGTTGAGAAGCTCTTCATACTGCCGGATATTCCGGCTGATGCCGTCGTTCCCTGCGGGGAAACCGACGGTATTGGTGCCGCCGGTCACATACGGGGTATACTCGTCCGTGGCATAGGTATATACGCGCCGCGCAAGGAGCTTTCCGTTCGTATCGTAATACTCGATCGTCAGCGGGTAAGTACCGAAGTCCTGCTGGCTTTCATATGCTCTTTTGTTTGCGATGATGTCCTTCTGCAGGGAGAGGAGCTTTTCGATGTTCTCCGGCTGCATGATGCGCGTTTCGTCGTATTCGCCCCAGCCGTTCACCGCAGCGTACCCGATCTCGTCCGCGTCGGGCTGATAGCGCTCAACGCCGAACACGTCGAGCTCGGTGCCGATGACGAGTGCGCAGAGCAGCGCGCAGAAAGCGCCGAGTCCCTTCCAATGCCGGTCAAACACGCGCAGCGTTTTGCGCATGAGCGCGTCCGCGCCGAACCAGCCGACCGCCGCGCCGAAGAGCATGGCAAGGAGCAGGATCGCCACTCTCGCCGGAGTACCGACGTTCCCGGCGGTGTAGGAGCCAACATTGAATACGGTCTTGAGCATCAGCAGCGCCATGCTGAGCGTGCCCACCGCGGCAAGCCCCCACCGGAAGAGCGGGCGCAGCACCGGAACGGCGGCGACCTCGCCCGCAGCCTCCATCCGCCGGTGGCGGAAGAAGATCACCGCAAGCCCCGCGAGGATCACGCCAACCGCGGCATAGATCGCCGCAAGAGGGATTGCATACGAATAGCTTCTCACATAGTTGTTGAAAAAGTAGTAGACCGGCGAGAGGATCGCTAGCTCCCAGCCTGTGTCCCGCACGCCGAAGAGCAGAAACTCCGCTATGTACCGGACCACGACCTCGATCCCGACGAAGCCGTAGAGCGCAATGACATAGAGCGCCGGGAGCACCGCGGCGTTTCCGGTGAACACCGTGCAGAACGACGCAAGGCCGAAGACGGCAATGTTCATCAGCACCACCACGACTGCCGAGTACAAAAGACTTGAGCTCCACAGCGAGCCCGCACCGCCGTAGAGCAGCAGGCTCACGAGCATGGCGAAAACGCACGGCAGGATGAGAAGCGTCAGCGCCGCAAGCATGCTGGAGATGAGAAGCGCCTCGCGCGTTACGGGCAGCGCCGCGATGTACGCCGCGGAGGTCTTGCGGAACATCCAGCTGTGGACGGCGATGGCCATCACCACCGCCGCGATCGCCGCGGCGAGGATCTCCCGGCGCGTCAGATTGCTGAGGATGCTGTAGCTCACATACTCGGTCGCGTCCATAAGATCGGCGTAGTCGGCATTGATATACCGTCCGCACATGAGCGTCAGGAAGCAGAGCACCGCGGCGTAGGCCGCGCCAATGATCCAGAAGCGGGAGAGCGCCCGTTTGTATACGGCCGTATTAAAGAACATTCTTTCGGACGGCATCGTCCACACCTCCCAGCTCGTAAATGAAGATCTCTTCCAGCGTCAGCGGCACGGAATCCATGAACAGCGGGTGCAGCTTCTCGAGCCACGCGAGATTGTTCTCTTCCCTGCCGCGCAGTATGAGCGTCTGCAGCTTGCCGGTCGAGGAGCGGTGGAGAATGTCCAGTCCCTCCTCCGGCAGCGCCGTGCCGTCCGGCAGGGCGAGCAGCACCTTGGTCGTCGTCTCCTGCAATTCGGAAACGCTCTTCTCGAGAAGGCAGCGGCCGCGCTGCATGATGCCGACGTGATCGCACACGTCCTCCAGTTCGCGGAGGTTGTGGGAGGATACGAGCACCGTCATGCCCTCCTCCGCCACATCCTCCATGACGAGGGACCACACCTGCCGCCGCATCACGGGGTCAAGGCCGTCCACCGGCTCATCGAGCACGAGCACCTCCGGCCGCGCCGCAAGCGCGATCCAGAACGCCGACTGCTTCTGCATGCCGCGCGAAAGGCGGCGGATGGGGCGCGTATCGTCCAGCGCGAAGATCTCGCGCAGCTTTTCGTAGCGTTCGCTGTCAAACCGGGGATAGAGCGCGCGCGTAAATTTCATCAGATCGCGCGTCGTGCTCGTGGAAGTATAGTACGGCTCATCCGGGATGCAGAGCATGCGTGCCTTGACCGAAGGGTTTTCAAATACCGGTTCCCCGTCGAGCAGCACCGCGCCCGCGTCCTGCCGGAGAACGCCCATTATGTGACGGATGGCGGTCGTCTTGCCCGCGCCGTTCGGACCGATGAGCCCGTAGACTGAGCCGGACGGGACTGTGAGATTCAGCGCGTCGAGCGCCTTGAAGGCTTCGTAGATCTTTGTAACGTTTTTCAGTTCAATGCTCGCCATGGTCGCCTCCTCCGATCTTCTCTATGATCTCTTCCTCGCTCACGCCGAGCCAGCGAAGCTCGCGCACCGTTTCCTCCAGCCGCGCGAGAAGCTCCTCGCGCCGCGGGTCGCTCTGCGGGGAGAACTGGGCGCAGAAGCTGCCCTTGCCGGGGACGGAGACGATGTACCCCTCGCTTTCCAGCTCGCGGTAAGCGCGCTGGATCGTGTTCGGGTTGATGGCGAGCGATACCGCAAGCTCGCGCACCGAGGGGAGCTTTTCCCCCGGCCGCATCGCACCGGTGACGACAAGCCGCCGCAGATCGTCCTTGACCTGCTCATAGATCGGGCGCCCGTCCCGGTAATTGATCGTGACCATGCCGCCACCTCCTTCCGTGCGTGTTAACTGTATTATTGAAGTTAACACAGTTAATACAGTTTGTCAAGCCCCAAAAACAAAAAAGTCTCCCTCTGACGAGGGAGCTGTCGAGCGAAGTGAGACTGAGGGAGAGAAAAACTGCATGCTTCCGCGCAGAATGTCTCTCCCTCCGTCTTTTGCCTTCGGCAAAATCCACCTCCCTCGTCAGAGGGAGGCTTTTCTTAGCCGGATATTTTATCGAGTTCCCGCTCGCAGTCGGGCATTTTCTTTAACTGCGGGTCGCGGAAGAGCTTGCCGCGCATCGTCACCATGGACACATGGCGCAGCGCCTCGAGATCCTCGAGCGGATTCTCCGCCGTAACGATGAGATCGGCGCTCTTGCCGGGCGTGAGCGAGCCGGTGATGCCGTCGATCCCGGCGATCTTCGCGTTGCCGAGCGTCGCGGTGTGCAGTGCGAAGGCGTTGGATACGCCGCAGAACGTATGGAAATAGCGCACCTCGCGCCACATGTCGTAGTGCGTGATATACGGGCAGCCCGTGTCGGTGCCGAGACCGACGGGGATACCGGCGGCCAGGCACGCCTTGGCGCACTCGATGATGCCTTCGAGCACGACTTCGCCGTTGTACTGCTCCATTTCGGTCGCTTTGCTGACGCTGCGGTCAAAGCGGGCGTACGGCACCGCGGCGGAGAGCGTTGCTACCTGCGCCGCGCCGCGCTCTTTGAAAAGGCGCAGGATCTCCTCGTCCGGCTTCGCGCCGTGCTCGATCGTATCCACGCCGTTTTCGAGCGCCACGCGCACCCCCTCGGGGCTTTCGACGTGCGCCGCGACGGGCAGGCCGAGCCTGTGCGCTTCCTCGCACGCCGCGCGGACGTACTCCGGCGGCATTTTCAGCTCGCCCGGCTCGCCCTTTTTCTTCGCGTCCAGCACGCCGCCGGTGATCATAAGCTTGATGA
>DHKA01000092.1 GCA_002404605.1 Clostridiales bacterium UBA4706 | reverse complement strand
AACTTTTTGGGGTCACTTCATTTACCGGAGCGGGGATATTTGTTATTCGTTACTCGTTATTCGGTTTCTTTTTCCGCTTCCAGAAGCCCTCCGGCAGCTGCACGAGGATGACGGCGCAGAGCATGATGCCGCAGCCGAAAAGCTCGCGCCCGGACAGAAATTCATGCAGCAGCACCGCTGCGCCAAGCACGCTGAATACCGACTCCATGCTCAAAAGGAGCGTCACGGCGACGGGGTTGCCGTTGCGCTGCGCGGCAAACTGGAGCGTATAGGCGAGCGCGCTCGAGAAGATGCCGAGATACAAGATCGGGACGATGTTCTCGCGGAGCTCGGCAAGCGTCGGCTCCTCCACGGCGAACATGCCGATGAGACAGACGACGGACGCCACGATGAACTGTGCGCAGTTGAGCTCCGTCGGCGAACAGAAGCGGACATAATAATCCGCCGCGAGAATGTACACCGCGTAGATCACCGCGCTCAAAAGAACCAGTGCGTCGCTCGGCGAGATCGTGAAGCCCTCCTTCACACTGATGAAATAGAGACCCGTGAGCCCCAGCACAACGCTGACCCAGAGACTCGGCGCGACTTTCTTATGCAGGAACACGACGCTGAAAAGCGGCACGAGCAGGATATACAGCGTTGTCAGAAAGCCCGCCTTGCCCGCTTCAATGTCCGCAATGGCGTATTGCTGCACGATGGAGGCGGCGATCACAAGCACGCCGCACACGGTGCCGCCGACGGCAATCTTTTTCGGATCGCTCTTCTTCCGCTCGTCCGGCTTCTTCCGCCGGTTGGACACAAAAAGAAGAACTCCCAGCGACAAAGCTGCGAGCACGCTGCGATAGAAGTTGAAGGTGATGGCTCCGATATGTCCCGCGGCCATGCGCTGAAAGGCAAACGCGGTCCCCCAGACAAACGACGCCGCCAGAGCCGTCAGCGCCGTTTTTAAGCTCAATCCTTTTTTCATAATACGTATATTATATGGGTTCTTCGTCGAATTGGCAAGGCATTGGGCGAAAAAACTCTTGTACAAAAAACCAATTGCGGCGGAGAGAAATGTGTGCTACATTTTCCGGGAAGAAACGAACGGTTGGCATGTAAGAAAGGGGGGTAAAACGGATGAAAGCGGAAGATATCCGGCGGCGGCTCACGGAGCTCGCGCTCGATACGAACGAATACCGCATCAACGCCGGCGGCGCTATGGTGCTGTACGGTCTGCGCGAAGAGACGCACGATCTGGATATATGGTGCACGAAAAAGCTCGGCGATACGCTCGCGCAGCGCAGCGAGGCACAGGTATTCCCGGACGGAACGCGGCGGTTCACCCCTGCGCCGGACGTGGAGATCTATGAAAACATGCTCCCGGGCGAGACGGTGTTCCTAAACGGCATCCCGGTCGCGCCGCTGGAGGACGTGCTCGCACTCAAGCGGCAGCTCAACCGCGAAAAGGACCAGCGGGATATTGCCGTTCTGGAAGCGGCCATCGCCGTGCGACGCACGGCGGTAACGCTCGTGCCCATCGCGCCGGAGGATATCGCGGCGTGCACGGAGATCTATAACTATTACATCGAGAACACTTGCATCACGCTCGAAGAGGAGCCGGTCACGCCGGAGAAATTTGCCGCGCGCGTGGCGCGCATTATGAAGGGCTACCCGTACATCGCCGCGCGCAACGGCGCGGGGAAAACCGTCGGCTACGCTTATCTTGATGTGTTCAATTCCCGCAGCGCCTACCGCTGCACCGCCGATCTTTCCATTTACGTGGATCGTTCCTGCCGTGGCGCTGGTGTCGGGCAGAAGCTCTATGCGGAGATCGAACGGCTGGGGCGTGAGCGCGGCATTGAGAATATCGTTTCCATTATCACGTCCGACAACGAAGGCTCGCTGCGCTTCCACCGCAAGAATGGCTTCACGGAGATCGGCGTGATGCGCTCCGTCGCTTTCAAATTCGGGAAATATCTGGACGTGAGCTTCTTCCAGAAGCATCTCGGCGGGGACATGAAAGAAAAAAATGATGGGCATGAATAAATTGTTCTATGCTGTTCTCAACTGGGTTAACAGTCTGTTTTACTCACCGGAGCGCGCTATAAAAGCCGTCATATATATTTGGGTCGCTGCAGCCGTTATTGTTCTTCTGGTAAAAGGTATTCGAGTGGGGTACGTAAAAAAGAGAATACATAAATTAGCCAACAGCGCGATTCAAGTTACGCCGCAAGAATTTATGCGTATAAGGACTGTGAGAGACGGACGGCGATACGTTTCCAGCAATTATGAATTTCCCGGCGTATACATTCTTTTAAACCGCACCAAGAATATGAGCTACGTTGGACAGGCCGCAAAAGTTTTTCAGAGGGTGAACCAACACTTTCAGGGACGCGGCAATGGTGATGTATATGCAGATTACAAATACGGGGATGATTTCGTCATCAAAATGATCGCGCTGCGTGACAGTGGCTTTAGGTCGTTGGATGAACTGGAACGGCAGACAATACAAGCGTATAACGCTTATTATCGGGGTTACAACAAAACCAGAGGGAATCGATAATAAAGAAGAACATTCCCGCACAGTTCGCCCACGTGGACACGCTCGAAGCGGCGAAAGCGATGCCCTGCGTTTTCAATAACTGGGCGGTGTTCTACGGCGAAAAGTTCGTGACCGTCAATCAGCTCGACGCCACCGCGCTCGAAAAGCTCCGCCACAGGAGCAACCAGCGGAAGTAAAAAGGAATTGACCGCATGCCCGCAACATCAAAATAAAAACCTCACAGAGATGCAATCATGCGTTGCCACAAATTAACAGGGGTTTGTTCTTACAACATATGCGTAGATGTAAGGAGAAGACGTAAAGAGCAAACGGTGCATAACATTTTGTTATGCACCGTAAACAAACTATGCGGGTAAAAGAATCTGCTGACCGAATTTTAATTCTTCCTGCGTAGGAAAAATTGCTAATTTTACAGTTTCTAGCTTTGCGAAATTTGCTAATGCACTCTCGTAGTCAGTCGTTTTGCAATGGATATACCTAAATAATCCTTTCGCATTAGTACAAACTTTTACGCATCTTTCGCCGCTTTCATTGTAATATACACGGAAAATGTAATACTTGCAATCTGTAGATGCTGCAAAATCAATTTCTTGGCTACTAAAAATCATCTTTTTTGCAAATTCATAATTCTACAATTTGAGATTTATATGCAGATTAAAGTCCACGTCCATCAACCCACGCCGACATTTCTTTATGTCCAACGTTGTGCTTGAAGACTTTGCCTTCCAGCAGCTTTGCGCCTTTGCAACTCGGCGCAAGGCGCTCGTTCGTCTTGCCAATGTCGCTTCCGCCAGAGGTCACAAACGGGATAATTGTCTTGCCGGTCAGATCATAGCTCTCAAGGAACGTATTGATAATCGTCGGCGCGACATACCACCAGATCGGGAAGCCAACAAAAATCGTAGCGTAGTCCTTCATGTTGTCACGCTTCACGGCAATTTCAGGACGGGAAGCAGGATCATTCATCTCAATCGTGCTGCGGGCGTTCTTGTCCATCCAGTTCAGATCAGCTTCCGTGTACGGTACTTTCGGCTCAATCTCGAAGATGTCTGCGCTGATTGCCTCTGCCAGCGTCTCGGCAACCTTTGCAGTCACGCCGGACGCAGAAAAATATGCTACAAGTTTATTGCTCATAGTGTTTTATCCTTTCAATATTTTCGTAATCTGCTGTGCGGACGCATCTGGCAGGATGGTGGAAAGATGCTGCATCATGCGCTCTTTAGATTCCTGCGGGTCTCGCTGATAGGCAGATGTGATGAAGTCGTACCCGAAAAGTTCTTCCGGTGTCGCATACTCCGC
>DHKA01000103.1 GCA_002404605.1 Clostridiales bacterium UBA4706 | reverse complement strand
GGCGGTAAAGCTGCCGCCATAAAACGCCAGCTCATACCCGCTGCCCGGCACAAGCGTAGAAACGGCAGCGCGCACCGTTTCCGCAGAAGCCGGAAGCAGGCTGCCGGAGATGCGTTTCTGGTTACAGAAAACGCAGTCGTTCGGNNATTCCCGTAAAACTGCCGCCGAAAAAGGCGATCTCCGCCTCGCCGGATATATAGTCTATCCACTCTTTTATGATCGCCTCACACTTTTTTCCGTCCATCGTCCCGTCCGTTCCGGTGATGCGCCTCTGATTACAGAAAACGCAGTCGTTCGGGCAGCCTGCATGCGGGACAAATATGGGAAGGATACGGCGGCGCGGCGTCACTTCCGCAGCGCCTCCAGCGCGTTGGCAGCGGCGGTCTGCTCCGCTTCTTTTTTGGTGCGTCCAGTTCCAAGTCCGACCGGCTCACCGTTCAGGCAGACCTGCATACGGAACGTCTTCGCATGATCCGGCCCCTCCTCGCCGACAAGCTCATAGGAGAGCACCTGCCCGCTTTGACGCTGCACGAGCTCCTGCAGGGCAGTTTTATAGTCGGTAAAGGACGGCGTTTCGATGGCGTGGACATCGTCCAACAGGCAGCGGTGGATGAATCCCGCCGCCGTTTCCATCCCGGCGTCGAGATACATGGCGGCAATGACCGCCTCCACAGCGTCGGAAAGGATCGACGCGCGCTCCCGCCCGCCGTTATGCTCCTCGCCCTTGCCGAGACGAAGATAGTCGCCCAGATGCAGCTCCAACGCCACGCGGTGAAGCGACTGCTCGCAGACGAGCTCCGCACGGAGCCGCGTCATGCGGCCTTCCGGCATATCGGGAAAGTTCCGGTAAAGGAAGTCCGCGACCGTAACGCCAAGAACAGAATCGCCCAGAAATTCCAGCCTTTCGTTGCAGACGATGCCGGAAGCACGGTTCTCGTTGGCGTAGGAGCTGTGCGTTACCGCCGTTTCAAGCAGCGCCCGATTCCGAAACGAATGGCCCAGTCTCTCTTCCAGAACGGTCATGCGCTTATTCCTGCGTCGCGCGAGACACGTAGTCGGCAAGATCGCCGACAGTCTGGATGTTGGTCAGCTCGTCTTCCGGGGTGTCAGGCAGAGAGAAGGTCTCTTCCAGCGCCATCGTAAGCTCCACGACGTCGAGAGAGTCCGCGCCCAGATCGTCCACAAAGGACGTATCCGCGGTGATTTCGTTTTCGTCGATCATAAACTGCTCGGCGACCATTTTGATGATTTGTTCGAGTACCATGTCTTTTTATTCTCCTTCGTTCGGTGAAATACGCATATATGCAACATTCTTCTCGATGCTGCCGATCACGTCAGAATCGATGAATGTAATTGCCTGCCGGACGGCGCTGCGGATAGCGCGTGCATCCGAAGAGCCGTGCGCTTTAATGACGGGCTTGGAAATGCCGAGCAGCGCCGTGCCGCCGACCTCGCTCGGATCAAAGAGCGACTTGAGCGCGTACACATCCTTTTTGAGGACGGCCGCCGCGAGCTTGTTGGCGGTGTTTTTATAGAAAATGCCCTTGAGCCGCTTCATAAGCATCATGGCCGTGCCCTCAATGCACTTGAGCAGCACGTTTCCGGAGAAGCCGTCGCAAACGAGCACGTCAACATTTCCGGAGAACACATCGCGCGCTTCCACATTGCCGACGAAGTTGAGCCGTCCGGCTTCGTGAGCTTCCTTCAGGAGAGCATAGGTCTGTTTCTGAAGCTCCGTCCCCTTCGTCTCCTCCGCGCCGATATTCAGAAGACCGATGCGGGGATCTTCGCACCCGAGAAGATCGTGCGTGTAGAACTTGCCCATATAGGCAAACTGCAGCAGATATTCCGCCGTGCATTCCACGTTCGCGCCGCAGTCGATCAGAAGCGTGCCTTTGCCGCCGTTCGGGATCACCGGGCCGAAGCAGGCGCGGCGGATGCCGCGGATACGCCGCACCGTGAGCGTGGCGCCGCTCAGAAGCGCGCCGGTGCTTCCGGCGGAAATGACGGCGTCGCCCTCGCCGCGGTGGAGCATCTGAAGCGCAACGGCCATGGAAGATTCCGGCTTTTTGCGCGTAGCAGTGCTCGGGTCATCTTCCATTGAGATAACGTCCGGCGCGTTCACGACCTGAATATGTTCTCCAGGCGTAACATCGATCTCGTTCAGACAAACGAGGATCTCCGTCTCTCGGCCTACAAGCGCCACATCCACATGAAACTCACGCGAGGCTTCCACCGCGCCGCGGACGATCTCTCCGGGGGCGTTATCGCCGCCCATGGCGTCAATGAGAATACGCATTCCAAAGGTCTCCTTTCACCAGCTCGTCGATCTGTGCCAGCGAACGGGCCGAGATCTCCGCGTTTTTATTTCTTTTCCCTTTGACCCGGTAGGTCAGCGGGGAGATGATGCCAAAATTGATGTTCATCGGCTGGAAATCGCCGATGCTGCCATGGGAGATATAAAGTCCCAGCGCGCCGATGGCCGTTTCCTGCGAAAAATCGACCGGCGGCAGATCCTGCAGCCGCGCCGCCATTTCGAGCGAGGCGAGCATACCGGAGGCGCAGGATTCCACATATCCCTCCACGCCCGTGATCTGTCCGGCGAAGGCAATGCGCGGCTCGGCGATCAGCCGGTAATACCGGTCAAGCTTTCCGGGAGACTGCAAATAGGTATTCCGATGCATCACGCCGTAGCGGACGAACTCCGCTTCGCGCAGCGCAGGGATCATCGAAAACACCCGCCGCTGCTCCGGAAATGCCAGATGCGTCTGAAAGCCGACAAGGTTGTAGAGCGTACCGTCGGCATTGTCCTGCCGGAGCTGCACCACGGCATAGGGTTCGCGCCCTGTGTGCGGATCGCGCAGTCCGACCGGTTTCATCGGCCCGTACCGCAGCGTATCAAAACCGCGTCGCGCCATGACCTCGACCGGCATGCAGCCTTCAAATACGCCGCCGTCGTCAAAGCCGTGGACCGCCGCTTCGCGGGCAGTCGTCAGCTCCTTCCAGAATGCGGTGTATTCTTCCTCGGTCATCGGGCAGTTTACATAATCCGCCGTTCCTTTATCGTACCGGGAGGCGCGGAAGGCGCTTTCCATATCGACGGAATCCAGCGATACGATCGGCGCGACGGCGTCATAGAAGTGCAGCCCTTCGCTGCCGGTGCGCCGGAGGATGTTCTCCGCGAGCGCATCGGAGGTAAGAGGGCCGCTTGCGATGATGACTTCCCCGTCGGGAATATCCACCGCCTCTTCCTCAACGATCTCCACATTGGGAAGGGCGCGGACGGCCTCGGTCACGGCGCGGGCAAAGCCTTCGCGGTCCACCGCCAGCGCGCCGCCGGCGGCCACACGGTGCTCATCCGCGCAGCGCATCACGACGCTGCCGAGCCGCCGCAGCTCTTCTTTGAGAAGCCCCACAGCGTTAGTAAGCTCGTCGCTACGCAGCGAATTTGAGCACACGAGTTCCGCGAAATACGGAGAGACGTGCGCCGGAGTCATTTTTTTCGGCTTCATTTCGATCAGCCGCACGGGGATGCCCCGGACGGCGAGCTGATAAGCCGCTTCGGAACCGGCAAGACCGGCGCCAACAACCGTTACAGCGTTCATTTATCCTCTTTCGGTGTATCTTTCTTTTCTGTGCTCTCCGCAGCCGATTCCTGCGGCTTTTCGACCGTTTTATCTGCGGCAGCCTTGCGGCGATAGCCGCGCTTTTCCTCCGGTACGAACATGTCGCACTCAGGATTGACGCAGAAGGGCTTTCTCGCGCCTTTGCCGGAGAGCTTGAAGAGCGTTTTGCCGCAGGACGGGCAAACGTCCTTGACCGGAACGTCCCACGTCATAAAGCCGCACTCCGCGCCGCGCTCGCAGGCGTAGTACGTATAGCCCTTCTTGGACGTGCGCTTGAAGATGCGTCCACCGCACTTCGGGCACCGGCCGGGCATTTCAATGACGATCGGTTTTGTAAAGTTGCATTCCGGGAAGCCGGGGCAGGCAAGGAAACGGCCGAAACGTCCGCTCTTTACCACAAGATGACGGCCGCACTTGTCGCACACCTCGTCGGAGACCTCGTCGGGGACTTTGATATGCACGCCCTCGAGCGCTTTTTCCGCGTCGGTCAGTTCTTTATCAAAATCGCCGTAGAAATCCTCCAGAACGTCTTTCCAGTCGATCTTGCCGTTTTCGATCTCATCAAGCCGGTCTTCCATATGCGCGGTGAACTTGAGATCGACGATATCGGGAAAGCGCTCTTCCATGAGTCCCGTAACGACTTCGCCGAGGGACGTCGGCTTGAGGTACTTCCCTTCCTTGGCGACATACTCGCGCCCGGTGATGGTGCTGATGGTCGGGGCATAGGTGCTCGGACGACCAATGCCCTTTTCCTCCATGGCGCGGATGAGCGTCGCCTCCGTGTAGCGCGCCGGAGGCTCGGTGAAGCGCTGCTCCTTGTCGAGCTTTTTGAGCGTTACGCTCTCGCCCTCGGCAAGATCGGGCAGCGGCTTCTTCCCACCGGTCTCCTCGTCCTCGTTCGGGTCTTCGTACACCGCGGTATATCCCGGAAAACGAAGAGAAGAATGGTTCGCCTTGAAACAGTGTCCGGCGCTGAGCGCGTCGATCACCACGTTATCATAGATGGCGTTTGCCATCTGGCTCGCCGTAAAGCGCCCCCAGATCAGCCGGTACAGACGGTACTGCTCCGGCGTGAGATCCTTTTTTACGCGCTCGGGCGTGAGATTTACGTTGCTCGGGCGGATGGCTTCGTGCGCGTCCTGCGCGCCTGCCTTGGTTTTAAAGCGGCGGGGCTTGCCGTAATAGTACTCCTCGCCGTAGAAGCTGCGGATAAAGCTGCCTGCGGCGGCCATGGCTTCCTCGGAAAGGCGCAACGAGTCGGTACGCATATACGTGATGAGACCGACCGTCCCCTCGCCGGTGATATCCACGCCTTCGTAAAGCTGCTGCGCAATGCTCATCGTGCGCCGCGGCGTGAGTCCCAGACGGCGGCTCGCCTCCTGCTGCAGCGTGGAGGTGATGAACGGGGGCGACGGGCTGCGCTGGCGCTCGCCGCGCTTGACGGAGCCGATCTCCCACGCCGCCTTTTCCACGGCAGCGATGACGTCCTCCACTTCCTTTTCGCTGTGGAGCTCCTTTTTCTTGTCCGCCGTGCCATAATACCGGGCAACAAAGCCGCCCTTCTTCCCGGCGCGATCCAGATGGGCGTCCAGATACCAGTATTCCTCCGGCTGGAAAGCGCGGATCTCGTTTTCGCGGTCCACGACCATGCGGATGGCGACGGACTGCACGCGGCCCGCAGAGAGGCCACGGCGCACCTTGCGCCAGAGAAGCGGGCTGAGCTTATAGCCGACGATGCGGTCCAGAATGCGGCGCGCCTGCTGCGCGTCCACCAGATCCTGATCGATGTCGCGCGGATTGGCGATGCTCTCCTGCACGACCTTTTTGGTGATCTCGTTAAAGGTAACACGGCGGGCCTTCTCGTCGGGGATCTTCAAAAGCTCCTTGAGATGCCAGCTGATCGCCTCGCCCTCGCGGTCCGGGTCGGTAGCAAGATAGACCGTTCCAGCCTCTTTGGAACGCTTTTTCAGTTCGTTGATAACGTCCGACCGCGCGGCGACCGGGATATACTCCGGCGTAAAGCCGTGTTCAATGTCCACACCGAGCTTGCTCTTGGGCAGGTCGCGGAGGTGGCCCATGGATGCAATAACTTTATAGTCGCCGCCGAGGTACTTTTCGATCGTCCGTGCCTTGGCGGGAGACTCCACAATGACAAGATCCTTTTTTGCTTGCGCCATAATATACTATCGTCCTTACTTCAGGTTCAATGAATACCGTTTTCCCGGCAGGGGCTTTACCGCGCCGCGGATGGTGAGCACCGTCATGCAAGCGAGCACCTTTGCCGCGGAAAAGCCGGTCGAAGCCGCCATTTCATCCACATGGGTCTCGCCCCGCGAAATGCAGCGCAGAAGAGTCCTGTGATCCTCCGTATACTCCGTCAGACGGCTTTCGAGGTCACTATACGGTATCGTCTGCGGCTTGTCAATCTCTGTTTTTGCCGAAATCGGTGGGTTTTCCGCTCTTTTCGGTGGAGAATACAGCTTCGTATCATATTGAATACGGCCGGGATAGAGCCCTTCATACTCCGAAAGGATATCCCGTGAGCCGGTGATCGCCTTGGCGCCGTCGCGGATGAGCGCGTTGGTCCCGGCGCTGTTCGGGCTGTCAATATTGCCCGGAACGGCGAACACATCGCGCCCCTGCTCGAGCGCGAACCCGGCGGTGATGAGCGCTCCGCTGCGCGCCGGCGCTTCCACGATGCACGCGCCGCAGGAAAGGCCGCTGATAATGCGGTTGCGGCGGGGAAAGTTCTCCGGTTTCGTTGGATAGAGCGGTGGAAATTCGCTGATAACGGCCCCGGCAGAAGCTACATCGTCAATGAGCAGCGAATTGGCCGCAGGGTAGTTGACGTCGATCGCCGTACCCAGCACGCCGACGCACGGTTTGCCCGCGAGCAGTGCGCCGCGGGCGGCGGCGCCGTCCACGCCGAGCGCCATGCCGGTAATGACGCAGGCGCCGTAAGAAGTGATCTCCTGCCCAAGGCGGGTCGCCACCTTGATCCCGTAAGCGCTCGCCTTTCGCGTGCCGACGATCGCAACCGTCGGAAGCTCGTCGAGAAACGGAAGATTCCCGCGGACATATAACACGAGCGGCGGATCGGCGATCTGCCGCAGGCGGTCGGGGTAAGCGGCATCGTGCAGCGTGAGAATACGGATATTCTTCTCCTGACAGAGCGCAAGGATCTGTTCGGTGCGCTCAAGGCTTCGGTCAGCGAGGGCGCGCCGCTCCTGCGGCGAAAGATCCTCTATCTCCAAAAGCCGCTCTTCGGGCGCAAAATAGGCTTCCATCGCCCCGCCGAAGTGCTCCAGAACACGGCAGAGCGAGATCGTGCGCACTCCGTCCACGGAGGCAAGCCATACCCAGTACCGAAGCTGCGACATTCCCTTTCTCCCCTCTTCGTTTATCCGCGCTGCTTCCACATCTCCCACATAAGTATGGAGGCCGCGACCGCCGCGTTGAGCGACTCGCTGCCGGGCGTCATGGGGAGAATGATCTTTGTATCGCACTTTTCCAGAAGCGCGTCGGTAAGACCCCGTCCCTCATTGCCAACGGCGATGGCCGCGCGGCGGAGCGAAACGCTATTTACATCGACGCTCTCTGCCCGGAGCGCCGCACCGCAGAGCGGAAGTTCCCATTCGCGGAGCTTCGCGCAGAGCGCGGCGAGATCGGTCTCCCATATCCGCTGACGGAAGAGAGCGCCCATGGCGGCACGGACGGTTTTCGGGTTATATGGGTCGGCGCACTCGCCAAGAAGCACCACGAGCTCCGTGTCGAGAGCCGCCGCCGTGCGCAGCACCGTGCCGACGTTGCCGGGGTCTTGCACGTTTTCCAAAACTATGACTCGGTCAGGCCGGGCGCTTTCCGGAATGGGCTTTGTCCGAACGGTGAAAAGCGGACCGGGACTGTGCTCAAGCGGAGAGGCATAGTCAAACACATCCTCGGAGAGCGCATAGACCGGGACTTCCGGCAGAGAGCCGGCCGGCTTTGCGCCGCGCAGATATACTTCCGCGATGTCTGCTCCGTTTGCGAGCGCTTCGGAGAGCAGCTTTTCCCCGTCACAGAGGAACAGTCCCCGCTTGCGGCGGTATGCCTTGTCCTTGCCCAGCGCGCGCAGCGCCTGTACGCGGGAATTTTTCCGGGATGTGATCGTTTCCATAGAAAAAGGCGGGACGCCTGTCCTTTCCTCATCGCTGACCGGATCATCCGGTTTTCGTTTTATCATATCGTCACGCAGGGAAAAAATCAATACATTATTTTATATATTTCCAGATACTCAGCGAATAAAGTTTGTTGCGACGCGCTCTTCCTTTTCCGGAAGGCCGTATTTCTGCCGCCCAAGAGCGATGCTCTTCATCAGGAACGTCATATTCCGCGCGAGCGTGCGCATCGTCTGGAGACCTTCGGCGTCCTGCCCTGCCTCACCCGGCTGACAGCCGTGAACACTGTTCCAGTACTGGCTGGATACGACCGGCATGCCGCTGATGGTGAAGTACTTGTTGAGTTCGTCAAACGTCGCGCTCGTCCCGCCGCGGCGCGCCACGGCAACCGAAGCGCCCACTTTCATTGTGAGATCGTACGGCACGGAGTAGAAAAGCCGGTCAAGGAACGACACGACCGTGCCGTTTGCGGAGGCATAGTACACCGGCGTACCTACGACAAGCCCGTCGCAGTCGCGGAGGATATCGGCAGCGCGGTTCACCACATCGTCGAAGCCGCATTTGCCTGTGCGGAGGCAGACATTGCAGGCGACACAGCCGTGGATCATCTGTGTCCCGATGTTCAGCCGCTTCGTCTCCACGCCCTCTTCGACAAAGACTTTTTCCATTTCGCGCAGCGCAATGTCCGTGTTGCCGTTCGCACGGGGACTGCCGTTGATGATAAGAACTTTCATGGATCCTTTTCTCCTTTATTTTTATTCCGTAACGATTTTTGCACAGCTCGCACCGTCCGGCGAGCGCGTAACAACGATCTGCCGGTCGATCTCCCGGCGCAGCTCGGATACATGGGAAATGATGCCGATGAGCCGTTCGCCCTCGGAGAGCTTGCGCAGCGCACGCATGGCCTGCCGGAGCGTTTCCTCGTCAAGCGAGCCGAAGCCCTCGTCCACAAAGAGCGTATCCATCTGCACGCCGCCGGCGTTCGACTGGATCTCCTCCGACAGTCCGAGTGCGAGCGAGAGGGAGGCAAGAAAGGTTTCGCCGCCGGAGAGCGTTTTCACGCTGCGCTCGCTTCCGTTATAATGGTCGATCACGTCAAGCTCCAATCCGCTCTGTGTGTTGAGCTTTGCCGCGCTCTCTCGGCGCTTGAGATCGTATTTCCCGCCGGACATCCGCATTAGGTGCGCGTTGGCGCGCGCAAGGATGCGGTCAAAGTACGTCATCTGCGCATACGTTTCCAGCGAAACGCGTTCTTTCCCGGAAAGCGCACCGTTCGCAGTGTCGGCCAGCGGCTTCATCCATATCCAGCGTGCATTGAGCTCGCTGATCTCGGCAGTCTTTTCGTCTATACCGGCTTTCGCGCCCTCGTTTGCCGTGATGCGGCTGTTGAGTGCAAGCCGCTTTTGCAGTATCTCTTTTTTCTGCGCTGTGAGCCGCTCTTTTCCTTCCGCAAGTTCAGCCGGATCGGCTGAGGGTGCATTGGCCAGGAGCTTTTCCAGCTGCTCCACCCGCCCCTTTTCCACAGACAGCTGCTGTTCGGCAATACGGAGCGCTTTCTCTGCGTTTTCCCGCGCTGCAAGGATCTCCGTCTGCCGTGCGAGCGCGCGTGTTTTCTCCTTTTCGGCATCCGCCGCGCTTTCATACTTTATGCCGGCGCGGAGCTCGCCCACTGCCGCCCGAAGCGCCGAGAGTGCGCTCTGTGCCGCCGCGTTTTCCTTCTGTGCCCCGGAAAGCGGAGCATCCATGGCAGAGAGCTTTTTTTCCTCTGCCGGGATCTGTTCGGCGAGCGCTTCATAGCGTGCAGCATTTTTCTTTTCCCGCGCGATCTCGCTGTCCTTATCCGAGCACCGGCGCGCGGCAATCGTCTTTTCGGATACAAGATCAATGAAGCCTTTGTTGGCGCCGAACAGTTTTTCCTTCTGCTTCTCCGCTTCTGTCCGGGCCGTTTCGCAGGCGGTTTTCGCGCTGCCGGAGGCGGCGCTCGCTTCGTTTACGTTCTTCTGCGCGGCTCTGGCCTTTTTTTCCGCATCTTTTACTGCTTTCTCGTCCGGTGCGTCGGGCGCGCACTGCGCGGGGTGCGGGTGCGTCAGCGCGCCGCAGACGGGACACGGCTCGCCATCATGAAGCGAGGACGCCAACACGCCCGCCTGCTCGTCGTTGAATCTCCTGCGCAGCTCCTGCGCCTTTCCGGAAAGCCGTTCCTCGACACAGCGTGCTTCCGTATAGGCCGCCAGCGCATCGTCCACCGCTGCTTCCTTCTCCGAAAGGGTCTGAAGCGCGGTCTCGTATCTTCCGATCTCTTCCAGAAATTGATCCAGACCGGCTTTCTCCTGCCGGAGGGTCACAAGCCTTTCCGCCGATGAGGTAAGCGCATGGTATTCCTCCCGCTCCCGGGAAAGTTGTTCCTGCAGTTCCCTGCGCGCTGCTTCAAGCGCGGAAAGGCGCTCCGCTGCGTCGTCCGCCGCTTTTTTCGCCGCAGCGGTCTCTGTTTCCTTCGCGCAGAGATCGGCGTGCCTTTTGAGTTCTTCTTCCAACTCCGAGAGCGTTTTATCCAGCGCTTCAAGCTCCGGCTGCCGCCCGTTCTCCGTCTCCAGCGCAAGGCGCGATTTTTTCACCGATTCTTCCGCCACAGCACGCGATGCTCCCGCCTCGTTAAGCGCGCATCGATTCTTTCTGTCCTCTTCCGCCTTTGCCGCGGCGGTGGTCAAAGCATCGATCTCCTTCTCGGTTTTTTCAAGCGCATCCCGAAGCGCGCCATCAGCCGCGCGATCCTCCGCGAGAATTTCCGCAAGAAAGGCCGACAGCTCATCCTCTGGAGGAAGCTCCCGGCATTCCGGAAAACGGATACTTGAAGCGTATTGATCGAACGCCTTTCGCGCTTCCTCCCGTTTGCGACTGAGCGCGAGAAAATCGTCCTTTACGCGCTCCTGAAAGCGCGTATACAGACCGGTCCTGAATATATTGCGGAAGATCTCCCGGCGGTCTTTTGTGTCCGCCAGCAGGAGCTTTCGGAACTCGCCCTGCGCGATCATGGCGATCTGGCAGAACTGTGAGCGGTCCACGCCGAGTATATCGCGGATCGCTGCGTCCACCTCCGTGCGGCGCGTGATGACGCGGCCGTCCGGCATTGTGAGCTCCGCACGCGCAAGCTCTTTCGTTGTTCCGGCGCCGCGGGACTTGGGGCGCTCATACTCCGGGTTGCGCCGGACGATATAGGTCTTTCCGGCGTTGGAGAAGGTAAGCTCTACCTCCGTCGGCGTTTCCGGC
>DHKA01000107.1 GCA_002404605.1 Clostridiales bacterium UBA4706 | reverse complement strand
GGCGAGCTTCTTTGACAGGCTGAGCCCGCCGCACGGAATCGTGCGGCGGGCTTTGCGCTATTATATTTTTACCCGGAATGTGATAGTATCGCCGCTCACGCCGGCCTCGATCGTGCCGCCGTGCGCCTCGGCAGTGGCGCGTGCGATCGAAAGACCGATGCCAGTGCCACCGATGCGCGTCGAATGCGATTCGTCTGCGCGGTAAAACCGGTCGAAGAGCCGCGTTACGTCGATGCTCTCCGCGCCCTCGCAGGTATTGGAAACGCTGATCTCGTTTTTCTGCCCGGCGCGGCGGGCCGAAAGAGAAATGCTGCCGCCCTCGGGCGTGTACTTGTTGGCATTATCCAGCAGGATGGACACCATCTGCTGCACTGCGGCACGGTCGCCCGTCATGGTGAGACCGTCCTCAATGTTCTGGGAATAGCTCCGGCCGCGGGAGCGGGCGAGCGCGGTGAACGGTTCGGCGGTCTCCCACACGGCGTCGCTGAGCGAAAATTCCGCCCGCTCCGGGAACGGGTTTTCCTCATCCAGCCGCGAGAGCGTCACAAGATCGGAGATGAGCCGCGAGAGCCGGACGGACTGCGACTGAATATTTTTCACCCATTCGTCGTTCTCATACTCCATGGCGAGCACGTCTGCGCTCGTCGAAATGGCGGTCAGCGGCGTTTTCAGCTCGTGGCTGGCATTCGTGATAAACTGCTTCTGCATGGCAAGATTGCGCATATACGGCGCAATGGCGCGCCGCGAAAAAAGCAGCACCAGCAGAAATACTATGACCAGACACCCGCCCGCTACCGCGGCGGTGATCCAGAAGAGTGCGCGGATCGCATGCAGCTCGCGTTCGGAATTGAGAAAAATGACGCTCGTGCCGCTATCAGAGATGGCAACGAGATATCGGTAGCCCTTATAATACCCGTGTGTTTGCCCAAGTGCGAGCACGTCGGCGGCGTATTCCTCTGCGTCAGCACGCGAGATGGACGCGATAAAATCCTGATCGACCTGCGCGAGCGTGCCGCCGGCATCGTATCGTACGGAGAAGTATCGGAACATATACGGCACCTCCGGCGAGAAGTTCTTCCCGCCGTCGATACGGGGGACCGGAACGCCGTCCGGGAGCGAAGTGCCGGTCTCCGCGTCGGGCTTCTCCGGCGATGTTTCGTTGTCATTCGGCGCGCTGCGCTCACTCTGGGCAAGCAACTGCGACAGCGTATCGTCCTGCTGCGCGGCGACGCTCCGGTAGTTCCCGGCGTTCACGACGCAGAACAGCACAAGGATCACGGCGGTGAACGCCGCCATTGCCGCGCCGATAAAGCGGCGCTGCATTTTCTTCAGCATGACGTCTCCTCCAGCGTGTATCCCGCACCGCGGATGGTTTTAATCTCTACGTTCGAGCCGATCTCCCGCAGCTTTTTGCGCAGAAAGCCGATGTACGTCCATACAACGTCGATCTCCGCGTCGCTGTCGAACCCCCAGATCTTGTCCATGATCCGTTCGGCGGAGAAGATCTGGTGCGGGTGGCGCAGAAACAGTTCCATGAGTTGAAATTCCTTGTTGTTCAGGCGCACCTCGCCCCCAGCGGCGCGGAGAATGTAGGCGCTCGCGTCGAGCGTCGTGCCGCCGAAGGAGAGCACATCGGGCGCATAGGCACTGCTGCGGCGCACGAGCGCGCGCACCCGCGCGAGAAATTCGCCCGCCGCGAAGGGCTTGGGCAGATAGTCGTCTGCGCCGGCGTCCAGCCCCGCGATGCGGTCCTCTACCTCGCTCTTGGCCGTGAGAAAGAGCGCCGGCGTCGTTATGCCGCACCGCCGCACTTCCGTCAGCACCGAAATGCCGTCCATGCCGGGCATCATAATATCGAGCACGAGCGCGTCGTACTCGCCTGCGCAGATATAGTCGAGCGCGTCCGTTCCATTGTGGACAACGTCCACGGAGTATTTATTCTTTTCGAGCATGAGCTGCAATGCTTTCGCAATGCTCACCTCGTCCTCGGCAATGAGAATGCGCATAGAGATCCCTCCCTTGATGGGTATAATATCATATCCCAAGCTGAAATGCGCCTGAAAAATTCCCGGTCAAAAAAGTTTTTCTTCCCACGGATTCACAATTTGTTCGCCGGATTTTTCGACTCGGTTTCAGGTGCGGCCGGTATTATGCAGCCATGCTCCACGGCACGGGAAAGCGCGAATGACCCGGCACTGTGTTTAAGAGGTAACTGTCCACCGCGGCGGAGCCGAAAGCGGCAGACCAACAGCGACCGCCACAGGGCGTTTACATATATTATAATAATAAATGCAAAACCGGCTTTCCCGCATAAATGCGGCGAAGGCCGGTTTTGCATCCTTGTGGATTTTGCCGCTTTTCATTTTTGGCGGCGTGGAGTATAGTATCCGCGCGAAAATCAAAAGGAGTTTTCTGCATGGAAAGACAGTTGACGGAAGGCCGTCCGTTCGGCGTGCTGCTGCGGTATGCGCTGCCGGTGCTCGGCGGGAACCTCTTCCAGCTTTTCTATACGCTCGCCGACACGGTTATTGTCGGCAAAACGCTCGGCGCGGACGCGCTCGCCGCCGTCGGCTCCACAGGCATCATCAGCTATTTCGTCCTCTGCTTCGTGCAGGGACTGACCGGCGGCTTCGGCATCTGCCTGGGCCAGTGCTGCGGCGCACGGGATGAGACCGGTATGCGCCGGAGCGCCGCGGTGTCGTGGACGCTCTCGGCGGCGTTTACGCTGCTGCTCACGCCGGTCGTGTGCCTGCTCACCCGGCCGGTGCTCGGCTGGATGCAGACGCCGGAGGATATTTTTGCCGACGCCTATGCCTATCTCTTCGTGATACTGCTCGGCACCGGCGCGACGGTTTTTTATAATATCATTTCCTATATGCTCCGTGCGCTCGGCGACAGCCGCACGCCGCTCATCTTCCTCGTCCTCTCGTCGCTGCTCAACATCGGGCTGGACGTTCTCTTTATCGTCCCGTTCCGTATGGGCGTTGCGGGCGCGGCATGGGCGACAGTACTCAGCCAGCTTCTCTCGGCGGTCCTCTGCACGATCGTCGGGCTGCGGAAATACCCGGTGCTCCGCACGCGCCGGGGAGACTTCACGGGGAGTAAGATCGCCGCGGCGCGCCATCTGCGCGTCGGGTTTCTCATGGGCTTTCAGATGTCCGTGATGTGCATCGGGCAACTCGTCGTGCAGGCGTGCGTCAACTCGCTCGGCAAGACGGCAGTGGCGGGCTATACCGCCGCGACGAAGGTCGATCAGCTCTCGGTGCTCGTCAATACGGCGTACCAGATCGCCATTTCGGGCTATGTCGCGCAGAACTATGGGGCGCACCGCTTCGACCGCATCCGTGAGGGCGTCCACGCCTCACTCATCCAGCTCGAGAGTGTCAATATCCTTATGTGCGCAATAATGCTGCTCGCGCGGCGCTCGGTCGTCTCGCTCTTCATCGACGCGCCGACCGAGGAGATCATCTCCTATGCCGGCGGGTATCTCACTGCCGTCGCGCCGTTTTACGTCGTGCTCGGGCTTCTCGTCATCTATCGCTCCACGGTGCAGAGCATGGGCAACAGCACCGCACCGTTCCTCGCGTGCGTTGTCGAGCTCGTGATGCGTATCGGCGGCGCGCTCGGTCTTTCCCGTGTGCTTGGCTATACGGGCGTGTGCTTCTCTTCGCCGCTCGCGTGGATCGGCGCCACGGCGCTGCTTATCCCATTTTATCGGCGCGAAATGCGCAAGGGAAGGAATATTACCGCATAAAAAAGAGAAAAGAGCGTCCCCACACGCGGCAAAGCTGTGCGAAAGGGGACGCTCTTTTGTTGTTACTGAATTTCTTTCAGCAGCTCCTCCGGCGTTGTGCCGAAGAGCTTTGCAAGCGCGATGAGGTTCGCCGTGCTTGGATCGGATGCGCCGCTCTCCCACTTGGAGACCGCCTGCCGGCTGACGCTCAGCGTCTCCGCCACGAACTCCTGCGTCATTTTGCACTCCGTTCGATGCCGCTTTAATACCTCGCCGAGCGATCTGGCGCTCGCCGCCTTCTCTTTCCGCACCGGCTCGGAGCGAATGTACTTTCGCAGTGCACGGATGAGCAGTATGAGCACATAGACGCCTATGGCAAGGATCAGAAGCGACATGACGGTCATAAGAATGGAAAATCGCATATAATAACCTCCTTTTCGCCGCCAATATAACATCTCGTTGCCGGTTGCGCTACCAACTATCGCGCAACCTTTCCCGCTGACAGCTGCCCCGCCCGGAAAATTGATCCGGGCGGGGCAGCTTTGGCAATGGTTATGTATTGGTTCAGGCGTTGATGGGAACGGCGTCGAGCAGCGCGTCGATGTCGGCGTCGGTCGTCGCCCAGCTCGTGCAGAAGCGCACGGCGCTCGTGCCGTTGGGGAAGGACTGCGTATGGCTGCACGAAAACTCCGGTTTGAGCCGTTCGATGAGCGCGTCCGGCAGAATGGGGAACTGCTGGTTGGAGGGAGACTCCACCAGGAAGGTCCAGCCGCGGGCACGGAATCCGTCACGCAGACGAACCGCAAGACGTACCTCCTCCGCGCCGATGCGGTCATACAGCCCGTCCTTGAAGGCTGCATAAAACTGCACGCCGAGCAGACGGCCCTTGGCCAGCATGCCGCCGTTCTGCTTGACGAAGTAGCGGAAATCCTTGGCAAGCTCCGGCGCGGAGAACACTGCCGCCTCGCCGAAGAGAAGGCCCATCTTCGTGCCGCCGATCGTGAACACGTCGCACATATGCGCCATGTCCGCGAGCGTATAGTCGCACACCGGGCTGTAGAGCGCGGCGCCGAGACGCGCGCCGTCGATAAAGAGCGGGAGATGGCGCGCCTTGCACACGGCGTGGAGCGCTTCCAGCTCGCCGCGGGTGTATACGGTGCCGAATTCCGTGGGGTTCGATATATAGACCATGCCCGGCTGCACCGTGTGCTCAAAGCTCGCGTCCGCATAGTGCGCGCGGCAGAGCTCCTCGACCTGCGCGGCGGCGATCTTGCCGTCCGTGTTCGGCACGGTCAGCACCTTGTGGCCGGAGTTTTCGATCGCGCCGGTCTCGTGCGCGGCGATGTGGCCGGTGTCCGCCGCAACAACGCCCTGATGGGGGCGCAGGATCGAGGCGATCACGGTACGGTTGACCTGCGTGCCGCCGACGAGGAACTGTATCTCGCCCTCCGGCAGAGTGCAGCGCTCGCGCAGCAGGGCGCGGGCGGCCTCGCAGTGGGGATCCTCTCCGTAGCCGGGGGTCTGCTCGCCGTTCGTTTCGATCAGCGCCCGGAGCACATCGGGATGCGCGCCTTCCAGATAATCGCTTTCAAACCGTTTCATCATATTCCATCCTCAGCAAAAATCGTTCTTTGTTTTCTGCGGTTCCCCGCACATACAGAGTACTCCCGCTGAGCGAATACGTCAACTCCGATTCTGTGCCGCGCGGCAGTTCTTTCCGGTATTCGATCCAGACACTGCGCAGCTTGTGTGTGCGCAAAAACTCTTCCGGCAGCAGATCCTGCCCCCAGCGAAGATACAGACAGTTGTTAAGATGACCGTTGCCGTCGGTCTCGGCGTCGGTCACGCGGCGGGAGCTGTGCTCTGGCAGCGCGCAGGGGAAGGGGATGGGCTTGAACGCCGCGGGCAGCTCACCCTCAACGGTCGTGCGCGAAACGACCGCCCAGGCATGGTCCTTAGTGAGCGCGCGGCTCTCGATATCCATGATGACCCAGATCGAAACGGCGTAGAGCAGCGCCGCGCCGTCCTCGCCGACGATCCGGTAGTGCCGCCAGAACAACCCATGCGACTGCCGCCCGACCCAGGTG
This sequence comes from Clostridiales bacterium UBA4706, assembly GCA_002404605.1. Taxonomy (GTDB): domain Bacteria; phylum Bacillota; class Clostridia; order Oscillospirales; family Oscillospiraceae; genus Apopatocola. The sequence goes on along the minus strand of DHKA01000107.1, from coordinate 15,034 downwards.
TCGAGAAACACGCGCTCACCCACGGCGGGCAGCCGGGAAATGCGCATCTCCGTGCGCGCGAGCGCCCAGAAGCAGCCCTTCGTCACGGCGAGCTCCTGCCCGACGCCGAGTAAGGCATGGTGTACCGCGGCGATCTCCTGAAACCGGTGGGCAAGCGCGTCGGACCGGACGCGACCAAAGCCGTCCGTTTCCTCCGGCGTGAAAATGATCTCCTCGCGGTAAATGCCTTCCGGCAGAGCTTGTGCGCACATGATGAAACCTCCATCACATATAATATGGATATCGCCATATCTTGTGTATTATATTAGCAGAACTGGAAACGGAAATCAATATACGTTTTCGGCAAAAGTGTAAGGCGGGACAAAACCGGCAGATTGGATATTGATTTTTGGCGATAATGCCGTAAAATAGAGAATACAGTATATAATGGGAGAAAAAGAGATGACGTTGGATAAACTGCATGTGGGACAGTCGGGGATCATCCGAAGCGTCGGAGGTGAGGGGGCTCTCCGTCTCCGGCTTCTTGATATGGGGGTCATTCCCAAAACACACATTACCGTAACGCGCATTGCGCCGATGGGGGACCCCGTGGAGGTGTTTCTGCGCGGGTATACGCTTTCGCTGCGGCTGGAGGATGCCGCCAAGGTGGAGGTGGAGCTCGCATGAAATTTGCTCTTGCCGGAAACCAGAACTGCGGCAAAACAACGCTTTTCAATCAGCTCACCGGCAGCAATCAGCACGTCGGCAATTTCCCCGGCGTCACGGTGGACAGCAAAAGCGGCACCATCCGCAACACGAAGGGCGACGAGGTCGTTGATCTGCCGGGCATCTATTCGCTGCGGCCCTATTCTGCCGAAGAGATCGTAACGCGCGATTTTATTCTTGACGGCCGGCCCGACGGCATCATCAACATCGTGGACGCCACGAACATTGAGCGCAACCTTTATCTCACGCTGCAGATGATCGAGATGCAGGTGCCGATGGTGCTTGCATTGAATATGATGGACGAGGTGCGCGCCAACGGCGGCACGGTCGATACCGTGAAGCTCTCGGAGCTGCTCGGCATCCCGGTCGTGCCGATCAGCGCGGCAAAGGGCGAGGGCATCGCCGATCTGACGGAGCTCGCCTGCCGCACGGCAGCCGCCGGGCGCAAGCCGGAGGTATATGACTTCTGCCCGCCGGGGCCGGTCCACCGCTGCATCCATGCCGTGACGCACGTGGTGGAAGACCACGCCGAGCGTGCCCGTATGAGCGCCCGCTGGGCGGCCATGAACGTGATCGAGGGCAACGATGATATTGTCGCGCGTCTCGCGCTCGACGAAAACGAGCTGGAGCTGTGCGAGCACAGCATCGTGGAGATGGAGCGCGAAACGGGGCTCGACCGCAACGCTGCCATTGCCGACATGCGCTATTCGTTTATCGAGTCGGTCTGTGCTGAAACGGTGAAAAAACCCGAGGAGAGCCGCGAGCGGAAGCGTTCGCGCGCCATCGATAACGTTCTTACCCACCGCATATTTGCTCTGCCGATCTTTGTCGGCATCATGCTGCTGGTATTTTATCTCACGTTTGAGGTGATCGGCGCATTTTTGTCTGACCTGCTTGCCATGGGAATCGACGCGCTGGCAGGGGTGGTAGACGCAGCGCTCACGGCTTACGGCATCAATCCGGTCGTACACTCGCTTGTTATTGACGGACTGTTCGGCGGCGTCGGCAATGTGGTGAGCTTCCTGCCCGTCATTGTAGTGCTGTTCTTCTTCCTCTCCATGCTGGAGGACACCGGGTATATGGCGCGTGTTGCGTTCGTGATGGACAAGCTCCTGCGCCGCATCGGCCTTTCCGGAAAGAGCGTTGTGCCGATGCTCATCGGCTTCGGCTGCACCGTTCCGGCGGTCATGGCAACGCGGACGCTCACGAGCGAGCGTGACCGCCGCATGACCGTGCTGCTCACGCCGTTTATGAGCTGCAGCGCCAAGATCCCCATCTATTCCGTGTTCGTCGCGGCGTTTTTCCCCAAGTATAAGGCGCTCGCCATGGGCGGTCTGTATCTTTTCGGCATCCTTATCGGCGTTCTGGCGGCGCTCGTGTTCGGGAAAACGCTCTTTCGCGGCAACCCCATCCCGTTCGTGATGGAGCTGCCGAACTACCGTATGCCCTCGGTGCGTACAACGCTCCAGCTTATGTGGGATAAGGCGAAGGATTTTCTTCACCGCGCCTTTACCGTCATTTTCGTTGCGAGCCTTGTGATCTGGTTTCTGCAGACGTTCGACACGCGCATCAACCCCGTTTCGGACAATTCGCAGAGTCTTCTCGCCGTGCTCGGCGGACTTCTCGCGCCGCTCTTTGCACCGCTCGGCTTTGCCGACTGGCGCGTATGCACCTCGCTCATTGCGGGCTTTATGGCAAAAGAGGCCGTGGTCAGCACGCTTGGCGTTCTCACCGGCGGCGTGGCGCTATCTGCGCTCTTCTCCGTGCGCAGCGCGGCGGCGTTTCTGGTGTTCACGCTGCTGTATACGCCCTGCGTGGCGGCGGTCGCGGCGATCCGGAGGGAGCTTGACTCGGCGTGGAAAACGTTCGGCGTCGTAGTGTTTCAGTGCGTGCTCGCCTGGGGACTCGGCGCGGCGGTCTACCAGATCGCACTGCTTATTTAGTAAAATGAAAGGCATCGTATGTCCATAGGGGATATCGTTATTGTGCTCGGCGTCGCCGTGTGGGCGGTGATCGCCGTGAAGCGCGGCTGGAAAAACCGGAAGCGCGGCTGCGGCGGAGACTGCGGCAGCTGTCCCGGCGGCTGCGAAAAGGAGAACAAACCATGAAAAAATTTGTTGTGCCGTTTTTTCTCGCGGCGTGTCTGCTGCTGACGGCGTGCGGCCCCAAAGCGCCGGATACAGCGGAGCCTTCCGCCGAGCCTACCACGCCGGCGACCACTGCGCCGGAGGCAGCGGATGAGCCGACCCCGGAGCCGACGGAAGAACCCACGCCGGAGCCGCCCGCCGCGCCGCGCTTTGCCGCGGGGGAGGAGACCGTGTATGTCCTTTGCGAGGGAAAGAGCGACGGGGCAAAGGCGCTCAGCCGTTGGCTTCGTTCCGCCGGAAAGGACACGGCGGAGAGCTTCGTCCCCGACGGGCTGGATACGCCGATGTATACGGTTCCTGTTGCAGAGCGCAATTCCGAAGAGATCCCCGCGGCGACGGACGAGACGCGCCATGTGCATGTTGCGGCGGATACGGAGCTTCTGGAAAGCGGCATTCTCGCCGCGTGGCTCCCGGCGTTTGAGACTGCGACCGGATACATTGCCGAGGTTTATGCCGGGGATGCGTCCGTCCTCGCTGCCGCGGCTGCCGCGGGCGAGGCCGACGTGCTGCTGATGAAAAGGAGCGACGCTTCCGCTCTCGGCACCATGACGCATTATCCGCTGCGGTACGAGCTTGTTTCCACGATCTATTCGGTCATTTGAAAGGAGACGCCATGAAACGATTTTTCCGTCATTTTGCATTTGCCGCGTTCGGCGTGAGCATTCTCTGTCTGGCCCTCGGCGTTGCCATGCTGATTTGGACGGCGACCGCCATGAAATGGATCAGCTACGGCTTCGGCGCGGTGATGATCCTCTCGGGCATACTGCAGATCGCCTCGTACCTTACCGGGGAGCGCGTCGGCCTGCTGCGAAAACTGCTGCTCATCTCCGGTATTATCGCTGCGGTGGCAGGCGTCTGGATCCTGCTCACGCAGAGCCTTGCGGAGCAGATCATGCGTCTTACGGTCATCGTGATGGGCGTCGTGCTGCTTTACCACGGCTTTATGGACTGCAAGCACGGGCTGGACATCAAAAGTTGCGGTACCGGCGGCTGGACGGCGGCTCTCGTGCTGGGCGTGTGCATCTGCGCGGCGGGCGTGCTGCTGCTTGTAGATCCCTTTGAAAAGAACGATACGCTCCTGTTCGCCGCGGCGCTCGGCTTCCTGCTGGACGGCATTTCCGGCCTTTTCACCACCGTGGCAGTGGCGCACGGAAAAGCACACGCCGAGTTCCTCGCGGGACAGGCGCCCGTGATCGAGCTTGATCCCGCGGAAGCGGCGGAAACGCTGCCCGACGGTAAAACCGAACCTCTGCCCAAAACGGATATAGCCCCGGCAGAGACCGAAACGGCGGAAGCCGCAGCCGAAGCTGAGCCTCCGGCAGAGATAAAATCGAAAACAGAATAAAGACTGACAGAAAAGCGGCATCCGGTACAATCCCGGATGCCGCTTTTCTGTCGGTTTTAGTTATAGATGTTGTTCAAGGGACAGCCTTGCTGCTTCCAAAATATCCTCCAGAATTCGGAGCTGCTGCGCCGAGCAGCCGTTGAGCGTTTGGACAATAGCGTCCATAGCGACGCTCCGTTCGGCAGACGCTGTCTCAAACAGCAGATCATCTGTATGAACACTGAGTACCCCGGCAATATCGACCAACACAGGCAAACTCAGCTTGGTGTTGCCGGTTTCAATGTGACTCATGTGTGTCACGGAAATGCCGATCCGCTCGGCAAGCTCATCCTGAGAAAGCCGGTGCGCCTTCCGAAATTTGCGTATTCTTTGACCGATCGCGTAGTAATCCATAAATAACCCGCCTATATAATTAAATACAGCTTAAATTATATGTGGACTATCGTGATATTTTATAATAAACTACGTAGGCTTTATTATGTGCATGTAGTTAATTCAAAAAAGGCGGATGAGGAAAAATGAGAAAAAAGAGGATACAGCTGCTTGCGGTTGTACTTGTAGCGAGCGATTTTCTTGCGGCGTGCGGTGGAAGTGCGGCAGAGAGTTCCGTTGTTGATGAGGAAACGGCAGAGACAATGACAGATAACAAAAAAGAAGCGGAAAGAAAATCGGAGCCGACTTTAAAACCGACGGAAGCACCGATGAAATTTGACGAAATCACGGTGGTTGATAACGAAGAGTGCGTGATTAAGATCACCGACATCGACCCGGATAACAGCTGGGGCTATACGGTTAAAGTGTATTTTGAAAACCGTTCGGCAGATAAGAATTATATGTTTGCGGTGCAGACGGCTGCTGTAAACGGAATTGAAGCGGATCCATTTTTTGCCACAACAATAGCAGCGGGATGGTGAACAAAATGTAAAGCACTATGTTCGTACTGCGCAGCCGCAGGACATCGTCCTTGCGGATAATGACTCTGTCAGCGTGATCGTGACCGGATTCTCCGAAGATAGTATCTGGGGTTATACGGTAAATGTATACCTTGTGAATAAGACCGATAAGGAATTGATGTTTGCCGCGGATGATGTGTCTGTAAACGGCTTTATGGCAGATCCGTTCTGGGCCTGTTCGCTTGGCGGCGAAAAAGTGTGCTTTACTTCCATGTCGTGGAGCAACAGCGTATTTGAGGAAAACGGCATTGAAACCGTGGAGGACATCGAAATGAATCTCCGCGCTTGCGATGCCAACGACTGGAACGCAAATGATGCTTTCAATGAAGTCGTGACGCTGAAGCCGTGAGAAGGAGAGAAAAATGAAAAAAAGCAAGCTGCTGTTGTCGTCGGCAATTCTCGGAACGCTGTACATGATATATTTGATCGTTCACTTTACAGGTGGTATTGCCTCTTCTGAATGGGCGGAGGCTGTGGGCGCCGGAATTGCAGCGGCGCTAGTGACACCGCACGCAGTATGCGTTGGCATAGCGGTGGTTTTCAATTGGCTCGGATGGGCACTCAAAGCGCATTGGGGTGCATTGGTAGCGGGAATTCTGTATGCTGTTTCCATTGTATTTATGTTTATCTACGCACCGTTTGTTCTCTTAGAATTGGTTTTCTGCTTCGTTGCATTCGGAAAAATGAAAAAGAAAGCAGCGGAGTCCCCGGCGGAGAAGGAATAACGAATAACAAAAAAGCGTATGGCCGCTGCCATACGCTTTTTTGTTATAATTCTTTTATTCGTGCTTCCAGCGCTTGAGCTGCGGCACAACGGCTTCCATGTGCGCGCGGACCTGCTCCGCGGGCCACGCTTCCGTCGCCATATGCTCCACGCAGAAATCAATGAGCTGCTCGGCGCTCTCATACTTGAACTTGCCGCCGGAGTAACACCATTTGCAGTATTCCTCATTAAACGAGCCGTCCGGCTCATGGCTGGTTATTTCGTCTTCAAGCGGCATGCCGCAGCACTGGCAGATGTTCCGGCGCGGCGAGCCGAGAAGCGTGTTGATGGAGACGTCAAAGAGCGCTGACAGGCGCTTGAGCGTTTCCGTGTTGGGGAGCGTTTCGCCGTTCTCCCAGCGTGACACCGCCTGCCGCGTCACGAAGAGCTTTTCCGCAAGCTCCTCCTGCGACAGATTTTCCCGGTTCCGAAGCTGCAATATCACATCTTTTGTTTCCGTATTCCGATCACCTCTGGAGGGAAGTATACCCGAAGACTCCGATACAAGCAAGCAACGTGCTGTTGCCTGTGCGTTATATTTCCTGTGTTGACAGCCACGCGAGAAATTCCTCCATATACCGCTCGTGCGGCGTGATGACGTCGAGCCGGATGCCGGGGTGCTCGCTGGCAAACTGCGCGAGATACGCTTCCAGAGTCGAAGCGGTCTTCATAAAATCCGCGACGATATATTCGCGGCTCATGCCCGATTTGTAAAGGAGGATCGCCGACACGACGCCCGTCCGGTCCTTTCCGGCGGCGCAGAAATAGAGCACGTTGGTTTTCGCGTTCCAGATCGTATCGATCGTGCGGCGCAGCGCGCCGTCCACCATGGCGATATAGAGCCGGGACACGTCGTCCGCCGCTTCGGGCACGGCGTTTCCCACGGTGACGGGGCAGCAGAGATAGGTGAACCGCGCGTCGTCCGCGAGCGGACAAGGCGTTTCCGCACGCTCCGCCGCGGTGCGGAGATCGACGATCGTGGTGATATCATAGGCGATGAGCCGCTCCCTTTCCGCCACCGATGCCTGCGCGGGGACATCGCTCCGGATAAAGCGGAGACTGTTTTCCAGAATCGGGCGGGTGTTGCGCGTGTGCTCAAAAAGACGTTCCATACCGTTCCTCCCGGTCATAGCAGTTTCTGTTCCTTTCTTAAGCTATGGTAATGCGCAGCGTGCACCGCGCCGGGATATCGAACGCGGCGAAGTACGCCTGCTCCATCGGGATCCATTCGGCAAAAAAACGTTTTGCCTTCTCCGGCGTGTTGCGGCGGGAAATGCGCTCGCGCTGCAACTCCGGGGAGATGTCCAGAAAAACGGAAAGATCGTAATACGGCGCAAGCTCCGGGTGCATGGAGTATGCCCCCTCGGTAACAACGAGCTTTTTCGGCATGGTCTCTACGGCGTTTTGCAGCTGCATGGAAGCGCAGTCGAACCGCCGGTAGAAAACCTTTTCGCCGCGCCGGAGCGGGAGCAGCGTCTCGGCAAGGAAGCGCTCCCGGTCCACATTCCCGCCGGGCTCGGCAAAACGCGCGGCGGTGCGCTGCTCGGGACGGAGAAAGAAGTCGTCCATGTGGAATACGGTGCAGTCGTACCGTTCGGCGAGAATGTTGCCGAGCGTCGTTTTGCCGCTCGAACTCCCGCCCTCGATAGCGAGACGAACGGGGGCTTCTCCGGCGAGCCGCCGGTCAAGCTCTGCGAACAGCGGGGCGAACCGGTCGGTTCGGTTTGTTTCGTTCATATCGGTCCTCCATAGGTATGCTCGTCAGGCTTCCGCCGCCGGAATTCCATAGGCTTCGCACTCGGCGCGGGAATGAAATACGGTGAGCGCTTTATCCCTGTGCTTTTCCAGCAGCGCATAGATGTTGGGAAGCCGGGTCTCGGAAAAATGCGTGATAAACTCGCGGAATTCCGGGTCGAACTCCGTCTCGACCCACGGCATATCCTCGCGCTTCGTGCCGATGCGCGCTTCCACGCCCGCGATGCAGTCTTTGACCGGCAGATCGAAGAGGTACACCGTGTCACATTCCGCCAGCCGCCGCTCCAGCGTCCGGCTGAAGTTCCCGTCGATGATCCAGTGGTCTTTTCGGAGTATTTCGGCAAGCGCCGCGTCAAATTCCTCTTCGGAAACGGTCGTTCTGTCCGGCCTGTGCCAGAGAAGATCGAGAGGATAGAGCGGCAGCCCCGTCGTATCCCGCAGCCGCCGGGCAAACATGCTCTTTCCCGACCCGGGGCAGCCGATCACGAGAACTTTTTTCTTCTGCGCTTGTCTTCCACGCCGATGATCTCTCCGACGAATACAAGGTGCGGCTGCCAGCCGCCTTGAAAGTCCGGGAAAGAACGCGCGCCGGCGGCGTAGTATTCGCGGATCTCCGGCGAGAGATTCTCCGCGGCAAAGGAATGCTGATAGAGCTTTTTGCAGAGAAACGTCAGTTCCGCCTCGGCATAGGAAACGCTGCCGCCCATGGATATCGGGGTAAGACCGGATGCGGCGGCCTTATCGCCGTCGCGCCCGGAGTGCGAACCCATGTAGGCAAGCGCGCTCCGATATTCTTCGGGGAAGAAGCTCACGGTAAAGGTATCGCTCTTCGTGAGAAACTCGCTGGTATACCGCGCGGGATGGACGTATACCGTCACTGTGCTCCGCCGCCATATCGTGCCGAGACTGCCCCAGCCGACCGTGCAGCTGTTGAAGCTCTCGGCCGATCCCGCCGTGACGAGCGCCCATTGCTTTTCAAACATCTCGAAAACTTTATAGTCAGCTTCCTTGAATCCCTTCATCGTGACCCTCCTCACAACTTTTCAGTGTATAAAAAGATAATAGCAGATTTTGACTGCAAAGTATACAAAAATCCGGCTCGGAAACACCGAACCGGATTTTTCATTATGCCGTCACTTCCGCAGCGACAGTATCCCGGCGCAGGGGGAGAGCCGGTCAAACGTCATGGCGGGAAAAGCCTCTTTGAGCTCGTTATAGACGAAATAGATCTCGTCGTTGTCCCAGCGGTCTCCGGCCTGCGCCCGGCACGCCTCCAGCTCTGCGCGTGTTTCGAAGGCAACGTCGCCGATGTAGATCGCGCCGCCCTCGCGCAGCAGCGGGAGAAGGCTTTGGATAAACGTGACCTTTCCCGCATCGGTCAGGTGGTGCAGAGAATAGGTGGCAATGATGGCGTCGTACCGGTGCTGCGTCAGCGCACTGGCGAGGCCCTGCGTAAAGTCGCCGCAGACGAGCGTGGCCTCCGGCATCTTTTCCTGCGCGAGCGCGATCATCTTCTCGGAAAAGTCCTGCCCATATATCCGGCAGCCGTGCTCATAGAGCATCGCGGTCAGCACACCTGTGCCGAAGCCGATATCGAGCACGTCTTCTGCGCCGCAAGAGAGCACGCGGCGGCGGATCTCCGTCAAAATTTCATTATACCCGGCGAACGGATAGCTCCCGTTCGCGTCGGAGCGGGCGGTGCTGCGGTCGTACCCGTCCGCCCATGCATTGAATCCCTCTTTGTTCAGCATAAATCGATTGATTCTCCTTTTAGATCATAGATAAGTTTTCTGTTCTCCAACCTTTATTCTGACGCATGACGCCTCACTCCTTTTGGACAATTTACACATTAACAATAGCAGATTGTTGGCAAAAAGTCCATAAGAAAATCCGGTTTGGGATTTCCCAAACCGGATTTTCGTATGTAAGAACTCAGGCGTTCTTGTTCTTGATGTACTCGTCAATGGCGTTGGCGGCGGTCTTGCCGGCGCCCATGGCGAGGATAACGGTGGCAGCGCCCGTGACGGCGTCGCCGCCGGCGAACACGCCCTCGTGGGTGGTCTTGCCCTTCTCGTCGGCGATCAGGCAGCCGTGCTTGTCCGCTTCCAGACCGGGGGTGGTCATGCGGAGCAGCGGGTTGGGGCTGGTGCCGAGAGCGTCGATCATGGCATCCACTTCGAGCACGAAGTTGGAACCCTCAACAGGCATCGGACGGCGGCGGCCCTTCTCATCGGGCTCGCCAAGCTCCATCTTGATGCACTCGATGCCGGTCACATAGCCCTTCTCGTCACCGATGACGCGCACCGGGTTGGTGAGCAGCTTGAACTCGACCTCTTCCTCCTGGGCGTGGTGGACCTCTTCCTTACGGGCGGGGACCTCTTCCATGCCGCGGCGGTAGACGACGTAGACATGCTCCGCGCCGAGACGCTTCGCGCAGCGGGCGGCGTCCATGGCGACGTTGCCGGCACCGACGACGGCGACGCACTTGTGGTGCTTGATCGGCGTGTCGTAATCTTCGCGGTAAGCCTTCATAAGGTTGATACGGGTCAGGAACTCGTTGGCGGAGTAAACGCCGAGCAGGTTCTCGCCCGGAATGCCGAGGAAGCGGGGCAGACCCGCGCCGGAGCCGAGGAACACGGCCTCAAAGCCTTCCTCGGTGAGCAGCTCGTCGATGGAGATCGCGCGGCCGATGACGGCGTCGGTCACGATCTTAACGCCCATCTCTTCGAGCGCGGCGACTTCGCGCGCCACGATCGCCTTGGGCAGACGGAACTCGGGGATGCCGTACACCAGAACGCCGCCGGCCTTGTGGAACAGCTCGTACACGGTGACTTCATAGCCCATGCGGGCGAGGTCGCCAGCGCAGGTCAGACCGGCAGGGCCGGAACCGACGACGGCGACACGGTGGCCGTTGGAAACGGGCTTTTCGACCTTCGCGTTGGGATCGGCGTGGGCGGCGTGCCAGTCGGCGACGAAGCGCTCGAGACGGCCGATGCCGACGCTCTCGCCCTTGATGCCGCGGACGCACTTGCCCTCGCACTGATGCTCCTGCGGGCAGACACGGCCGCAGACGGCGGGCAGGCTGTTGGTGGAGGTGATGATCTTGTAGGCTTCTTCAAACTCGCCCTCGGCGACCTTGGCGATGAACTCCGGAATGCGGACGTTCACCGGGCAGCCGTTGACGCAGGGATGCTGACGGCAGTTGAGGCAGCGCTTGGCCTCGTCGATGGCGATCTCCTCGGTGTAGCCGAGAGCGACCTCGTCAAAGTTCTTGTTGCGTACCAGAGGCTCCTGCTCCGGGATGGGGTTCTTCGTCATACTCATATTAGCCATGTCTTACACCTCCGGTGATGCGGCAGATATGTTCCTTCGCGGCAGCCTCTTCGTCGGCGTAGAAGGAGTTGCGGGCGATCAGCTCGTCCCAATCGACCTGGTGGCCGTCAAACTCGGGGCCGTCCACGCAGGCAAACTTGGTCTCGCCGCCGACGGTCAGACGGCAGCCGCCGCACATGCCGGAGGCGTCGATCATGATCGGGCAGAGAGAGCAGATGGTCTTGATGCCGTAGGGCTTGGTGGTGAGAGCGGTGAACTTCATCATTTTCAGCGGCCCGATGATGAACACTTCGTCATACTCGCGGCCGGACTTGATGAGCTCTTCCAGCTTGGCGTTGCCGAAGCACTTCTCGCCGTAGCTGCCGTCGTCGGTGCAGATGTAGAGGTTGGTGGAGTGGGCGCGCATCTCGTCTTCCAGGATCACGATGTCCTTGGAACGGAAACCGGCGACCATATCGACCTCGATGCCGGCTTCATAGAAGCCCTTGCACACGGGGTAGCCGATGGCGCAGCCGACGCCGCCGCCGACGACGCAGACGCGCTTCTGTCCGCCGATCTGGGTGGGCTTGCCCATGGGACCGACAAAGTCGGCGAGGCAGTCGCCCGGCTCCATGAGCTCGAGCATACGGGTCGTCTGACCGACGGGCTGCACCATGATGGTGACGGTGCCCGCTTCGCGGTCGTAATCCGCGATCGTCAGAGGAACGCGCTCGCCATGCTCGTCCAGACGCAGGACGATGAACTGACCAGGCAGACACTTCTTGGCGACCAGCGGGGCCTTGATGACATACTCAAGGACCGTGCCGGCCTCATTCAGGGGCCGCTTGCTTACGATAGGAAACATAGCTTCTTTCCTTTCTTCCTTTGGTTTGCTTTTCCTTACTGCCGGCGGAGACGGGGAATTCTCCGCCATATTGTCACATATTGCGATTATACCATAATATCCGCCGGATGGAACATTTTTTTTCAATATCCATCGCCGGAAAATCTTAGTCTTTTTCTATGATTTTCGCGGGGAGAAACGGCTTTTTTCCGGAATGCAAAAAATGCTTGCATTGCACGGCACCATTTGCTATAATTTGCGTTGCGCCTTGTATCTCCGAGCATTCGGCCTCAGGGCAGCCCAACATGAGGTGAACGACATGAAAGAAGGAATCCATCCCAATTACCAGCGCACGACCATCCGCTGCGCCTGCGGCGAGGTCATCGAGACCGCTTCCACCAAGAAGGACATCACCGTCGAGATCTGCTCGAAGTGCCACCCCTTCTACACCGGCAAGCAGAAGCTGGTCGATACCAGCGGCCGCGTGGACAAGTTCAACAAGAAGTACGGCCTCAAGTAATTTTTGGGAAAAAGACGGGATGCGCTTTCGGGCGGCGTCCCGTCTTTTTCGCATACAGGAGGAAAGACCATGGCATCCCGTATCCTTCATCTCGCCGCGGCGAAGCTCATTCTGGACGAGCATCCCGTGGCGGACGAAAAGCGTTTTCGTCTCGGCGCGATCTTGCCGGACGCCGGAGCGCGCGTGAGCGCGCATTTCCGCACGGAGATCGACGGCGGAACGAAGACGATGATGGCGCTCAGCGACTTCCGCGCGCGCTTCGCGGACAAAATGGACGATCCGCTCTATTTCGGGTACTATCTCCATCTTGTGCAGGACATCGTGTTCCGCAAGGTATTTTACCTTGATCACGGCTGGAAAACGGACTCGCTGGAAAAGATCGAGCGGCTCTATGCCGATTACCGCATTTTGAATACGTGGGCCATTGAGAAATACGCACTGCGCAACGATCTCACAGCGCCGGAAAACTTTTCCGCCGAACCGCTCTGCGCCGTTTCTGACTTCAAACTGCCGGAATTTCTCGCCGAGCTGCACGCGGACTTCACGACGCCGCCCCCGTCGGGCGAGTGCGTGTACTTCACCAAAGCCATCGCGGAGGAATTTCTGACCGCCGCCGTGCCACTCTGCCTGCGGGAGACCACGGCGCTGCGCGAGGGAAAGACTGCCGTGGATGAGCGCGCATGGGCATGGGCGTCGTATCAGGAAATTTTGAAATAACCGCTGAACCTTTTTCTGACCGGGCGCGTCTCCTATCCTGCGGCTCCGAAAACCGGGACGCAGGAGGTTATACAATGAACAAGAAGATGAAATGGATCAGTATTTTCGTGCTGGCAGTCTCTCTGCTGCTGACAGCCTGCGGCGCGTCCGTCCCTGACCCGGCGCCCACCGCGACGCCGGAGCCGACGACCACCGCAGAACCGACCGCAACGCCCGAGACGACTGCAGCGGCGGAGCCGACGGATAATTCGCCCGGCATCGTGAACCTGGCTGAGGAGGGGAAAACGCTCTATGCTGCGCAGCTGGACCGCTACGCCGCGGCGCTCTCCGAGCAGTGGCCGGAGGGACGGTATTTTGAAAACGGCATGAGTGAGCTTGCCTCATATTACTATGAGGGCGACGCCCGCGCGAACGTCGGCGTATTTTTCCCCGACCTTGACGGCGACGGCTCGCCGGAGATGGTGATCGGCGCGATCTCGGGCGCGGATACTGACCCCGTGGTGCTGGAGATCTGGACGGTCAAGGACGGCGCACCGGCGATGCTCGCGCAGAGCCACGCGAGAGATAAGTATTATGTGGAATATCTCGCGGACGAAAACGCCTGGCTCATTGCGAACGAGGGATCGAGCGGCGCGGCGAGCAGCGTGTGGTTTTACTATGCGCTCCAGAACGGAGAGCTTGCTCTCATGCAGGGCGTGACGAGCGAATCCGGCGCGTGGTACATGACCTACGACACGGACTACGACGTTTCCAACGACACGCCGTCCGATGAGGCGACATGTCAAGCCATCATCGATTCCCACACGGAGCACTATGCGGCGCTCGATTATACGCCGTACAGCGAACTGCAATAAGAGAATAAAACGGGCGATCCCCCGCACAGCCGACAAGCGGCTGCGCGGGGGATCTTTTTGCGTGCGGTTTACTTTTTCTTGATGGGGTAGCAGACTTCGGTGACGAACTCGTCGGGGTTTTTTGTATCGTGGGGACTCACATGGTAGATGTTGAACATCGGCCCGGCGGTCTCGAAGCCGTTCGCCTTGATCCACGGGATCATGGCGGCGTACACGTCGGTGATCAGCGCGTAGCTGCCGCGGTAGGTGCAGCTCGCCACGGTGACCTCCGGCAGCGTGCGGAATTTGACGTGCTCCGTGTCGGGATAGCTCCCCTTTACCGTCTTCCAGGCGAGGACCTCGACGTCCGTCTCCTTGTATTCGCCGTCGAGGAACGTCACGGCGCAGAGACACGGGTCGGCCTCCGTGAGATGCATCCGGCAGGTCTCGCCCACCAGCGTGCTCCACACCATCCCCTCGTCCTCGTAGCGGGGGATCGTCATCTGCACGGTGGCGGCGTAGCGTTCGGGGATCGTTTTCAGCGTGATATCATAGCTCATGGTCTGTTCCTTTCTCAGCCGTTCTCTGGCTGCGTCCAGAAGCGCCAGCTTGCGCGCCGTATCGCGCGAGAGCTCCTCCAGCTCGCGCTGCCGGACCGAAAAATAGCCCTCCAGCGCCTCGCGGTCGTCGTAGATCTCAAGGATCTTCACGATATCGGCAAGGGAAAACCCCATGTCCTTGAACGCCGTGATCCGGCACATGGCCGGGAGCTGATCTTCCCGGTAATACCGGTAATCGGTGAAGCGGTCGATCTCGGCGGGCTTTAAGAGCCCGATCTCGTCATAGTGGCGCAGCATGCGGACGCTGACTCTGGACAGTTTTGAAAAGTCTCCGATCTTCAGCATGGAAGGTACCTCCGGCTTTTTCTCTTGAGCTCAAAGCTATCATAATGCCTCCCATAATGGGAGAGTCAAGGGCTTTTTCCAATTTCTCCGCAAAGACGGAATGCGCGCATTGCTTTTTCATCATAAATATGGTAAAAATAAATGTTAATACTTTTTTGAAGGAAGAATTGGGTATGAAGGATTAAAAAGACGGTAGATTTTTCATTTTAAAAATTTGCCGGAAGGATGAAACAAC
>DHKA01000011.1 GCA_002404605.1 Clostridiales bacterium UBA4706 | reverse complement strand
GCGGATCACGCTTTGAAAAAAGATTGCAACAAATAGAGATGTGTTCCTCCAAATACTTTTTCACGTATTTGAGTTTTTCTTCTTTGCTTCTCATTTGCTCGTCTCTTCCGCTTATAAAAAAGTAGACACTCTTTTTTGAGTGTCTACTTTTTCTTGACAGGCGTAGCGACGGAGGGAGAACGTGCTTTTATTTTTCCAGATAGTCGAGGCACGCTTTCACGTCGGTGAAGCGGGCGTAGTGTCCTTCAAGCTCCCGACCGGCAAAGCCCTTTTCTACCGCGCCGCGCAGCAGCTCGACCGCGGGCTCCCAATAGCTTTCCGCATCGAGAAACGCGCTCTTTTTCTGCATCCGTCCGAGGGACGAGAGCGTGATGACTTCGAAAATCTCCTCCATCGTGCCGATGCCGCCGGGCAGGGCAATGAAAGCATCCGAGCGCTCCTCCATGATCGTTTTGCGCTCTGCCATCGTTTCCATGCGGATAAGCTCCGTGCAATGCTCAAAGAGGATGCCGGGGGCGTTGAAAAAGTATGGCACGACGCCGACGATCTTTCCGCCCATTTCGTAGGCCCCGCGCGCTGCGGCGCCCATCATGCCGTGGCCGCCTGCGCCGAACACAAGCGTATGCCCGCGCACCGCGATCTCGCGGCCGAGCGCCGTGCCGAGGGCCATGAAGTCCTCGCCGATCTCATCGCGCGCCGCGCCGAATACACAGATATTCAATATCCCATCTCCTCCAGTTTTTTTCGGTAATACCGGAACGCCGTGGGCATGGCGAGCGCTTCGCGCTCGGCCCGCGTCACCCAGACGTAGCCCGGCAGCTTTTCCTTGCAGCGGACGATATATCCGCGCATGTGCCACTCCACGTGGCTGAAAATGTGTACCGCCTCGCCGCAGGACTCACCGCCTTCCGGCGCGTCCGGCAAAAGATCGTTCGGCAGCTCCCACATCGAGGCGAGAAGCCCCGTGTCTGCGCGCCGCTGCACGGCGCACGTATCGCCGCAGAGCAGGAGCAGCACCCGCCGGTTTTCGATCCGGCGCGGCTTTTTCTCCGGCAGCACGGGGTAGAGCGTTTCCTCGCCGCGGCGGTGCGCCGCGCAGTACGCAGCGACCGGGCAGCGCGCGCAGTTCGGCGTGCCGACGGTGCAGACTGTCTCGCCCAGCTCCATGAGCGCACTCGTAAAAGCGCCGCATTCGCCTGCCGGGTAGATCTCCCGGAGCGCTTCGCGGAAGCGCTTTTTCACTTTGTCGCTGCCGATGCTCTCGCCGAAGCAATCCATGCGCGCGAGCACGCGCAGCACATTCCCGTCTACCGCCGGTTCCGGCAGTCCGTAGGCGATCGAGGCGATCGCCCCGGCGGTATAGTCCCCGATGCCGGGCAGCGCGCGCAGCGCCGCGGCGTCCGGGGGGAATACGCCGCCGTAAGTCTCACACACGGTTTTGGCGCATTTGTGGAGATTCCGCGCGCGGGAATAGTACCCCAGCCCTTCCCAGAGCTTGAGCACGTCGTCAAGCTCCGCCGCGGCGAGCGCTTCCACGGTCGGGAACGCGCGCGTGAAGCGGTTGAAGTATTCGCGCGCGGCCTCGATGCGCGTCTGCTGCAGCATGATCTCCGAGACCCATACGCGGTATGGCGTCGGTTCCTCCCGCCAGGGGAGGGGACGCGCTTCTTTTTTGTACCAGTCCACCAGCGGACGGGAAAAGTTTTCCATAGGCCGGTCCTTTCGTTTCTTCAGATATTATACGCGATGGACCGGGCCTTGACAACCTTGATTTACGCCCGCCGAGCGGCTATAATACAGATATATTCCATTCAAAGGGGATACAAACTATGGACTACCGGCGTTTTGAAAATACGATCGTCGCGCGCTTCGACCGCGGCGAGGAGATCACGGCGCAGCTCCGCGCGCTGTGCGAAAAGGAAAATGTCCGTCTGGCGAGCGTTGAGGCGCTCGGCGCGACGGACGAGTTCACCGTCGGCGTGTACAACGTGGACGAGCATCAGTACCACGCGCTCACGTTCACCGGCGCGCACGAGATCGTGTCGCTGACCGGTACGGTGAACACGATGAACGGCGAATACTACAGCCATCTGCACATGAGCGCCGCGAACGAGTCCGGCGCGGTCGTCGGCGGGCATCTCAACAGCGCGCGCGTGAGCGCGACGTGCGAGATGGTCATCCGCGTGATCGACGGTGCGGTCGATCGCTTCAAGGACGATGTGACCGGGCTGAATCTCTTTAAGTTTTGATCCCATGACCGAAAAGCTTTTTTACACTGACGCGCATATGCGGAAATTCACCGCGCGCGTCCTCTCGTGCGAAGAGCGCGGCGCTCTTTACGCCGTGACGCTCGACCGCACCGCCTTCTTTCCCGAGGGCGGCGGACAGGGCGGCGATACCGGCACGCTCGGCGCCGTGCGCGTGACGGACACGCGCGAGGAAAAGGGTGAGATCGTCCATTTCTGTGATGCTCCGCTCATCCCTGGCGCGGAAGTGACCGGCGAACTCGACGGGGAAACGCGCTTTGCCCGCATGCAGATCCACTCGGCCGAGCATCTGGTGTCCGGCCATGCGCACGCGCTCTGGGGCTGCGAGAACATCGGCTTCCACATGGACGAACACGGCGCGACGATCGACTTTGACCGCGAGATCGACGCGGCGCAGCTCATGCAGATCGAACGTCTTGCAAACGAGGATGTGTGGAAAAATCTTCCGATAAACATCCTCTGGCCGGCGGAGGAAGAGCTTGCGGCGATGCCGTTCCGCCAGAAAAAGGCGCTTGCGATGCCGGTGCGCATCGTGGAGGTGCCGGGCGTGGATCTTTGCGCGTGCTGCGCGCCGCACGTGAGCTTCACCGGCGAGATCGGCCTTATCCGGCTGAAGGACCGGATGCGTCACCGCGGCGGCGTGCGCTTTACGATGCTCGCCGGGCGCGCGGCCTATGAGGACGCCGCGCTCTGCGCCGCCGAGACCGAAGCGCTCTCCCGTCTCTTTTCCGCGCCGCAGAACGCCCTCTGCGCCGCCGCCGAGCGTGTGCTCGGCGAGCTGGAAGCGGAGAAGCAGGAACGCGCCGCCGCGGAGAGGCGGTATGTCGAGGCGCGGCTCGTTTCACTCCCGCCGTGCGAGGAAAATCTTATCTTTTTTGAAGAGAGCCTTTCGCCCGCCGCGCTGCGCGCCCTTGCCGAGGGCGGAAAGACGCGCTGCACGGGCGTCTGCGCCGCGCTCTGCGCCGGGGACGGGGGATACCGGTACGTGATGGCGTCGGAAACGGTTGACCTTCGCGCTGCGGCAAAGGATATCAACGCCGCGCTCTCCGGACGGGGCGGCGGCGCGCCGGGCATGATCCAGGGAAGCCTTCGCGCCTCCCGCGAACAGATCGAGGAATACTTTCATGGCAAAATCGGATAAAGCAAACGAAAAAACGAACGTGATGCGCCTGCTCGACCAGGCGGGCATTGCGTATACGCCGCATTATTACGACGCCTCGCTCGCCTCCGGAACGGAGGTGGCCGCCGCGCTCGGACAGAGCGCGGAATGCGTTTTCAAAACGCTTGTGGCAGAGGCCAATACCGGCGAACACTTTGTATTCGTCATCCCTGCGCCGGAAACGCTCTCGCTCAAAAAGGCGGCGAAGGCGGCGGGCGTGAAGAGCATCGCCATGCTGCCGCAGAAAAAGCTGCTGCCGCTCACCGGCTATGTCCACGGCGGCTGCTCCCCGGTGGGGATGAAAAAGCCGTTTCCCACCTGGATCGACGAGACCGCGCTTTTGACGGACGCCTTTTTTTGCAGCGCCGGGCGGCTCGGCGCGCAGATCGGGATCGATCCCGAAGCTCTGGCGGGCTATATCGGCGCAAAGTTCGCCGATCTCACCGAAGAATAAAAAGCGAAGAATATAACATAAGGAGGCTCTTTTATGCATCCCGAAATGGAACGCATCCAGAACTGTCTCGCCGCGGTGCGGCGTCACACCGACTTTGTCCCGGGGGTCGCCGTCGTGCTCGGCTCCGGTCTCGGCGGCTTTGCCGACATGGTAAAGCAGACTGCCGTTGTGCCGTACAGCGAGATCCCCGGCTTCCCGGTATCCACCGCGCCCGGCCACGCCGGACGGTTCGTGTTCGGCTATGTGGAGGAAACGCCCGTTGTCGTCATGCAGGGGCGCGTGCACCTCTACGAAGGCTACACGCCGCACGACGTTGTGCTGCCCGTGCGCCTTATGAAGGCCATGGGCGCGAAGATCCTTTTCGTCACGAACGCCTCGGGCGGCATCCGCGGCGATCTCACCGCCGGTACGCTTATGAGCATCACCGATCACATCAGCGCGCTCATCCCCAACCCGCTCATCGGCGCAAACATCGATGAGCTAGGCGTCCGCTTCCCGGATATGTCGAACGCTTACGATCCGAAGCTGCGCGCCATTCTGCGCGAAACGGCGAAGAAGGACGGCATCGATCTCAAGGAGGGCGTGTACATCCAGTTCACCGGCCCGAGCTATGAGTCTCCCGCCGACATCCGCGCCTCCCGCGCGATGGGTGCGGACGCCGTGGGCATGTCCACAGTCGTGGAGGTCATCGCGGCCAACCACGCCGGCATGCGCGTGTGCGGCGTTTCGTGCGTGGCGAATCTCGCTGCCGGTCTCTCCGACCGTCCGCTCGACGGCGACGAGGTCATCGAAGCGGCCAACGCCGCTGCGCCGAAGTTCAAAAAGCTCATGTGGGATTCCATCGCCGCCATGCATGCGGAGGAGAAGGCATGATCCGCTTTTATAACGGCAAGCTCCTTTCGCTCAGCGACGGATTTGAGATCTCCGATTGGGAGGTCTGGGTCGAGGGATCGATGATCCTCTATGTCGGCCCCGCCATCGGCGCGCACCCGCCGTTTGAGCGCGAGATCGACCTCAAGGGAAATCTCCTGATGCCCGGCTTCAAAAACGCCCATGCGCACAGCGCGATGACGTTCCTCCGCTCCTTCGCGGACGATCTGCCGCTGCAAAGCTGGCTTTTCGACAAGGTGTTCCCGCTGGAGGCCAAGCTCACGCCGGACGATATTTACGCTCTCACAAAGCTCGCCATTCTGGAATATCTCAAGGGCGGTATCACGAGCGCGTTCGACATGTACTATAAGCGCGACGCCTTCGCGCAGGCCGCCATCGACTGCGGCTTCCGCATGGTGCTCTGCGGCGCGCTCGCCGCGGGGGATGACTGGACGGTCGGCGAGATGGACACGATCAAGTTCAACAATCTCCACCCGCTCATCTCCTATATCCCCGGCATCCACGCCGAGTATACGGCCAATCTCGATCTGCTCATGTTTATAAAAATGCTGGTGGACGAGTACAAGATGCCGTTTTTCACCCACAATTCGGAGACGAAGCGCGAGGTGGAAGAATGCATCGAGCGCCACGGCCTCACGCCGACGCAGCTATTCGAGGAAAACGGCCTCTTCGAGCACGGCGGCGGCGGCTTCCACTGCGTGTGGTTCGATGAGACCGACATGGACATTTTCGCCCGCCGCGGTCTGTACGCCGTGACGTGCCCGGCCTCGAACGCGAAGCTCGCGAGCGGCATTGCGCCCGTGAGCGAATTTCTCCGCCGGAAGATCCCCCTTGCCATCGGCACGGACGGCCCGGCGAGCAACAACGCGCTCAACATGTTTCGCGAAATGTATCTCGCCGCGGTGCTTCAGAAGCTCCGGGAGGAGGACGCCGCCTCGTGCGACGCGCGGGAGATTTTTCGCGCCGCGTGCTCCACGGGCGCGCGCGCCATGCGCATCGACTCCGACTGCATCGCCCCCGGCAAGCTCGCCGATCTCGTTGTGATCGACCTGCACCAGGCAAACATGCAGCCCGAACACAACACCGTGAAAAACCTTGTTTACAGCGGTTCGAACACAAATGTGCTCCTCACGATGGTGAACGGAAAAATTCTCTACGAGAAAGGCGTTTACCATGTCGGCGAATCGCCGGAGGACATCATCGCCCATGCCCGCGCCGCCACGGAGCGGATCATCAACAGCTAAAAAGCCCCTAAGCCCCTAATATAAATATAAATATTTATATTAGGGGCGCAGTCTGTCGAAAAAGTCCAGCTGTTGCTGGGCTTTTTCTAATATAGATGGTATAAAAGAGACGAGCAAAACAGGCGGAAGGAGCAGCCCGCAAACGAG
>DHKA01000084.1 GCA_002404605.1 Clostridiales bacterium UBA4706 | reverse complement strand
CTCTTGACGGGGCGCGGTTCACACATCACCCCTGCGGAATCCTTTGTTTTTCATGGAACGACCTCCGAAATCTCTTTTTCACAGATCGCTAAAAAGCGGTACTTTCCCCCGGACGCATAGGGGTGACAGGTGAGAAGCGTCAGCAATTCTCTTCCCGGCTGTATCATGACGGAGGCAATATCGTCCGGCGCAATGACGGCGACGCCCGATACGCGGTAATAATTCTCACCCCAGAGCATCGTCAGGATCACCTCATCGCCTTCGGTCAGCGTGGACAGATAACAGATATCGGAAGTAATCCGCGCCGTTAAACCCGCAATGCCCGGCAAGAACGCAGTTCGTATTTTCGCCGCCAATGGGCAGGCTCGTCTGCGAAAGATGCGCCGCGCCCTTCGCCATATTCTCCTCCGAAGCGCCGAGATAAATGGGCAGCGTCACGCCGAGCTTGGGGATGCATACCGTCCCGAAAACGCCATCATCTATGCCATAATCCGAAAGGCATAAGGATGGCTCCTGATACGCCGAAATACTGGTAAAGCCCGTCTGCCGGTTACGATACAGTTCCTCGTTATATTCTTGCGCCGCCTGAAAAAGCTCCGGATATGGAAAATCCCCGTCTTTCGATTCCGTGAAAGACGAGGATTCCTCGTTCTCATTTTGGCGAATGCTTTCGTTAAACCTTTCTACGGTCTGTTCCGCCTGCGCTTCCAGCCGGTGCCCGGAGAAAGAAGGGATCAGGGCAATCAAAAGTCCCAAGAGAAAAAGAATCAACGCTGCGGCAAGTGATTTTGCTTTCATCAGTTCGTTCTCTCCTTTCTCCGGCGATCCCGGCGCGTCTCCCGTACAACACCCCATACAAGGACTACGGTGTCCGCCAGTATAACGCCGTAATATATGCCGTCGAAATATTGTTGCTGCCAGCTGGAAACTCTGCCACCATCTCCGGCTGCCTCCACAGGTGCGGCAGAAACAGCTTCCGGCTCATAGGGAACACGATACCCCTGTACCAGCAGGCGGTGCGTGTTGACGCCGTAGGGCGTACAGGTGATGAGCGTACACATATCTTCGTCCTGCTGGATGCTGAGATGCGACGTATCATCCGGGAGGACAGTAAAAATATCCTGCACTTCATACGCTAGCGTCCGACCCAGCACATGCAGGAAGAACCGGTCTCCAACTTTCATCTTTTCCAGATCCGTCAGCATCTTTTCTCTGGAAAGACCGGAGTGGCCGGTCAGGACGGCGTGCGTCCCGTTCCCGCCCACAGGAAACGATGAACCCAGCAGATGCCCCACGCCCTTTTCCAGCGTGCTGCCGTCTGTGCCGTGGTAAATCGGCAGGCGGATGTCCAGTTCCGGGATCTCCAGCTGTCCCATGATGCCGCTTTCGTTGACGGCGAGGATCTCATCGTATTGCTCCTGCGCTGCGGTCAGGCCGGTCAGAGAATATGCTCCGTCCGCCGATACGGATATCGGGGATAAAGCGGCATTGTACGCCTCTGCTGCGGCGAGCATTTCCGCCACACGGGTATCTGTCATCTCTTCTACGGCTCGGGAATACTCGGTCATTACAAGACTCTTGTTCTTCTCCGCCAGCATATTTCCCGGAATCGGGTATAAGATCAATCCGGCAGCGAGGAAGAGACACGCTGCACCAAAAATAAGATAAATCGTCCTTTGGGTTTTTATTAGATGCTCCTTTTCATATTTGGGGGTCATATTGTTCTGAGTTATTCGTTTTAAGCGGCGTTAAAACGAATAACTTTTTTCTTAATGCGAATAGCTGTTGACAGAGTGGGCAGAATTCTTTATAATTTCCTGCGAAAGGATGCGATCGCATGAAGTTTACGGAGGAAAAAAAGCAGGCCGTTCTGCGCTACATTCTGGAAAAGATATCGCAGCAGGATCCCCGCGTTACGAAAACCGCGTCCGAAACGATGGACATCAACCAGAACACCGTGCACAGCTACATCTCTGAACTGATCGACCAGGGCGTTATCCGCCGCGTAAAGCGCGGGCAGTATGAGCTCGTGCGCAAGCAATATACATTCTGTCTGGAGCGCAGCAAGGGCGATCTGGATTCCGACCTGTACGCCTATCAGAAATACCTCGCGCCGATCATTCAGGATGAGCCGAAAAATGTGCAGGGTATCTGGGCCTATGCGTTCTCGGAAATGATCAACAACGTCATGGATCATTCGCTCGCTTCGGAAGTGCATATCCGGATCGACCGCGATCCTGTCAACACCTCGGTCATCATCTCCGACAACGGCGTGGGAATTTTCCATAAACTGCAGGAGCACTTCGGCTTCCCTACGGCAGAGGAGGCCATATGCGAGCTTTTCAAGGGAAAGCTGACGACGGATTCCGCCAACCATTCCGGCGAGGGAATTTTCTTCTCCTCCCGCATGATGGATGACTTTATCATCCTGTCGGACGGAAAGGTGTTCTGCATCGACAAATATGAGGAAAGCGTCCTTGCCGATCTGGAGGAATTCTCGGTGCCCGGAACGAGCGTATATATGAGCCTTTCCAACACCTCCAACAAGGAGACCGCTGAGATATTTGACCGGTATGCCGATTCGGACAGCGGCTTCACGAAAACAAGCATTCCGCTGAAAAACATTTATGACAGCTCGCCGGTGTCGCGCTCGCAGGCGAAGCGGCTCTGCAACCGTATGGATCGCTTTGAGGAGGTCACGCTGGATTTTGACGGTCTCGAGTGGATGGGACAGGGTTTTGCGCATCAGCTTTTTGTTGTCTTTCAGCGCGAGCACCCCGAAATTCGTCTGCTGCCGGTCAACATGAGCGCTCCGGTGGAGAAAATGTACCGCCATGTTCTCGCCGGGGACACGACCTCCCGCGCCTGAGCTTCTATACGATAGAGGATATTATCTGTAATGAGTTATTCGCTTTAAGGCGCCTTAAAGCGAATAACTTTTTTGTTAAAACGAATAACTTGTATGTATGGGAGAGACTTGCCTGTTTTCCCGTCTCTCCCATGCGCCGGGGTCATTTCCCCAACTTCTTCTTTCTGCGGGCGCCTACCAGGATGATCACAGCGGCGACCATCAGCACAGTACCGGCAGCGCCGTACATCCAGGTACCATGCCCGCCGGTCTGGGGCAGGTTGAAGCCGCGAGTGTTGACAACGGCCAGCGGCACAATGGCGTTCATCGATTCGCCGTCGGCATCCATCGTCACATCATTGTCGTCTACTTTGGCGGAAGCGGTCAGCAGATAGTGCTCCAGATGCTTCTGCGGCATGTTCTTATAGAGCCCTTCCGGGACGTCGGCGTATCTGGGGTCATTTTGCAAAACGCCCAGCACATCGGTGCCGTAGATATCGCAGAGCACGTCGCTCTCCGCCGCCTCGATCATGATCTGGATATCATCGCGGAGCAGCGTGTAGCCGTTGGCTGTCTGGACTTCGGTGGCGATGTATGTGTCATTCTCCAGCCCTTTTACAAGGATGGAGCCGTCTGCTGTGGGGACGAAGCGTGTGGCATCGTCTATTCCGGAAACATGGCCGGTCACATAGTAGATTCCTTCGCTCTCGTTCAGCTCCGCGGTGACGAAGTATCCGTCGGTGTCGTTATAAAGGAGAAACTCCACCTTGGAGAAGTCACCCTGCCCGTCGCTGAATTCCTTGGTAAGGTCAAGGCCGAAGCTGTATACATGGCAGTCGTCCACGAGCGTATCGTAATAGCTGCTGTTGGTGCGCTTCCACACCAGCACAACGTCGTTACGGTTCCCATCGTCGCCGCAGACAAGGCTTTTATCGGGATTGAGCTTCGCCGAATAGGTGACGCGCACGGTACAGTCGGAATAGCCGGAGTTTATCATGTCAGACCTGGTATACACGGCATAGCTGCCGTTGATCTCTGCAAGCCCTGCAGCCGTCATGGAGATGGTCATACCGGGCGCGTCATTGTAGGATACGGAGAACTTGCCGTCGCTCTCGTTCCAGACGGTGATCCGGTCGTCCTCGGTGCAAAAGCTGCTGCGGAAGAATTCGATGGTCGCACCTTGGCCTCCGGAGCAGACAAAGACCGTTATCCGCACGATAGATGCTCCGGCAGTCACGCCGACCATTGAAGTTGCTGCGCCGAAACCCCCAAAGCGCGTAGAGCAGCCCAAGAAAGAGACTGAAAAAGCAGAAGCCCCCGTTATTTCTGCGCCAGAAACGAAGCCGGAAGCGCCGAAAGCAGAACCTCAAGTCACCAAAGTAACCGCCCCCGTTCTGCTCGAAAAAGATGAAAAGAACCCCGTGCCGCCAAAGAAGCCGTTCCCGTTCAGGAAACTTATCGCGGCGGTTCTGGTGGTAGCTGCGATTTCGTGGATTTCTATTTCCATCTCAAACCGCAACAAGCAGAGAGCAGCAGCCTATGATGCAGCCCTGCAAGAGCTGTCAAATGGAAATAACACTTCTGCCGAGCAGGACTTCTCGGAACTTTCCGGCTATCGGGATGGACTACGACGACCCCGCGGTGCAGAGCCGCAAATGCTACGAAGTCTGCGTGAAGCACGGCAAACCCGTCATCGTCATGGAGCCGGTCAAGGGCGGCAATCTCGTCAACCTCCCCGACGAGGCGAGGGCCGTTCTCGATGCGCTGCACGGCGGCAGCCCGGCCAGCTACGCGCTCCGGTTCGCCGCAGGGTTCCCCGGCATGATGATGGTGCTCTCCGGCATGGGCAGATGCGCGACTATCTCTCGTTCATGGCGGACTTCCGGCCGCTCAGTGAGACCGAGCTCGCCGCGATCGCGCGCGTGCAGGCCATTTTCCGCGGCAAGCATCTCATCCCCTGCACCTCCTGCCGCTACTGTACGGACGGCTGCCCGAAGCACATCGCCATTCCCGACCTGTTCGCCACGATGAACACCCGGCAGCTCTACCACGACTGGAACGCCGGTTACTATTATAACATCCACACCACGGACGGCCGCAAAGCGTCCGACTGCGTCAAGTGCGGCAAATGCGAGCACATCTGCCCGCAGCATCTGCCCATCCGGAAGCTGCTCGAGGATGTGGCGAAGGAGTTTGAAACGAAAGAATGATCGAAGCCTGTCTCCCCCGCCCCGACGAGCTGTGGTTCCGGTGGAAAATGCTTGCCGACGAAGCAACGATGGCCTATAACCGCGCTTACGGCGGCACGATCGATTTTCCGGAGGAACGCTGGCCGGATTGGTACGGCCGCTGGGTCGCGCACCCGGAGGGACGGTATTACCGCTATCTCCGCGAGAGTGCTTCCGGCGAGTTCGTCGGGGAGATCGCGTATCACTTTGACGGGGAAAAATATCTCGCCGACGTGATCGTGTACGCTCCTTACCGCCGCCGGGGATACGGCGCGGCGGGGCTTACGCTGCTGTGCGATGCAGCAAGGAAAAACGGCGTCGCCGTTTTGTATGATGACATTGCCACGCATAATCCATCGGTCGGGCTATTTCTCCGTTGCGGCTTTACGGTCGATTACCGGACGGACGAGATCGTTATGGTGAAAAAAGTTCTTTCGGAATAATGCCGGGATATGTGCAGCATGCGGAGATATCCGGCAAGGAATCCCCTCCGCAATGTCATTTTGAATAATATTTATTTTCCCCCTTGACTTTCTCACTTTTTTGGATTATTATCCAATTACAAAAAGAAATATACCGCCTTCCGCATCACCGGGTGCGGGTCAGAAAGGTGTCCGGGCAATTCCGCAGGTACGGCGCGCAGGCGCTATAAGGAATGCCCCGGACGCCTTTTGCTTTATCCGGCAGCGGCAGGCGGAAAGGAGAATTCTTATGTATATCAAACCGTTCGCCGTAGAGGAATGGATGAACGAATGGGAGGTCGGCGCGCGATACAACATTGCGGAGACGTGCGTCGATTCCGTGTCGCTCGACGAGCTGTTCGCGCTGACCGGCGAGGACAAGGCTGCCTTTCTCGAAGATCTCGCCGCGCGCCGTCTGACCTACGGCGACATTGAGGGAGCGCCTGCATTCCGGCAGGGCATCTGCTCACTTTATAAAACGGTCAAGCCGGAAAATATTGTCACGACGCACGGCGCGGCGGGCGCGAACCACCATGTGTTCTGCTCGCTCGTCTCCCCGGGCGACCGCGTCATCAGCGTTTTGCCGACATACCAGCAACTTTACTCCATCCCCGAATCGCTCGGTGCAAAAGTGAAAATTCTCCCCCTGAGCCGCGAAAACGGATATCTCCCCGATCTCGACGCGCTGCGCGCGCTCGCCGTGCCGGGGACGAAAATGATCTGTCTCAACAACCCCAACAACCCCACCGGCGCGCTTATGAGCCGCGATATGCTCGAAGAGATCGTGCAGATCGCACGCGAGGCGGGAGCATACATTCTCTGCGACGAGGTCTACCGTCATCTCTCACAGTCGGACGAGTGGAGCGAGTCCATCGTGGATCTTTACGAAAAGGGCATTTCCGTGAGCAGTATGTCGAAGGTGTTTTCTCTCGCCGGGCTGCGGCTCGGTTGGATCGCCACACACGACAAGGATGCTCTCCGTGCGCTTGTCTCGCACCGCGACTACGATCTCATCAGCGGCGGCATGATCGACGAGGCCATTGCCGCGCTCGCGCTGAAGCACAGCGATAAAATGCTCGCGCGCAGCCGCGCCATCGTGCGGGAAAATCTCGCCATTCTGGATAATTGGGTCGCCGGAGAAAAGCACGCGAGCTACGTCAAGCCTCTCGGCGGCACGACGGCGCTCGTCTACTACGATTTCGATGTCCCCTCCTACGAGCTGTGCGAAGAGATGTACCACAAAACCGGCGCGTTCGTCACGCCGGGTGACTGCTTTGAGCAGCCGAAGAGCATGCGCATCGGCTACGCCTACGGCAAGGAAGCGCTCATAAGCGGTCTGAAAGCCGTGAGCGAGTACTTCGCATGGAAAGAAAAGGAGCTGGAAAAATGAGTGCCATCCGCATCATCGGGCGGGAAGATATCCAAAAGGTATTCACCGTGACCGCCGCGCTCCGCGCCGTGGAAAGCGCCTACGCCGGAAAATCTGCCGGAACGGGCAGCGTATGGCCGATGGTATTCCATGAGTTTGATCCCGGTCACGCCGATCTCGATATAAAATCCGGAGATCTCGCAAGCGCTGGCGTATTCGGGCTGAAGGTCGTTTCGTGGTATGACTCAAACGCCGAAAAATCGCTTCCGGCGCTTTTCGGCACATCGCTCCTCTTTGATCTCACCACCGGCGAGCCGAAGGCTCTTTTGAACGCCGGCCCCATTACGGCGCTCCGCACTGGCGCGGCAGCCGCCGTCGGCGCAAAATATCTTGCGCGTAAGGATGCAAAAACGCTTACGATCGTCGGCTGCGGCAAGCTCTGCCCGTATCTTGCTGCGGCGGCGCTCGCGGCGATACCGTCCATCGAGACGATTTATATCACGAACCCGCACCGCCCGGAGAAAGCCGCGGAGCGCCTTGCCGCCGTGACGGGGAAAGTGGATGCACTGCTCAAGGCATGCGAGCACAAGCACGCCGCTGCGGTCACCGCCGAAACGGACACAGCCGCTGCCGTAGGCGCAAGCGACATCGTTTTTACCGCCACCTGCGCCAAGGCGCCGGTAGTAAAGAGAGCGTGGGTCAAGCCCGGCACGCATTTAAGCTGCATCGGCGCCGATCTGCCGGGCAAACAGGAGGTCGAGTCGGCGGTGCTCGCCCGCGCCGCCGTCTACGGCGACGATACGGCGCAGTGCTTCGCCGTCGGCGAATGCGAGCTGCCGCACAGCGAGGGTGTCCTCCCCGCTCTTGCCGGGGAGATCGGCGAGGTCATTCTCGGTGAGAAGGCCGGGCGGACAAGCGGTGCGGAGATCACCGTTTTCGACTCCACTGGCATCGCCCTGCAGGACATTGCCTCTGCCGCGATCATCCTCAAAGCGTGTGAAAAACAGAGTCTCGGCACGGTCTGCGAAATATGATACAGATAAAAACTCGCCCCGGACGGGATCGTCCGGGGCGAGTCAGGCTGTCAAAAAAGCCTCGCAGAGTTTGCGCCCGCAGGCGCAAATAGAGTTTTGATTATTTTCTCCGGCGACATGTGCGTCGGAGAAAATACTTCTCGGCTCGCAAACGTGCGAACTGTGCGCCACCGGCGCACAGCGAGTGCGCTGCGGCGAGCCGCAGCCTTTTCAAACGAGAGTCCAACGTAGTGGATCTCGTTTGAGAGCTTGTCAAAAATACTTTTTTGACAAGCTCAACTCGCCCCGGACGGGATCGTCCGGGGCGAGTTTAAACTTTCAAAGAGTTTCTCAGCTGGGTGGAGGGTATTTAAATACATTAGCCGCCGAGGTAGGCTTTCTGCACCTGCTCGCTCTGGGCAAGCTCCTTGCCGGTGCCGGAGAGGGAAACCTTGCCGTTTTCGAGCACGTAAGCGCGGTCGGCGATGGAGAGCGCCATCTGCGCGTTCTGCTCGACGAGCAGGATCGTTGTGCCTGCCTTATGCAGCGACTGGATGATATCGAACACCTGCTCCACTAGGATGGGAGCGAGACCCATGGAGGGCTCGTCAAGCATCATCAGTTTCGGCGCACTCATCAGCGCGCGGCCCATGGCGAGCATCTGCTGCTCACCGCCGGAGAGCGTTCCGGCGACCTGGCGGCGGCGTTCCTTCAAGCGCGGGAACAGCTCGTACACCTTTTCAAGTCCCGGCGCAACGGTGGAGTTGGCGCGGGTGAACGCACCCATTTCGAGATTTTCCTCCACGGTCATCTGCGCGAACACGCGCCGTCCCTCCGGGACGAGCGCCAACCCGTCCTTGACGATCAGATGGGGAGCCTTGTGCGCGATGCTCTCGCCCTGAAAAACGATGTCCCCGCCGCGGCTGCGAAGAAGGCCCGCTATGGTATCGAGCGTCGTCGTCTTGCCCGCGCCGTTCGCGCCGATGAGCGTTACGATCTCGCCCTCGTTGACCTCGAAGGATACGCCCTTGATGGCGTGGATCGCGCCGTAATACACTTGAATGTCTTTGACTTCGAGAAGCATACGTCAGCCCTCCTTCTTCTTGCCGAGATAGGCTTCGATCACGGCGGGGTTCGCCTGGATCTCCTCCGCGGTGCCTTTGGCGATCACCTTGCCGAAGTTCAGCACGCAGATGCCCTCACAGATGCCCATGACGAGCTTCATATCGTGCTCGATGAGCATGACGGCGATCTGGAACATGTCGCGGATCTTGACGATGTTCTCCATGAGTTCCTGCGTCTCGGAGGGGTTCATACCGGCGGCGGGCTCGTCGAGCAGCAGCAGCGACGGATTCGTTGCCAGCGCGCGGACGATCTCCAGACGGCGCTGCGCGCCGTAGGGCAGAGAGCCGGCTTGAACGTTCGCCATGTCCTGCATATCGAAAATGGAGAGTAGCTCGAGCGCGCGCTCGTGCGCGGTGCGTTCCTGCCGCCAGTAGCGCGGCATACGGAAAATGCCCTCAAACGTGGAATACGGCTCCTGATTGTGAAGGCCGATCTTCACATTGTCCTCCACCGTGAGGTTGTTGAAAAGGCGGATGTTCTGGAAGGTTCGGGCAATGCCCATGCGGTTGATCTGCTCGGTCGTTTTGCCGGAGGTGTCCATGCCGTCGAGCAGCGTCGTGCCGCGGGTCGGCTGATAGACCTTCGTGAGCAGGTTGAATACGGTGGTCTTGCCCGCGCCGTTCGGCCCGATCAGACCGGCGATCTCCGTGCGGCCGATGGTGAGGTTGAAATCGTCTACGGCACGCAGTCCGCCGAAGTCGATGCCGAGATGACGGCATTCCAGCACGGGTGTTTTGTCCAGATCGCGCTCGGGGATGATGGCTGTGCTCGGAAATTCGACCATCTTTCCCTTTTCAAACGTTTTAGACATCTTCCCTCTCCTCCTTTCGTCCGGGGATCACGCGGCGCAGCAGCGCCTTGAAATCGTTGTTGTTCGTTGCGAGCATCACGAGGATGAGGACGATCGCGTAGATCAGCATGCGGTAATCGGCAAAGCTGCGCAGTGCCTCGGGCAGCGCCGTGAGCAGCGCCGCGGCGATGACGGAGCCGAGCATATTGCCCAGACCGCCGAACACAACGAACACGAGCACGAGGATGGATGTGTTGAAATCGAACTTATTCGCGGCGATCGTGGAGTAGTTGAGCGCGAAGAGTGCGCCCGCTGCGCCCGCCATGGAAGCGGAGATGACAAAGGCGGTCATTTTATAGCGCGTCACAGGGATGCCGACGCTCTCGGCCGCAATGCGGTTGTCGCGGATGGCGAGAATGGCGCGGCCAGCGCGGCTGTTCACGAGATGGAAGATCACAACGAGGCAGATCATCACAAGGATGAAGCCGCCGGTGAACGTGGCGATCTTCTGCACGCCGCCGATGCCCATCGGCCCGCCGAGAATGAGCTTTCCACCCTCTTCCAGGTTTTCGGGTGCCTGCAGGAAGCGGATGTGGTAACCGTTGCTGTCAAGACCGATATAAAGGTTCGTGAAGATGCTCTTGATGATCTCACCGAAGGCAAGCGTCACGATGGCGAGATAGTCGCCGCGAAGACGCAGCACCGGGATGCCGATGAGAAAGCCGACAATGGCGGCAAAGACTGCGCCGATGACCATCGCAATGGCGAGACGCAGCGGAGCGCTCGCAATGACGCCCTGCAGCGACACCGCCGCCGTCGTGCCCATGAAAGCGCCGACGCTCATAAACCCCGCGTGGCCGAGCGACAGCTCGCCCATCACGCCGACGGTGAGGTTGAGTGAGACAGCCATGACAACGTAAGCGCAGATCGGCACGAGCATGCCGCGCACCGTGGAGGACAGCACCTTCTGTCCGGAGAGGATCTGGAGAACGATATACGCAGCGATCACAAAGGCATAGGTGATCCACTGCCGCCGGTTGGTCTTCATTCGGGCTAAAACTTTTTTCATCGTACCCACCTCACACTTTCTCGCGGACCTGCTTGCCCAGCAGTCCGGACGGTTTGACGAGCAGCACGATGATCAGCACCGCGAACACCACGGCATCCGACATTTGCGTGGAGATATACGCCTTGGCCATGATCTCGATGATGCCGAGCAGCAGTCCGCCGAGCAGAGCGCCGGGGATGGAGCCGATGCCGCCGAACACGGCGGCGGTGAACGCTTTGATGCCGGGCATGGAGCCGGTCGTGGGGACGAGCGTCGGATATGCCGAGCAGAGCAGCACGCCCGCGATGGCGGCGAGACCGGAGCCGATGGCGAACGTCATGGAGATCGTCGCATCCACGTTGATGCCCATAAGCCGCGCCGCGTCCTTATCCTCGGAGCAGGCGCGCATCGCCTTGCCCATTTTGGTCTTGCCGGTGAAGAGCGTGAGCGCGACCATGATGACAACGCACACAGCGATCGTCACAAGCGCAACATACGAAACACGCAGCTCGCCGCCGAAGAGGGCAAAGCCCGTCTCGCCGCTCGCCGATTTGAAGAAGTTCGGGAACACGACCGGACTGGAGCCCCAGAGCAGCAGCGCCGCATTCTGGAGGAAATAGCTCACGCCGATGGCAGTGATGAGCACCGCGAGCGACGTCGCCGCGCGCAGCGGCTTATATGCCAGTTTCTCGATCGTCATGCCGAGAACGGTGCACACGATCATCGCGAGGACCACGCCAACGACCGGCGGGAGGTTAAATTTGGTGCAGGCGAAAAAACAGATATACGCGCCCACCATAATGATGTCGCCGTGGGCGAAGTTCAGCATTTTCGCAATGCCGTAGACCATCGTGTAGCCGAGGGCGATGATCGCGTAGATGCTGCCGAGGCTGACGCCGCTGATCAGAAAGTTTAGGAAACTCAAGGCTGACACCCCTTTCGGGTCAATTTCTTTCTCTTTTTCTCTCTTTGGTGAATAACATGGGAAAATGCGCATCGGAAAAAGGCTTCGGGGCGGCCTCTTTCCGCTGCGCGCCTTCCCGCGGGAATGGGACGGAGGAGTATCCTCCGTCCCATTTCCGGCAAGTGGGTTGGACTTTTTAGCGATCAGTCAAGACCGACGTAAGCGCCGTTCTGGATGACCATGCCCTTCGGACTCTTGGTGACCTGGCCCTGCTCGTTCCAGGTCATGCCGGTGCCGGTCAGACCGTCGAACGTCATGGAGGTGAACTGCTCGATCATCTTGGCGCAGAGATCCTCCGCGCTCATGTCGGGCGTCGCGCCGGCGGCTTCGAGAGCCTGCGCATAAGCGTAGACGCAGTCATAAGCGTCCGCGGCAAACTGGTTGGGAACTTCGCCGTACATATCCTGGTACTTCTTGACGAAAGCGGCGGTGCGCTCGTCGGTGGAGTCGGCGTTGAACGGGGTCAGGAGCATGACGCCCTCGGCGAGAGCGGTGTCGAAGCCCTTCATGGTGAGAATGCCGTCCATGCCGTCCACACCGAACCATTTGGGCTCATAACCGGCGGCTGCTGCCTGCGCAAGGATGAGGGAAGCGGGCTGGTAGTAGATAGGCAGGAACACGAGCTGCGCGCCGTTCGACTGCGCATCGGCGATCTGGACGGAGAAGTCGGTGTCGTTGCCATCGGCGAAGGTGGTGTCGCTCACGATCTCAATGCCGAGCGTATCGCAGGCGGCCTTGAAGGTCTCATAGACGCCCTTGGAGTAAACGTCGTCGTTCTTCCAGATGACGGCGACCTTGGAGGCCAGCCCCTTATCGGCGATATACTGCGCGGAAGCGCTGCCCTGGTTGGGGTCCGTGAAGCACATCTGGAACATGTTGTCCTTGCCTTCGGTCGTGGCGACGGAGGAGGCGGACGGGGTCAGCGCGAAGATGCGGTCAGCAAAGGTGTCGCCGGCGGTAACTTCGCAGGGCTTGGAGGTGACGGAGCCCAGAGAGATCTGCATGCCCCAGTCCTTCAGCGTGTTGTACGCGTTGACGGCCTTCTCGGGGTCGTTCTGGTCGTCCTCATAGCGCAGCTCAAACTGGACGCCGCCCTTGGCGTTGATCTCGTCCACGGCGATCTGCGCGGCGTTCTTCACAGCGTTGCCGTAAATGGCGGCGCCGCCGGTCAAGGGAGCCGTGCCGCCGATCTTGAACGCGGCGGGAGCCTCAGTGGTGGAAGCGGTGGAAGCGGTGGAGCCGCAGCCGGCGAGACATGCCATGAGCATTACGGCGGCGAGTACCATGCATACTACTTTTTTCATTTTTCATTTCTCCTTTTTCTAAGGTTTTAAACATAGTGAATGAATATATAAAAACGGCCCTGTCCGAAAGGACAAGGCCGGATTTATCAAACCGGATCTATCTCTTTCGGCGCTCGGGAAAACGGCGTACAAGCAGGACGGAAATCACCATAATAATGGATACAATAATAGCGATAAGCAGAATAAGCCCAACAAGACCAATGGACAGTCGCAGGCTGAGGAGGAAGGAAATAAAAAGAACGGACACCGCCGCAGCGATGCCCGCAATAACCGGATAGCGAGAGGAAGTGCGCGCAGCACAAGAGCCGTCGCAATTTGCGGCGGAAGAAGCGCTGTTCATCGAAAAAACAAAACCGAAGCAGTTCATGCGGCACCTCCTTCAAAAGATGGGCATATCATAGCACGATGCATAAGTATGCGTCAATAGAAAAATGCGAGACAATTTAAAATGCTAAAGCGAAAATTTTTGGGATTTTTCACAAACGCGCCAGTTTCTTTCCGGCAAAGGCGATAAAAAACAGTATTTCGGCAGTAGACGCGGCGCGAAAACACTGATATAATGCCTGTGTACAAAACAGAGTATCCATATACTTTATATAACGGAGGTAAATATCATGCCGATCGTAACCACAAAGGAAATGTTCCGCAAGGCGTATGAGGGCGGCTATGCCGTTGGCGCGTTCAACGTCAACAACATGGAGATCGTCCAGGGCATCACCGAGGCTGCGGCCGAGGTCAAGGCCCCCGTCATCCTGCAGGTCTCCCGCGGCGCGCGCGCCTACGCCAACCACACCTATCTCGTCAAGCTCGTCGAGGCCGCCGAGCTGGAGACCGGTCTTCCGATCGCCCTGCATCTGGACCACGGCGACAGCTTTGAGCTCTGCAAGAGCTGCATCGACGGCGGCTTCACCTCCGTCATGATCGACGGCAGCAGCAAGTCCTTCGAGGACAACATCGCCCTCACCCGTCAGGTCGTCGAATACGCGCACGACCACGGCGTCGTCGTTGAGGCCGAGCTCGGCACGCTCGCGGGCGTCGAGGATGATGTCCATGTTGAGGCCGAGGACAGCTCCTACACCCGTCCCGAGGACGTCGAGGAATTCGTCACCCGCACCGGCTGCGACAGTCTCGCCATTGCCATCGGCACGAGCCACGGCGCTTACAAGTTCAAGCCCGGTACAAAGCCTCAGCTCCGCTTCGACATTCTCGAAGAGGTCGCCCGGCGTCTACCCGGCTTCCCCATCGTGCTGCACGGCGCTTCCTCCGTGCCGCAGGAGTTCGTCCGCATCATCAACGAGCACGGCGGCAAGATGCCCGACGCCATCGGCATCCCCGAGGAGATGCTGCGCAAGGCCGCTACCATGGCCGTCTGCAAGATCAACATCGATTCCGATCTGCGTCTTGCGATGACCGCCTCCATCCGCAAGTACTTTGACGAGCACCCCGAGGGCTTCGACCCCCGCGCCTATCTCAAGCCCGCCCGCACCGCCATTCACGACATGGTCCGTCACAAGATCGTGGACGTGCTCGGCTGCGACGGCAAGGTCTGATCGCCGACTTTCCCAAAATCCAAGCGCCGGGGCAAACGCCCCGGCGCTCAGACCGTCAAAAAGCCTCGCAGAGTTTGCGCCCGCAGGCGCAAATGAAGTTCAAAACATTTTTGCCGGCGGCGTGTACGTCGGCAAAAATACTTCTCGGCTCGCAAACGTGCGAGTTGTGCGCCATTAGCGCACAACGAGTGCGCTGCGGCGAGCCGCAGCCCTTTCAAACGAGAGCCCAGCAAAGCGGGTCTCGTTTGAGAGCGTGTCAAAAATATTTTTTGACACGCTCAGCGCCGGGGCAAACGCCCCGGCGCTTTCCATCGTGAGGTCATACTATGCCGTTTACCGGATTTACGAGCGAGGCCGGAGAATTTCTCTGGGAGCTCGCGTTCCACAACGAAAAGCCGTGGTTTGAAGCACACAAGGGGCAGTTTCTGCGCGCGGTGAAAGAGCCGTTCGACGCGCTTGCAAAGGAAACGCTCGCGCTTATGCGCCAAAAGCACCCGGATGAGCCGTACAGTCTCCACATCTCGCGCATCTACCGCGACGCGCGGCGGCTCTTCGGCCGCGGGCCGTACAAGGACCATCTCTGGTTCACGCTCTGGACAGGCGAGGAGCGGCACAACAGCCCCGTGTTCTGGTTTGAGCTCTCCCCCGCCTCCTACAACTATGGCGTCGGGTTTTACACCGCGACCGCGGAGCAGATGGCGGCGCTGCGCCGCTACATCGACGCGAATCCCGCCGAGATGGAACGCCTTGCCAGACGCGTGGCAAAGAGCGAATTTCATCTCGAGGGCGAGCCGTACAAGCGGCTCAAAAAGGATGTGGGCGAAGTGCTCAACCCGTGGTACAACCGCAAGTGGATCAGCCTCTGCGCCGAATACGACCACGGCGGGGCGCTTTACACGAACGAGCTGCCGCATGTGCTTCTGGATGCCTACGAAAAGCTCATGCCGGTGTATCGGCTGCTCAAGCGATTCCCGGCGGAGAGTTGCAATGCCTCCCTTGTGTAAAGGGAGGTGGATTTTGCCGTAGGCAAAAGACGGAGGGATTGTCGTTTTCCTGAAACCACAATCCCCCAGTCAGCCTGACGGCTGCCAGCCCCCTTTACACAAGGAGGCCTATTTTTTACTCCGAAAGGACGATCGGCTCGCCCATACAGCGCAGCTTTCCGCCCTGCACGGTCACGGTTTCTCCAGTGATATAGTTTACATAATTTCCGTCCTTCACCGGCACCTCGACCTCGGCGCTCTTCCCCTTCAGAGAGAAGACGCCGAGCTTTTTTGTTTTCCCATCGTCGCGCAGGCAAACGGCGATATCGTTCGCGTCATCCGCTTCCGCGGTGAACCAGTCCTCCGCGGAGAGCTGCGCGCGCCGCACGGCGTTGAGCTTCCGCAGCAGCGGCGTGATATCCTCGCCGGTGCGCGGGAACACGTCCTTATCAAAGAGACTCGGCACCCGGTCGCAGGAATACTCCTGCCCGCCGTAGAGCAGCACCGTGCCCTTGAGGAAATACAGCAGCGCCGTGAAGTTCCGGCGCGCCTTCTCGTCCGGCACTAGACCGGCGATGCGCGGCATGTCGTGGTTTTCCATGCAGCGCAGCTTCACATAGTTTTCCGGGTACATGGCCTCCTGGAAATTCAGCATGTCCATCCACGCGCTGAGCGGCTGCTTCCCGGCGGTGTATTTATCGAATGTCTCGCGGATATCGTACTCATACTCGATATCAAACGCGGTATAAAGCTCGTTGTCCGTCGCCACGGCAATGCCCTGCTGCCGGTTGAACACAACGAAGCTCCGGTGCACCGATTCGGCAAGCCAGATGCACCCCGGATGCACCTTTTCCACGGTCTCGCGCGCCTTACGCCAGAACTCCACCGGCACGAGCGAGGCGACGTCGCACCGGAAGCCGTCCACGATCCCCGCCCAGTAGCAGAGATGCTGTATCTGTGCGTCCCAGAGCGCGGCACAGGAATAGTCGAGGTCGATGACGTCCGTCCAGTCTGCGGTCTTGTTGCCGAAGCTGCCGTCCGGCTTGCGGTAATAAAACTCCGGGTGTTCAGTGACGTACACGGCGTCCGGCGACGTGTGGTTGTACACCACGTCGATGATGCACTTCATGCCGCGCGCGTGGATCGCGTCCACGAGCGCCCGGAAATCGTCGAGCGTTCCGTATTCGGGATTGACCGCGCCGTAATCGCGGTTGGCATACGGGCAGCCGAGACTGCCCTTCTTGCCCTTCTCGCCGATGGGGTGGATGGGCAGGAACCAGACGATATCCGTTCCCAGCGCGCGGATACGGTCGAGATCGGGGATCACGGCGCGGAACGTCCCCTCCGGCGTATGGTTGCGCACGTACACGCTGTAAATGACTTGATCACGCAGGGCGATATCCGTATTCTTTGCCATAGCGGTTTCTCCTTTGCAAAGCACTCCGCCCCGGAGCCGACAGGCACCGGGACGGTGATTTTTTATTTGTTTTCCGCAGCCTTCGCCGCCGCGCAGATGAGCTGCACGCACGCTTCCACGCCGAGAGAGCCGCTGTTGAGCGTAATGTCGTAGTTGTGGCAGTCGCCCCAGCGCTGGCCGGTATAGTGCTCGTAGTAGCTGCGGCGGGCGCGGTCCTTTTTCTTCATGGCGCGGACGATCTCGGCGGTGTCTGTCGTATTAAGATAGCCGGAGATGCGCTCGGCGCGGTGCGCCTCGTCGGAATAGATGTACACATTCAGCGTCTCGATCCCGGCATCGTGCAGCACAACGTCGGCGCAGCGCCCGAGAATGACGCACGGCCCCTGCGCGGCAAGGTCAAGAATAACGCTGCGCTGGGTCTCATAAATAAAATCCTTCTGGTCGTAGGAAATGGGCGTGATGTTGCGCAGGATGCTCTCCGTGGCGGAGATCTCCTCGCCCTCGCGCTCGATCTGGCTCGCGTCGATGCTGCTCGCCTTGGCGGTGGCGGCAATGATGTCGCGGTCGTAGAGCGTTACGCCAAGCTCTTTCCCCACCGCGAGACCGA
This sequence comes from Clostridiales bacterium UBA4706, assembly GCA_002404605.1. Taxonomy (GTDB): domain Bacteria; phylum Bacillota; class Clostridia; order Oscillospirales; family Oscillospiraceae; genus Apopatocola. The sequence continues at coordinate 1,919 of DHKA01000084.1, read as the reverse complement.
TCTCGCGTCCTCCTGCGCCGTACTGCCGGCTGATGGTGATGATCTTCATAAAACCGCCGCCTCTCTTGTTTTTCTATTTATATAGCATTATTTTTTATAAAATGCAATATGCTGTCAGAGAATCCGCCCGTCTTTCAGCGCGAAAACGGCGTACTCCACGCCGTTGATCGTCCGCTTTTCCACCATGCGCTCCGTCGGCAGCCCCCACGCCGCCATGGGGATCGCGCGGTACGGCTGATTTTTATACACCGTGTATAAGCTCCCGTCTCCGGCATCGCGCCATAGGATATCCCCCGCGCGCTCGCGCGGCTTCGGCGCGGTATTCTGCATCGGCGCAGGCTGTGCGGGCACGGCCTGTACCGGAGCGGCGGTCTCCGCCCGCTTTTCCGGCGGCCGGGCGTTCTCCGGCTTTCGCTCCGGCGCGGCGGATTTCCGCCCGGCTTCGGCGGCGCACTCGATCTCCGCCGGGAACGCCGCAAGCGCGGCGCGCGTCAGCTTCCGGTGCAGCGTCAGCGTGCCGTTTTCCGGCGTCATCACGCCGAGATATCCTTCGCGCCCGCCGCCGTACACGCTCAGGCGTACAAGCGTACCGGGGTCTTCACACTTCGCGTCAAACCGCGTTATCAGCCCCTCGCGCGAAACGGTCAGCGTGCCCTTCTTCTCCCCGCATAGCAGTACCGGATACGTCTCACTCATAAAAAACACCCCGCCCATATTTTATGGGTGGGGTGTCCGCATTATGACGGGGTCATTGCGGCAGCGTTCCGCCGGGGCGTCCGCCGCCGAGACCGAAGCTCACGGCGATCGCGCCGTTTACGCGGTCCATCACGGCATCGGGCAGCTTGCCCATGCGCTCGCGCAGGCGCGATTTGTCGATCGTGCGGATCTGTTCGAGCAGGATAACGCTGTCGCGCGTCAAGCCGCAGCTCGCTCCGGCGAGCTCGATGTGCGTGGGCAGACGCGCTTTGCCGGTCTGCGAGGTGATGGCGGCTGCGATCACGGTGGGGCTGTGGCGGTTGCCGGTGTCGTTCTGCACGATCAGCACCGGGCGCATGCCGCCCTGCTCGCTGCCGACGACGGGACTGAGATCGGCGAAATAAATGTCCCCTCTCCGAACTGTACTCATGCGATTCACTCTCCAGATGAAAATGCTCGCCCGTTACATCTTATGTAGGGCTACACACATTTTCCCTCGTTAAGAGTGAAAATATACGCGCGGCGGTGCTTTATTCCTTCTCCGGCGCGAGACCGGTGCAGGTGACGCTGTCACCCGCAACGACTTTGCCGCGGATATTGCCGCAGCGGACGCCGTCTCCGGCGGTCACGCCGCCCTCAACGTCTCCGCACTCCACGGCGTCGCCGGCGCGGACGCTGCCGCCGACGCTGCCGCACTGCACGCTGTCGCCCGCGTTGACGCTGCCGCGCACATCGCCGCACTGCACGCCGTCGCCCGCGTTCACGTTCCCCGCGACGGTCGTGTTCGCGCCGCAGATAACAGCGAAATCGCTCTTGATGTCCAGCGCAGGGCCGTCATATCGAAAATCCACGTTCGCGCGTTCGCGCGAGCCGCGCGAAAACGGCGTATGCCCCACGAGATTATGGCCGATGAAGAGCACGGCGTGCAGCACCGTTTCATCGTCGCTCCACGGGAGATCGTGATAGACTACGTTTTCCACCGGCGCGGGGACCGCCGTGTTCACGCTCTCGCGCCCGAAGAGCGCATCCACGCTCACGCCGAAATACTCCGCGATCTCCGGCAGCATCAGAATGTCCGGGCAGGAGAGCCCCCTTTCCCTGAGAAAAGGATACGTTTTTGGTTATCAGTCGATTTTACCCACGAAACGGTAGTAAATATCGACAGTCTGTTCCTTCTCGCCGTCCTCACCAATGGTTTTCTCATGTACCACGATCTTCTCAAT
>DHKA01000054.1:2890-7314 GCA_002404605.1 Clostridiales bacterium UBA4706 | reverse complement strand
CGCAATCTGGGCGTGTTGACACCGATGGAGAAGTACGAGCGTTGTCTCGCCGCATAAAAAGCGGCCAGCAGCGTCTGGCTGCTGACCGAAAAATCTTTATATTTTTTCACTGTCCTCTTGACGGGGCGCGGTTCAGAATCCGAGCGGCTTTTGATCGCAAGCAAAGAGGAAGCAAACCGCAAGCAAAAGAGCAAGCAAACTTGCTTGCAAAATTATGTTTTTGCTTGCTTTTTCTTGAAATGAGATTCAATATTTTGTGATATAGAAAAGCCTGAAACACATTGAAATACAAAGAAAAACCCGCAATCCCAACGGATTACGGGCTTTCTTAATTTGGTGACCCAGCGGGGATTCGAACCCCGGACCCACTGCTTAAAAGGCAGTTGCTCTGCCTGCTGAGCTACTGAGTCAGATCGGCGGGCCGGCGATGCCAGCCCGCTTTGGCTGGGATGGCGCGGCTCGAACGCGCGAATGCAGGAGTCAAAGTCCTGTGCCTTACCACTTGGCGACATCCCAAAGTGGAAAAGACGCGGAGGACCGGGAGTTATTCCCGATCCCCCGATCAATGGGGTGGGATAAGGGGCTCGAACCCTCGACACCCGGAACCACAATCCGGTGCTCTGCCAACTGAGCTAATCCCACCATATACATTTCAGAGTCTTTTTTCGACGCTGGCGCGCCAGGAGGGACTCGAACCCCCGGCCTACTGCTTAGAAGGCAGTTGCTCTATCCGGCTGAGCTACTGGCGCACATTCAAGACCCTCGGAAAATGGAGCGGGTGAAGGGAATCGGACCCTCGTACCCAGCTTGGAAGGCTGGTATTCTACCATTGAATTACACCCGCAAGCTATGAGAGCATACCATTATCCGCGCCGGATGTCAAGAGCTCTTGCAAGAAAAACTTTGAAAATCCGGCGCAGACGGTAAAAATCTTCGGCGATCAGCCGTGATAGAGCTTGTGCGTCTCGTATTTCGGCTCACAGGTGAGGTTGATCTTGAGCTTGGAGAGCGTGTTCTCGTCGGCGCGGGCGAGAATGACGGTCGCATGCGCCTCGCTCCCGGCGAGATCGTTGAGCGCTTCCATCGCCTGCGAAGCGACCGGGTCGCTGACGGCGCACACTGCGAGCGCGATGAGCGCTTCGTTCACATGCAGGCGCGGGTTTTTATTGCCGAGATGCTCCACCTTGAGATGCTGCAGCGGGCGGATGATTTCCGGGGAGAGGAGCGGCACGTCGTCCGGGATGCCGGCGAGCGTCTTGAGAGCGTTCAAAATGCACGCCGAGCACGCGCCGAGTAGCGAGCTTGTCTTTCCGGTGACGATGCGTCCGTCGGGCAGCTCCAGCGCCATGGCGGGCTTATCGCCGTTGAGCTCCGCCTTTTCAAGCGCCGGGACGACCGGGGGACGATCCTTGCACGTGACGCCGAGGCGGTTCATCAAAAGCTCGAGCTTCATAAGGGCGTTCTGGCTCGCCATGCCCTTGCGTACCTCGCACGCGGCGTGATACCAGCGGCGGATGATCTCCTGCTTCGATGCCTCGCGGCACGCTTCGTCATCGCAGAGACAGTACCCGGCCATATTCACACCCATGTCCGTGGGGCTTTTGTACGGGCTCTCGCCGAGAATGCGCGTCAAGATCGCGCTGAGCACGGGGAAGATCTCCACGTCGCGGTTGTAGTTGACCGCCTTTTCGCCGTAGGCCTCAAGATGGAACGGGTCGATCATGTTCACATCGTCCAGATCGGCGGTCGCCGCTTCGTAGGCAAGGTTGACCGGGTGGTTGAGCGGAAGATTCCAGATCGGGAACGTCTCAAACTTCGCATACCCGGCGCGCTCGCCGCGCTGGTGGTGGTGGTAGAGCTGGGAAAGGCACGTCGCCATTTTTCCGCTGCCGGGGCCGGGCGCGGTCACAACGACGAGCGGGCGGGTCGTTTCGATAAAATCGCTTTTGCCGAAGCCGTCCGGCGACACGATCAGCGGGAGATTGGCGGGGTAGTCGGGGATGAGATAGTGACGGTAGACCGACACGTTGAGCGCTTCGAGCCGCTTCTGGAACTGGGACACCGCGCCCTGCTCGCGGCAGTGCGTGATGCACACGCCGCCGACGTACAGCCCGCAGGCGCGGAAGGCGTCGATGAGGCGCAGCGCCTCCATGTCGTACGTGATGCCGAGATCGCCGCGGCGCTTGTTGCGCTCGATATCGTCTGCGGAGATGGCCACGATGATCTCGCTCTCCGCCTTCATCTCCATGAGCATGCGGATCTTGCTGTCCGGCTGGAAGCCCGGCAGAACGCGCGAGGCGTGGAAATCGTCAAAGAGCTTGCCGCCAAACTCCAGATAGAGCTTGCCGCCGAATTTGCTGATGCGCTGGCGGATGCGCTCCGACTGGAGCCGGACGTACTGGTCGTTGTCAAAGCCGATCTTTCTCATATCTTTCTCCCTCTATTTTACTCGCCGTAATGCACGTCGCCGTTGAGATGCGAGAGTGCCGTGAGATATTTTACCATGCAGTGAACGGTGCTGCTGCGGATGACATAGTGCGTGTCCCCGGCGCTGATGTAAAGATCCTGCGGGCCCATGAGCGAAACGCCGGTGATCTCGCCAACGGGGATCTCCGCCTTCGGCAGCTCCAGCATGTCGCGGAAAAGGCGCATGTCGCCGCGGCCGAGGAGCTTCGTACCGCTGCCGGATACGACCGTATCGACGCGCACGTCGGTATCGGTGAAAATGGGCTTATCCTCCGCCTCGTCGCACAGCCGGACGATCTCGCCCTTCTGCCAGCGCGTCCAGTCGCGGAGATTGTCAAAGGGGATGTCTTCCCCGGTGAGAAAGCCCGTCGGCAGATAGCGGAACGAAAAGCCGCACTTCCAGCACCGGACGGTATCGTCCCGGCTCTGGAGCGTGTGCATCCTGCCGCACTTCGGGCAGAGGAAGAGCAGCCGCTCCATATGCTCGGCGAGGGCCTTTCCCTCAAAGCGCACGGGGTTTTTCCGCTGGCGCTCGTAGGCGTCCTCATAAAGATCGGAAACGATGTGCCCGTTGATCTCCTGCGGGCTCATCGCGCGCAGCTCCTCGGGCGAGTAGACGCGCACGGCCTCGCCGTGCATCCTGCCGCGGCGGATGGAATTGCCCGCCCAGCGGGGGCTGGCAAAGTATCCGCCCGTGAGCTTATAGGTGACGAGCGACGCGCCGCTCGCGCGCGCGAGCTTGCCGATCGAGGGGAGAAATTCTGCTGTCACGCCGTCCCAGGTGCGGTTGCCCTCCGGAAAGACGCATACGTTCATCCCGCGGCGGAGATAGCGCATCATCGTGAGAACAGTGCCTGCGGCGTTCCCGCTCTTCTGGCGGGGGATGGGGGATTGGAGCCATCCCACGAGCTTCCCGCCAAGACCCGCGCGGAGCAGGTGCTCGCTCGTGACAAAATAGGTCTGCTCCGGGAAGCTGCACGCCACGAGGATGGGATCCCAGTTCGTGACATGGTTGCTCACGAGAAGATACGGCCCTTTGACGTTCGCCTTTTCACAGGTAAAACCGAATTTGATCCAGCAGATAAGCTTTGCGAGCGGGCGCAGCGCTTTCCACACAAATACGTGGCGGCGGCGTCCCTTCACGGTGCCATGCTCCTCCATATGCAAGCCTCCTTTGCATCAGTCCATATTACTCTATCTTACAGTATACATCATTTCCATCCGCAGTTCAAACCCGAAGAGCGCGAAATTCCTCTTTTTTTTCGGCGCGGAATGTGATATAGTTTAAAATAGTATAACTATCTCTGCCATATGACGGAGAGCAGGAAAGGCGAAACTATGGGTATTATTGAAAAACTGTTCGGCACCCGCAGCGACCGGGAGGTAAAAAGACTCCTTCCCCTCGTCGATAAGATCGAGGCGCTGAGCGATGAATATGCCGCGCTGAGCGACGAGGCTCTGCGCGCCAAGACCGAAGAATTCAAAGCGCGCTATAAAGACGGCGAGACGCTCGACGACCTGCTGCCGGAGGCATTCGCCGCCGTGCGCGAGGCGAGCTGGCGCGTTCTGGGCATGAAGCCCTTCCGCGTGCAGCTCATCGGCGGCATCGTGCTGCATCAGGGGCGCATTGCGGAAATGAAGACCGGCGAGGGCAAAACGCTCGTCGCCGTGCTCCCGGCCTATCTGAACGCCATCACCGGCGAGGGCGTGCACATCGTCACCGTGAACGACTATCTTGCCCGGCGCGACAGCGAGTGGATGGGCAAGGTCCACCGCTTCATGGGGCTGAAGGTCGGCCTCATCGTCCACGGTCTCACCGGTGCGGAGCGCCGCGCCGCCTATGCCGCGGACATCACCTACGGCACGAACAACGAGATGGGCTTCGACTATCTGCGCGACAACATGGCGCTCTTCTCCTCCGAGCTCGTCCAGCGCGGCCACGCCTTCGCCATCGTGGA
>DHKA01000054.1:0-2831 GCA_002404605.1 Clostridiales bacterium UBA4706 | reverse complement strand
ATCCTCATCGACGAGGCGCGCACCCCGCTCATCATCTCCGGCCAGGGCGACGAATCCACCGACCTCTACCGCCGCGCGGACGACTTCGTTTCCCGCTTGAAGAAGCTCGTCGTCGCGTCCGTGGACGAGAAGGAAGAGGAGTCCGACGATATCGACGCCGACTACATCGTCGATGAAAAGGCGCGCACCGCCACGCTCACCGCCCGCGGCATCGCCAAGGCGGAGGCGGCGTTCAATCTTGAAAATCTCGCCGACATGGAGAACTCCACGCTCTCGCACCACATCAACCAGGCGCTCAAAGCGCACGGCGTCATGCGGCGCGACATTGACTACGTCGTCAAGGACGGCGAGATCATCATCGTCGATGAGTTCACCGGCCGTCTCATGCTCGGCCGCCGGTACTCCGAGGGCCTGCACCAGGCCATCGAAGCCAAGGAGCACGTGGACGTGCAGAAGGAGAACAAGACCCTCGCCACGATCACGTTCCAGAACTACTTCCGTCTGTACGGCAAGCTCTCCGGCATGACCGGCACCGCGCTCACCGAGCAGGAGGAGTTCCAGTCGATCTACGCGCTCGACATCGTCGAGATCCCGACGAATAAGCCGGTCATCCGCATCGACCGGAACGACGTCGTCTATAAAAATCAGGCGGGCAAGGACCGCGCCATCATCGAGCAGATCAAAGAGTGCTACGCCAAGGGCCAGCCCGTGCTCGTCGGCACGATCTCCATTGAAAAGAGCGAGTACATCTCGTCCCTGCTCCGCAAACAGGGCGTGCCGCACAGCGTGCTCAACGCCAAGCACCACGAAAAGGAAGCGGAGATCGTCGCGCAGGCGGGCAAGCTCGGCGCGGTGACGATCGCCACGAACATGGCCGGCCGCGGCACGGACATCATGCTCGGCGGCAACCCGGAATATCTGGCCAAATCCGATCTTCGCCGTGCCGGGTATGACGAGGACACGATCAGCGAGGCGACCGGCTACGCCGAGACCGAGGACGAAACGATCCTTGAGGCGCGATCCCTCTTCCGCGAAAAGCTGGCCGAGCACAAGGCCGTGACGGGCGCGGAGGCCGAAAAGGTGCGCGCCGCGGGCGGACTGTACATCCTCGGCACCGAGCGGCATGAGTCGCGCCGTATCGATAACCAGCTCCGCGGCCGAAGCGGCCGTCAGGGCGACCCCGGCGAGAGCCGGTTCTTCCTGGCGCTGACGGACGACGTCATGCGTCTTTACGGCTCCGAGCGGCTCATCAGCGTGTTTGAGAGCCTCGGCGTTGATGAGGACACGCCCATCGAGCACAAAATGCTGACCGGTGCGCTCGAACAGGCGCAGAAGACCGTCGAGAGCCGCAACTTCCAGGCGCGAAAGAACACGCTCGAATTTGACGACGTTATGAACGTGCAGCGCAATCTCATCTATGAGCAGCGCCGCAAGGTGCTCGACGGCGAGGACATCCGCGAAAACATTCAGGGCATGGTGCGCGACACGATCGCCGAGGCGATCGGCAATATCCCGCCGGAGAACCAGGACGATCTGAACGAACGCATCGCGCCGCTCACCCGTCTCTTTGTACGGCCGGGCGAGATCGTCTACCACGACGGCATGACCGTGGAAGAGCTCAACGAAACGCTCGCCGCCGTCGCCGCGGACGTATACGCCAAGCGCGAGGAGGCCTTCGGCCCCATGCCGGACGGCACACCGCTCATGCGCGAGCTGGAGCGCGTGGTCATGCTGCGCGTCGTGGATGAATACTGGATGGATCACATCGACGCGATGGACAACCTCCGCCGCGGCATCGGTCTGCGCGGCTACGGCAACATCAAGCCCATCGACGCCTACAAAAAGGAAGGCTTCGACATGTTCGAGGCGATGATCTCCGGCATCCGCTCCGAGGTCGTGCGCCGCATCTATACCGTCCGCGTCCGCAAGGAAGAGCGCGTTGAGCGCAAGAGCGTGACGAAAAACGCCGTGGCGAACGCCGGGGGCGACGCCTCCGTGCGCAAGCAGCCGGTCAAAAAGGTCAAAAAGCCCGGCCGGAACGACCCCTGCCCGTGCGGGAAGCTCCGTCCGAACGGTCTGCCGATGAAGTACAAGGACTGCTGCGGCAAGAATCAGTAAGGATGATATTATTATACAAATATGCGGGGCCGCTCCCGGCACCCGCGTAAAGGAAACAGTTATGGCATTTACACTCTGCGAAAAAGACAATATCCAGTGGGTCACATCGGACGTGCTCGGCACGAAGCACCTCTTTTCGCGGCGGCTCGGAGACGTCGGGGATTTCCCGTTCAGCTCAAAGCCCGACCCCGAGTGGGAGAGCGAGAGCCGGCAGGAGCGCGTGCGCGCTCTCTGGCAGCGCTTCCGGACGGCGGCGGAGTTTCCTGCCGAGGGCTTTTGCTTCACGCGGCAGGTGCACGGCATCGTGCTGCACTATGTGACGGAAGCGGAGCGCGCCATGCCGCCGCTGCCGCACCCGCCCGAGGACTGCGACGGTCTCATCACCGACCGGAAGGACGTGCCGCTCTGCATATGGACGGCCGACTGCGTGCCGGTGCTGTTCCATGATCCGAGGGCGGGCATCGTTGCCGCCGCGCACAGCGGCTGGAAGGGAACGGTTGCCGACATGATGGGCTCCGCCGTCCGCCGCATGGAGGACATGGGCGCGAGAGCGGAGAACATCCGCGCTGCGATCGGCCCGGCCATATCGCGCTGCTGCTTCGAGACCGGCCCGGAAGTGCCGGAGGCGGTGCGCGCCCTGCTCGGGAGCGACGCCGAGGGCCTCTGCCCGCCGGAAGAGGGCGTCGAGGGGAAATTCCTCGTCGATCTCAAGG
>DHKA01000030.1 GCA_002404605.1 Clostridiales bacterium UBA4706 | reverse complement strand
TCGGCGAGATCATCGGCGGCTCGCAGCGCGAGGAGCGGCTCGACCTGCTCACCGCGCGCATGAAGGAGCTGGGCCTCAACGAGGAGGATTACTGGTGGTATCTCGATCTGCGCCGCTACGGTTCCTGCCGTCACGCGGGCTTCGGTCTCGGCTTTGAGCGCATGGTCATGTACCTGACCGGCATTTCCAACATCCGCGACGTGGAGCTGCATCCGCGCACCGTCGGCAACGCCGATTTCTGATAAAAAAACACCAAAGCGGCGAGGGATCCCTTCGCCGCTTTAAAAACATAAGGGGGACACGACATGAAGTACAACATTCAGGGCGAACCGATGCCCGTTGTCATCTGCCATCTGGAAGCGGGCGAGAGCATGATCACCGAGCGAGGCTCCATGGTGTGGATGAGCGCCAACATGCGCATGGAAACAAAGGCCGGCGGGCTTGGAAAGGCGCTCGGCCGGATGTTCGGCGGCGAGAGCCTTTTCCAGAACACCTATACCGCCGAGGGCGGCCCCGGCATGATCGCGTTTGCCTCGAGCTTCCCGGGCGCGATCCGCGCCGTGGAGATCACGCCGAATATGCCCGTCATCGCGCAGAAGAGCGCGTTCCTCGCCGCGACGCCGGGCGTGGATATCTCCATCCACTTCCAGAAAAAGGTCGGCGCCGGTCTCTTCGGCGGCGAGGGCTTCATCATGCAGAAGCTCTCCGGCCACGGCATGGCGTTTCTGGAGATCGACGGCTCGGCGGTCGAGTATACGCTCGCGCCGGGACAGCAGCTCATCGTGGACACCGGCAATCTCGCCATGGTGGACGTCACGTGCCAGATCGATATCCAGACCGTCCGCGGCGCGAAGAACGTCCTTTTCGGCGGCGAGGGCCTTTTCAATACCGTCGTCACCGGGCCGGGGCGCGTCGTATTGCAGACGATGGCGCTGCCCGCGTTTGCGAGCGCGCTCATCCCGTATCTTCCGACGAAGTCTGACTGACCGTAAGCACAACAGCAAAATGGATAGAAAGCGGCGGGATAAAACCGCCGTTTTCTATCCAGAACGGATATTTTTTTAAAGGCACTTGCATTTTTCACAAACTAAGAATAGTATAGGCGGACACGGAGAAAATTTTCGGATTTTTTTCGTGTTCTTTCTGTTATATATGTTTGATTTATATGGTTGTTTGTGTCGAGGTGAGCAGATGAAAAAAAGATTTGAGATCAATATGACGAAAGGGCCGCTCCTGCCGGAGCTTCTGCAATTTATCCTGCCGCTGATGCTCTCGTCCATGCTGCAGATCGCGTTCAACGCCGCCGACCTCATCGTCGTCGGGCGGTTCGGACGGCCGCACTCCATGGCGGCGGTCGGCGCGAACGGCGCGATGATCAATCTGATCGTCAACGTGCTCCTGGGTCTCGCCACCGGCGGCGGCGTGCTCTGCGCGCGGTATTACGGCGCGAACCAGACCGACAAGCTGAACCGCACCGTGGGTACGACGGTCATCGTCGGCGTGATCGGCGGCGTGATCACCGGCGCGCTCGGCTTTGCGCTCACGGTGCCGCTGCTGCGGCTCATCGGCAGCCCGGACGAGGTGCTGCCGCTCGCCACGGTGTACCTGCGGATCTACTTCCTCGGCCTGCCGGTCATGGCGCTTTACAACTTCTCCGCCGCGGCGCTGCGTGCGCTCGGCAATACGCGCCAGCCGCTTATATATCTCACGATCGCGGGACTTCTGAACGTTGTGATGAATCTCTTCTTTGTGCTCGTCGTCGGCATCGACGTTGCGGGCGTCGCCATCGCCACGGTGCTCAGCCAGTGCGTTTCCGGCTTCCTCACGGTGCGCTGCCTGCTGCGCTCGCAGGAGATGCACATTAAAGAACTGCATTTCTCCGGTCACGTGTTCAAAAAAATGATGAAGATCGGCATTCCCGCCGGTATTCAAGGCTCGCTCTTTTCTATTTCCAACTTCATCATCCAGGCCTCGGTCAACTCGTTCGGCGCAGCGGTCATCGCCGGCAACAGCGCGTGCGTGAGCGTCGAGGGACTGCTCTACTGCCCGCAGGACGCCGTGATGCAGGCCGCCACCACCGCTGTGAGCCAGAACGTCGGCGCGCAGGAATATGAGCGCTCGTGCTCCGTTGCCCGCTGGTCGATGGTGCTCGTTGTGATCCTCGCCGTGGCAATGAGCCTTCTTGCGGTCGTGTTCCGGCGGCAGGTGCTGGGGCTCTATACCTCGAGCGAGACGGAGCTGCAGGCGGCGTTCACCCGTATGATGATCGTATGCACAACGTATGTGCTCGACGGCACAATGGCCGCCATGTCCGGCGTCAACCGCGGTCTCGGGTACAGCATGCTCTCCGCGGCGGTGACGTTCGTCGGTGCGTGTGTGTTCCGTATCATCTGGGTGTATACGGTGTTTGCGAGCGTCGGCACGCTCGAGAGCCTGTATGTGTCCTACCCGATCTCCTGGGCGCTCTCCACGGCCGCGCACATCGTGTGCTATTACATCATCCGTAAGAAACCGTTCAAGGCGACGCTCGAAGCAAAATCCCGGGCGGCGGCCTGATACCGATTTCTCTCAAAAGTAAAGACCGGCGCCTCTCGAAAAACGAGAGGCGCCGGTTTTGCGTACTTTGCATTATCAGGCCGCGGGGAGGGGCATGGCGGTGATGCCGGGGACCTCGCCGGTGGCGGCGTCCACATAGCAGTCGTACTGCATCCAGTCGCTGGTGAAGCGGACTTCGTAGTAGCCGTTATCCAGCGTGATCTCTTCGTCGGTGATCTCCTTGGTGTCCACACCCGCGCTGCGGGCGGCCTCGCTCAGCGCAACGGCGGCGGTCAGATTCAGTTCATAAACGTTGTTCGTCATAATAAACTCCTTTGCAAATACTCCCTTGTCGGCGGGACATGGGTTTTCTTTCATCTTGGCAGTAGTTTACAAAGGAATTCTAAGAGAAATATTAAAAGAACAAAAAGAAAGAAAAAATTTTTGTTTCTAATTTTTGACCGGCGGCAGCACGATGCGGAAGTCGCAGCCCCGTCCGGGTTCGCTGACGACCTCGGCGCGGGCATGATGCACGAGCGCGATCTCCCGCACGAGCGAGAGCCCCAGACCCGTGCCGCCCTCGGCGCGGGAGGTGTCGCACCGGTAAAACCGCTGCCAGATCTTTTCCTGCTCGGCTTTGGGGATGCCGGGGCCGTCGTCCTTCACGGAGATCACGGCGCTGCCGTTCTCCCGACAGAGCGAGACGCGGATGTGACCGCCCTCGCGCCCGTATTTATAGGCGTTCTGCATCAGATTGAACATCGCCCGGGAGAGGAGCGAGGGGTTGTACGCGGCCTCGATGCCGGGCTCGATATCGGTCTCGAGCGTCATGCCGCGCTCGTCCGTGGGGACGAATTCATCGCAGCAGGCGTCTACAAAGCCGGAGAGATCGCACACGCGCAGCGGGTACTTCTCCGTGCCCTGCTGGATACGCGTGAGCGAAAGGAGCTGCTCAATGAGCGTATTCATCTTGTTGCCCTGCTGCTCGATGACGTTGATGGAGGCGAGAAAATCCTCCTTCGTTTCCGCCTTGCGCTTTGCGCGGTCGCACTCGGCGAGGATCACCGCCACAGGCGTGCGCAGCTCATGCGACGCGTCGGCAGTGAACTGCTTTTTGGAGAGGAACGACGTTTCGAGCCGCGCGAACATACCGTCGAACGTGCGGGCGAGCCGCCGCATCTCGCGCGATCCGCGCCGGAGATCAAGCCGGGCGGAGAGATCGTCGCCGTCGGAGATACTGCCCGCGGCCTCGGTGATGCGCTCGAGCGGGAGAAACGAGTCCCGCGCGATGAGCCAGCCGCCGCCGATCGAGAGCAGAAGCAGCACCGGCAGCAGCGACCATGTGAGCGGCAGGATAACGCGCCCCGGCCCCGCCGCGGCGTCTGCGGAAATGATGCCGCGCACCCACAGCCCCGTAATCGTCATATCGACATAGGAATCGTACACGAGCCAGTCCTTCCCGTCCGCCGAATAGGGGCGCACCTCGCCCGTCTGAAGCGGCAGCGCGACGGTTTCCGCAAACGGCACGGCGCCGCGGAGATACGTCCCCCCGGCGTCGTAGTAGGTGCAGTACACCCCGTGCTTATATTCCTTCATATCGTCCCAGTCGAACGCGCCGTTATCGAATTCAATATCGTCGGCGCGCTTGGAGACTTCCTTGACGACCTGCGACGTCGGGTTTGCGATCACCGAGCCGTTCATCACCAGCACGAACGTGAGCGTGACGCCCGCGAGCAGGAGCATCATCAGCGTGAACCAGAGCACCATCCGCCACTTTGCCGACATGTTCAATCCTCCCGCAGCACCCAGCCCGTGCCCCACACGGTGTGGATGAGTTTTTTGGAAAATCCGGTGTCGATCTTTTTTCGCAGGTAGCCGACGTACACGTCCACGACGTTCGTGCCGCCCTCGTAGTCATAGTTCCAGAGATTGTTCTCAATGCGCTCGCGCGAGAGCACAACGCCCTTATTTCGGATCATGTATTCGAGCAGAGCGTACTCACGGCTCGTCAGATCAATGACGCGCCCGGCGCGCACGACCGTGTGCGCGCTTACGTCCACGGAGAGATCGGCGATCGTATAAACGTTCGTGCGCGTGTCGGTATACTTGCGCGCCATCACGCGCACTACCGCGAGCAGCTCCTGCATATGGAACGGCTTTACGAGATAGTAGTCCGCGCCGGTCTCCAGCCCCGTGACCTTGTCCTCCACGCTGTCGCGGGACGTGAGGAACAGCACGGGCGTCGTGCTGCCGCTCTCGCGCAGCTTCCGGACGAGCGTCAGCCCGTCCATGCGGGGCATCATAATGTCGAGCACGAGCACGTCGTATTCCGCGCACGCGAGCGCGTCCCACGCCTCCTGCCCGTCAAAGCAGGGATCGACGCTGTACCCCTCGTCGGTCAGCGCCTCGGTAAGAATGCGGTTGAGATTTCTTTCATCCTCCGCCACAAGAATTCGCATGACAGTTCACCTCGGAGCATAGTGTACCGGGAAATATTAAGAAAAGTCTTAAAAGGCCAAGAAGAAAATGTCTCCCCAAGGGGAGGCGTAATGCAATTATTCCGCGTGCTGGGCTTCGGCCAGGGTGACGATGTCGCCGACGCCGTCGAGCACCGCGCTGGGGCGGTAGGCGTATTCGTCGAGCGTCGCCTCCGTGGAGATGCCGGAGAGAACGAGCACCGTGGACATGCCGCACTCCATGCCGGAGATGACGTCCGTGTCCATCCGGTCGCCGACCATGACGGCCTCGGCGCTGTGGCAGCCGAGACGCTTGAGCCCGGTGCGCATCATCAGCGGGTTCGGCTTGCCGCAGAAGTACGCCTGCTTGCCGGTGGCCATCTCGATGGGCGCGATGAGCGCGCGGCACGCCGGGGCGATGCCGTTTTCGATGGGGCCGGAGAGGTCGGAGTTCGCGCCGATGAGCTTTGCGCCCGCGAGCACGAGATTCGTTGCCTTCGTGAGCGAGTCGAGCGAGTAGTTCCGCCCCTCGCCGACGATCACGTAGTCGGGGTTCACGTCGTTCATCGTGATGCCCGCGTCGTAAAGAGCGTTCAGAAGGCCCGCCTCGCCGATGACGTAGGCCGAGCAGCCCGGCGACTGGTCGCGGATGAACGCCGCCGTTGCGAGCGCGCTCGTATAAAACCGCGCCTCCGGCACGTCCAGCCCCATGCGGGCGAGCTTCTGCTTAAGTTCAAGCGGCGTGCAGCCGCTGTTGTTCGTGAGAAAGAGATATTCCTTGCCGGTGCGCTGCAGCCAGTCGATAAACTCCGGCACGCCGGGAAGAATTTTGTTGCCGTGATAGATCACGCCGTCCATATCGCAGATGAAGCCTTTTTTGTCGATGAAATTCAGCATATTATTCCTCCTTGTAATTTGATTTGAATACGCCGAAAACCCGCGGTGAGCGGGCTTCAGCTTTAGGATATTACTTTTCCGGGAACGTCACGGTAAACGTCGAGCCTTCGCCCGGCTCGCTCTCGACGCGCACGTCCGCCTTCTGGATGAGCGCCGCGTGCTTCACGATGGAGAGGCCCAGCCCCGTGCCGCCGACGGCCTTGGAGCGGCTCTTGTCCACGCGGTAAAACCGCTCGAAAATGCGGCTCTGGCTGTCCTTCGGGATGCCGACGCCGGTGTCGCTCACGGTGAGGACGACCGCGCCGTCCTCCGGCGTGACGGTGATATCGACGCGCCCGCCGGGGCGGTTGTACTTGATGGCGTTGTCGCAGAGATTGTAGACGATGCTGTGGAGAAGCTGCGGCACGCCCTGCATGGGGGCACTCACGCCTTTGAGAGAGAGCGTAACATCGGCACCCGAGGCTTCCGTTTCGAGACTGTCCACGGCGTTTTCCGCGATGCGGAGAAGATCGCAGGATTCGAACACATAGTCCTCACCGCCTGCGTCGAGCCGGGTGAGATCGATGATGTCCTCGACGAGCTTTGTCATGCGGCCGGACTCGGCGCGGATCTTTCCGGCGAAGGGCTTCACGTCCTCCGGTCTCGCAAGCCCGCTTTCGAGGAGCTCCGCGTACCCGGAGATGGCGTGCAGCGGCGTTTTCAGCTCGTGGGAGACATTTGCGGTGAATTCCTGCCGGATGAGCGAGGCGCGCTCGATCTCGGCGCGGTCGCGCCGGAGCTGCGCCTGCTGCGCGGCGATGCGCCGCAGAAGCGGCTCGACCTCACGGTATTCGTCTCTTTCATAATACTGCATCGGGTTGTCCGGGTCAATGGCGTTGATGGGCCCGACGATCTTTTTTGTGAGCCGCGAGGCGAGCAGGAACGAGAGCGCGAGCGCGAGCAGCGCCACAAGGCAGATCGGCTGCGCAAACCCGAGCACGAGCGACCAGAGCGCGAGCTGCACGACGGAGAGGCGGAGCACCGTCCCGTCCGGGAGACGCTGCGCGGCATAGAGCTGGCGGTCGGCGAGCGTGGGGGAGTAGCGGCGCGCCTCACCCGTGCCGGTCCGGAGCGCCTGCTGGATCTCTTCGCGCTCGAGATGATTTTCCATGCGCGAGGCGTCCGCCTCGGTGTCGAAGAGCACCGTGCCGTCCGCGTCGATCCAGGTGACGCGGTAGTCCCCGGTCGAAAGGCCGGTGAAGTAGTCCTTGCCGCAGAGCGACACGCCCTTCGCGGCGAGCGCCGTTTCCGCGTGCAGCTGCTTCATCTGCACACCGGTAAAGTAGTTATACGATACACCCATGATAAAGACGAGCGACGCGACGAACACCGCGAGCGCCGCGCCCCAGATGGCGGTGAATATTTTCCGGCTCATTTTGCGCCCTCCATTTTATAGCCGACGCCGCGCACCGTTTCAATGAGACTGCCGCATTCGGCGAGCTTCGTGCGCAGCGTGCCGACGTGCACGTCTACGGTGCGCGTCTCCCCGGCGTAATCGGCGTCCCACACGCGCGAGAGCAGCGCTTCGCGTGAGAACACCTGCCCGATGTTTTCAAGAAACAGCTTCAAAAGCTCGTATTCCTTAAGCGTGAGCGAAACGGGACGGTCGTTCACCGTGACGGCATGGCGGCCCTCGTCGAGCGTGACGCCGCCGCAGGAGAGCACGCCGGACGGCTGACGCGCCGTGCGGCGCAGCACCGCGCGGATGCGCGAGACCATTTCCATCATGCCGAAGGGCTTGGCGAGATAGTCGTCCGCGCCGGTGTCCAGCCCGACGACCTTGTCGTACTCGCTGCCGCGGGCTGTGGCGAGAATGACGGGAAGCTGCGCCGTGAGCGGGGAGGAGCGCAGCTTTTTCAGAATTTCCAGACCGTCCTCGCCGGGAAGCATGATGTCGAGCAGCACAAGATCCGGCACATGCTCGCGCATGGCCTCCCAGAACGCGCCGCTCTCGGCAAAGCCCCGCGCCTCAAAGCCGGACGCGCGCAGCGTATACAGTACCAGCTCGCGGATGCTGGCGTCGTCTTCTACACAATATATCATAAGGACGCCCCCTCTCATTATCGAGCATATCATACTATATAAAACGTAAAGAGGGAAACCCCGATCGTGTAAAATCCGCGTAAAATGTAAAATGGCTCCCTTGTGCAAAGGGAGCTGTCGAGCGAAGCGAGACTGAGGGATTGCCGTTTCCGGCTTACGAACGTGACGATCCCTCCGTCAAAACCTTCGGCTTTGCCACCTCCCCTTACACAGGGGAGGCTAAAAATCGTGTCAGATCTTTTTCCTTATCAGCCCGACAACGAACGCGAGCACGAGCACTCCGGCGGCAGAGGCGCTGGCGATGGGCACGAGCGTGCGCGAAAGCTCCCGCAGGGAAAATGCCGTCGGCGCGCACAGCGCCCCGGAGATGAGCGCGAGTGCGAGACACGTGAGACCGACAGCACCGCGCCGTGCCCCGAGCTTCGGGAAGCACAGCGTGAGATTGCCGGTGGCCAACTGCAAAAGCGCACCGAGCAGGAGAAAGTCGGTCGTGACCCACTGCGCCACGACGAGCGCCACCACGCGCTCAAGCAGGCGGAAAATGCGGATGCACCGGATCATAACGAAAAACGGATAGTGCATCTCGGCGGTGAGCTTTGCGCCGAACGTGCCGACGACTGTGACGCATAAAAGCGCCGCGAGCAGACCGAGCGCGAGAAACGCGCGGTTGAACGGCGCGGCGAGCGGCCCCGGCTCCGTCCGGTCGGAGAGGAACGCAAGCGGCAACAGGACGTTCATCGTGCTCAAAAGCCACGGCGCGCCGCGCGCAGCATCGGCGAGAGAATCGCTCGATATTGGCGCGAGATTCGCCGCGTCCAGCCCCGGCAGGCAGAAGAGGAACACGAACAATAATACGAGCGCGAGCAGCGGCAGCGCGATCTCCGCGCAGCGCCCGAGCGTTTTGAGCCGACCGAGACACGGCGGAACGCACAGCGCCGCCATCACCGCCATGAAAAGCCACGGCCGGCTCCCCGGATACACTGCCGTCACGAACCGGTCCGCCCCGGCGCGCAACACGAACCCGGCGTAAAATACCGTCCACGCCGTATAGAGCAGCACCGCCGCCGTGCCGCCGAAGCGCCCGAACACGCGCAGCAGCACGCCGCCGAGCCCCTCGCCGGGGACGCGCTTTCGTAAGGTCCGCCCGAGCAGGAGTCCGGCGAGCGGCAGCGGCACGAGCGCCAGGAGCGCCGAGAGCCACACCGCGCCCCCGGCACTCTGCACCGCCATGCCCGGCGTCTGCCGGATGAGCGGCGAGAGCGCCGAAACGAAAAGCAGTATCGAAAGCTGACGGCGGGATATGCCGTCGGTGCGCTCATCCATGCTCTCTCTCCTCCTCCCCGTGGGCGCTGCCGTAAATATCGTAGGAGCGCTCGAGCACGCTCTCCGTCTGCACAAATGCGCGCAGCGAGGAGAGGACGCCCTCGTCCTTCACCTCCGGCAGCACGCGCCATAGCTCCAGAAAATCGGCGTCCAGATCCATGGAGGCCTCGACCGCCGCTTCGATCTGCGCGGTGACGGCGCGGGAGAGCGCTTCCTCCAGCCGGGCGAGCATCGCCGCGTCCCCAGTGTCCGCGCCGGAGGATTCCGTCACCCCGGCGCGGACACGCACCGCGACCCGGACCGCCGTCTCGCCGCCGTCCCGAACGGGGGAGAGGGAAGCCTTTGCCGTGTGCAGCCGCACCGTCACCGTGCCGCCGCTGCCGTCGGAGAGGACGTAGCTTGCCTGCGGAGCGAAGCCGAAAATAAGATCCGCACCGAGCGCGGCGTCGGCGTCGAGAAAGCCGCAGAGATTCTCGCCGCGGAAAACGGCGTACCCGGTCTCAAGGGTGAGCGTCGTGCCGTCCTCCGCGGCGGGAACGCTCCCCTCCTGCGCGGTCGGGGCGATCGCGCAGGCGAGCGCCGCGCCGCTGCGGTTGAGCCGCGAGGCGATCTCGAGCACCGTGAAGCAGTGCGCGCTGCCCTGCCGCTCGGCGTCCGCTTCAAGCGAGGAGAGCGCCGCGGTGATCTCGTTCTCGCCGCCGTTTCCGGCGACGAGAGTATAGGCGCTCTCGCCCTTCACGATGAACAGCGGCACGCTCAGCTGCGTCTGCGTGCCGCGCTCAAAGTAATCGAGGATGGACGTGATGCCGCTGCGCGCACAGTCCTCGCCCGCGGCGGCGTAGCGGATGTGCGCGAAGAACAGCTCTTCTCGCGGCGAAAAGTCCTGCAGCCGCTGCACAGCGGTCTGGATGCTCGCGCCGCGCGCGGCGAGCTGCGCCGATACCGCATCCTCACTTGCCGCGCCCGAGGAGACAGACACCGTCATGTCCCCGACGCCGCCGTCGAACCCGATCGTCTGGATGAGCTGAAGGTCCTCGACCTGCCGCGGGTGCAGCAGAGACGCGCAGCCCGAAAGCAGCATGAGCGCGGCGAGCGCCGCGCTGAGCCGGAGAAGACGCTTCATTTCCGATTCTCCTTTCGCAGCGGCGGCCGGAGAAAGGCGCGCCGCAGTGAACCGGGGCGTGAATCTGTGAGCGGCGAGAGATAGCTCACGCCGAGATTTTCCATGTCGCACAGCCGCCACAAAAGCAGCATCAGCCCTGCCATCACGCCGTAAAGCCCCAGCACCACCGCGCCGAGCACGAGCGCGACGCGCCAGAGCCGTACCGCCGCGCCGAGCTCCTGGCTTGGCTGGGCGTACCCCGCGATACCCGCCATGGCTACTACTATAATAACGATCGGGCTCAAAACCTTCGCCTCCACTGCGCTCTGCCCAACGATCAGCGCTCCGATGACCGAGACCGTCTGCCCTACCGGGTCGGGAAGGCGGATGCCCGCCTCCTGCAAAAGCTCGAACGAGAGCAGCATCCCGAGCGTTTCCGCCGCCGTGGAAAACGGTACGGACTGCTTGGAGTCGATGACGCTCTGCAATAATTTATATGGTATCATCTCCTGGTGGTACATGGCGATCGCCACATACAGCGCCGGAAGCGCGAGCGAGAGAAAGAGCGCAAGATATCGCAGCAGCACGAGCGCCGTGGCGACGGCGGCGTGGCGCGCCCGGTCCTCCTGCACGCGCAGCATGTCCGGCAGCGTTGCCGGGAGAAGAAAGCCGATGGGCAGCCCGTCGCAGAGCACGCCGATCTTCCCGCGCGCGAGACCGAGCACGAACCGGTCGGGCCGCTCGGTGTGGATCACCTGCGGAAAGATGCCGCGGGGCGGTCCGGCAAGGTACTGCTCTACGTCTCCGGCGGCGAGCACCGCCGGGATATCGGGGAGCGAAAGGCGCGCTTTGATACGCTCGACCTGCTCGGGCGGGGCTTCGCCTTCTATATATAATATATCCACCTTCGTTTTCGTCTCCGAGCCGAGTACCGTCTCCCAGAGCTTGAGCGACGGCTTCCCGACGCGCCGCCGAAGGAGCGCGGTGTTTACGCGCACGGATTCGATGAAAGCGTCTTTCGCGCCGAGCACGCTCTTCTCGACCGTCGGCGCGTCTACGCCGCGCTTGTCGCCGGTCTTGACCTCAAAGGTGAGCGCAGTGTTCTCGCCGTCGAAAACGAGCGCAGCGTATCCCGCGGCGATGTCCGAGACGGTGTCGGCGGGGGATACGCGCTGCCGGACCGTGCAGGCCCAGACGCCGCCCTCGAGCGCGCGCGTGAGAAGATCGCGCTCGGACCGCGTGCGAAGCAGCGAGAGCGGACGGACGATCTCGCTGCTGATCTGCTCGGCGCTGACGCATCCGTCCAGATAAAAAAGCGTGAGCGATACGCCGCCCGCCGAAAGCGCGCGGCTCTCAAAATCGGCGCACTTATCAAATTCTTTTTCGACGGATCTCGAAAAATCCCGCCGCGCCGGTGCGGGATCGGAAGAGAGAAAATCAAACATATGGGAAGTATACCCAGCGCAAAACACTATATGTAGCGCTCCGAAAAAAAGATGAAAATTCTTCAAATAAATCTTTAAAAAAGTGTTGACAAAAGAGGTAAGGGATGTTATATTAGCTAAGCTGTCGCCGAGAGACAGGGCG
>DHKA01000047.1:903-12723 GCA_002404605.1 Clostridiales bacterium UBA4706 | reverse complement strand
GGAAAAGGCGAAGGACACGCTCGAAAAGGTCTACGATTTCGAGCTTATGCTCGGCGGCGGCCGCATCGCCGGGTGGCGCGTGAGCGGGGAGACGAAAGCGGCGGTGCAGTCGGCGCTCGACGCGCTTGATAATGCGGCATTGCAGCGGGAAAAATACGGCGATGCCGCGGAAAACGGCAAGCTCACCTTTGCCGTCGGCGACGGCAACCACTCGCTCGCCGCTGCCAAACGGTTCTGGGAGGAAAAGCGCGAGACTCTGCCGGAGAGTGAGCGGCTGGCCGATCCCGCACGCTTTGCGCTCGTGGAGATCGAGAACATCCATGAGCCGTCGCTCGATTTTGAGCCGATCCACCGCGTGATTTTCGATACGGACACCTCCGCCTTTGCTTCCGAGCTCGCCGCGCACCGGACGGAGTGGGAAGCAAAGGACAAAACGCTCGGCGAGCGCGTCGCGGCGGCGGAGAGCTTCTGCCGCGCCTATATCGCCGTGCACGGCGGCTATATCGACTACATCCACGGCGACGATACGGCGCGCGCTCTCGGCGAAAAGCCGAACTGCGCCGCGGTGCTGCTGCCACCGGTCGAAAAGAGCGGCCTTTTCCTGTCTGTTCTCAAAAACGGCGCTCTGCCGAAAAAGAGCTTTTCCATGGGCAATGCACGCGACAAGCGCTATTATCTGGAATGCCGAAAGATCCGTTAAAATAGAAACACCAAGGAGGTTCGACAATGAAAGAAGTCAAAAATCCCAAAAAACCGTTGGCGTATTATTACTCCATTACGCTTATTGCGCTGCTTCTCTTCAACATTTTCGTCGCGCCGCTTCTGAACCGGCAGCACGTTGAGCAGACGGATTACAGCACCTTTATGCGTATGATCGCTGAAAAGAAGATCGGAAAGGTGGATGTGAGCGACACGGAGATCGTATTTACCGACAAGGATGACAATACGATCTACGTGACCGGCGTTATGTACGATCCAACACTCACACAGCGCCTGTACGATTCCGGTGCGGAATTTGCCAAGGATATCGAGCAGACGATGTCTCCGGTGTTGAGCTATCTTTTAACGCTCATTCTGCCGCTTGTCATCTTTGTCGTTTTTGGCCAGTTCATGCGCAAAAAGCTCATGGATCAGATGGGCGGCAAGGATGTCATGTCCTTCGGCATGGGAAAGAGCAACGCCAAGATCTATGTCCAGTCCACGCACGGCATCCGCTTTGACGATGTAGCCGGCGAGGATGAGGCGAAGGAAAGCCTTGCCGAGATCGTAGACTATCTCCATAATCCGAGCAAGTATACGGACGCCGGCGCGTCGATGCCGAAGGGCATTCTCCTTGTCGGCCCTCCGGGAACGGGCAAGACAATGCTCGCCAAGGCCGTGGCGGGCGAATCCAACGTGCCGTTCTTCTCCATTTCCGGTTCGGAGTTCGTGGAGATGTTCGTCGGTATGGGCGCGTCGAAGGTGCGCGACCTTTTCAGCCAGGCGAAGGAGAAGGCTCCGTGCATCGTCTTTATCGACGAGATCGACGCCATCGGCCAGAAGCGCAGCGGCGGCGCGATGGGCGGCAACGACGAGCGCGAGCAGACGCTCAACCAGCTTCTCACGGAAATGGACGGCTTTGAGAGCAACAACGGCGTCATCATCCTCGCCGCGACGAACCGTCCCGAATCGCTCGACCCGGCTCTCACGCGCCCCGGTCGCTTTGACCGCCGTGTACCGGTCGAACTGCCCGACCTCGCCGGACGCGAGGCCATTCTGAAAGTCCACGCCCGCAAGATCAAACCTGCGGAGGATGTGGATTTCCACACGATCGCCCGCATGGCCGCCGGCGCTTCCGGCGCGGAGCTCGCGAATATTATAAACGAGGCTGCCCTGCGCGCCGTGCGCAACGGGCGCACCATCGTGACGGAAGCGGACCTCGAGGAAAGTATCGAGGTCGTCATCGCCGGATATCAGAAGAAAAACGCCGTCCTCTCCGACCAGGAGAAGAAAGTCGTTGCCTATCACGAGATCGGCCACGCGCTCGTCGCGGCGATGCAGACGCACTCCGCGCCCGTGCAGAAGATCACGATCATCCCGCGCACGTCCGGCGCGCTGGGGTATACGATGCAGGTCGAGACCGGCGACAAGTACCTCATGACGAAGCAGGAGATCGAAAACAAGATCGCCACACTCACCGGCGGCCGCGCCGCGGAGGAAGTCGTGTTCGGCGAGATCACGACCGGCGCCTCGAACGACATCGAGCAGGCGACGAAGCTCGCCCGCGCCATGATCACGCGCTATGGTATGAGCGATGATTTCGATATGGTTGCGCTCGAGACGGTCACGAACCAGTACCTCGGCGGCGACGCCTCGCTCGCGTGCTCGGCGGATACGCAGAAGGTCATCGACGATAAGGTCGTCGCTCTTGTCAAGGCGCAGCACGAAAAGGCAAAGAAGATCCTCACGGAGAACCGCTCAAAGCTCGATGTGCTTGCGCAGTATCTCTATGAGAAGGAGACCATCACCGGCGAGGAATTTATGGCCATCCTCGAGCGGGAAGAGACGAAAGCATGAGCCGGGCGAGTCTCGTTGAGCTTACGAACCTCTGCGTGATCTGCGACGGCAGCCGCGTGCTCGTGCAGGATAAGACCGGCTGCGGCGTTGTGTTTCCGGGCGGCCATGTGGAGCCTGGGGAGCCGCTCCTCTCTTCCGTTATTCGCGAAATGCGCGAGGAGACCGGGCTTACCATCGAGCATCCCGTGCTCTGCGGCATCAAGGACTGGATGCGCGATGATGGCACACGCTTTCTTGTTGCGCTCTACCGTGCCGACCGGTTTTCCGGCACACTCAAGTCCTCGGAAGAAGGGCGTGTGTTCTGGATCGAGCGGGAGGAGTTCGCAAAGCTCGACACCATCTGGGGCATGAAGGATGTGCTGCGCGTATGCGACGGCGCCGATTACAGCGAAATGTTTTATTCGGAAGAGAAAGATGACTGGGTGCTGCTCGGCTGAGAGGGAGACATGCGAAAAGAGAGAAAGAACGAGGCCATGCTCTGGTTTGGAAAGTGGACGTCCAAGCTCGGCAACATCGTTTTTGATTACGCGAACAGCGTGAGCATTGTCGGCGCTTTCTCCCACGCGCCGTGGGTGCTGGCGCTTTACCAGAGCTCGGAGACGGTCATACAGATCGTATTCAATCTCATCGGCGGTGCGAAGGCCGACAGCGGCAGCCGGAAAAAGATCCTCGTCGTCACGGATATTCTCTCTGCGGCCATCTGCCTGGCGGTGAGCTTCTTCGTTGCCTCGCCGCGTATGGCGGAGGTTGTCATCGCGGCGAATGCGCTGCTCGCCGTTGTCTATGCCTTCAACTCCCCGACGTACCGATCCATCGTCCGCGAGATGATCGACGGTGAACGCATCGGCATATACAACTCCATCAGCAACGGCGGGGGAGAGGTCATCAAGATCGCGGGGCCGATGGCCGGCATGCTGCTCGTGCGGTGGATCGGCGTGCGCGGGGCGCTCATCTTCGATGCGTTCACGTTCCTTTTGTCCGCCGTTTCCGAAATGCTTCTCACGCCGATCTCGGATGTGCAGAAAAAGGCGGCGCAAAAGAAAAACATCTTCCGCGATATCGCCGAGGGCTTTACCTATCTTGTGCGGGAACGGCAGCTCTTGTTCCTCGTCCTTCTCTCGGCGTTCGTCAATTTTTTCCTTGCGGGCTTCAATCTCCTTTGCCCATATACGGATGTGATGTACGCCTCTTTTGGCATCGAGTTTTACAGCAAGGTGCTCATCATGGAAGCGGCGGGCGGGCTGCTCGGCTCGCTCATCAGCTCGCGTCTCGGCAGCCGGGTAAAGGAAAATGCGCGGCTCATGGTGCTTTTCCTCGGCACGATGGGGGTGGCGCTCGCGCTGGAGCCGCTTGCGGCGCTCACAGGCAGCGCAGTCGTGTGCCTTATTCCGTTCCTGATCTCCGGCACAGCGCTGACGGTTTTCAATATCCAGTTCATGTCGTATGTACAGCTGCGTGCGGACGAGGCGTATCTCGGACGCGTGTTCAGCATCATCTTCACCGTGGCGGTGCTGTTTATGCCGGTGGGATCGTTTGTGTTTTCTTTCATGCTCGATACGTCGAGCCCCGCGGGGTTTGCCGTAGTCGGTGGAGGGATCCTTGCGCTGGCCGCTGCCGGGATCCTCATCTTCCGGGGCGACACGCCAAAAACCGAATAAGCCGAACAGCGAAACCGGCGGACGGGATAAATTCCCGTCCGCCGGTTTTTGCGTATGGACTTCAAAGCGCCTTTTCCAGCAGCACAAGATCAATATCGTTCAGACCGTTGAACGTGCACGGAGCGACGCTAATTTCCTTATACCCAAGCGAATGGTACAGCCGCCGCGCGCGGGTGTTGCGCACGTTCGTGTCAATGCGGAGATACCGGCAGCCCTGCCGCGCAGCTTCCTGCTCATAAAAGGCCTCAAACGCGCGGCCCAGCCCGTGTCCTCCGGCGGCGGGGTCGACTACGAGCGTGTGCATGACGAAGATTTCCTCGTCCGGCGCTTCAAACTCCCACGGTGCACCGGCGTATACATCGACCTGTATCTGATTCAGAATAGCGGCCGCCGTGACGCGTCCGTCCGCTTCCGCGACGAAGAGATCGCCGCGCGTGAGCGCGGCCTCCGCCGTGGCGCGCGCGGGATAGATCCCGCGCTTCCAGCCGGTCGTGGCGCGCCCGGCTTCCTCTTCGGTATGGATGGCGTCATAAATGGCGGTCACGGCATCGATATCGGATGCAGCAGCCTTTCGGAAGGTAATTGACATGGTTTTCTCCTTTGCAGACAACGGCCGTTCCATCGGCAGATAAGCGGAAAATCCGTTGGGGTACTCTTCGCCGGTTTTAATAAAGCCGTTCTTTGTCCAGAACGCCTCGCTTTGCGGATTGCCGCGGTCTATGGCGAGGCGCAGCTTTTTATACCCGCGGTGTGCGAGTGCATCTGCAATACCGGAAAAGAGCGAGCTGCCGACGCCTTTTCCCTGGTATGCGGCGTCGAGCATGAAAAGCCCGATGAACGCCGTACCGGTTTCCGGGTAATCGAGCACAAGATCAAGCACGGCGGCGAGCGTTTCGCCATTAAAGAAACCGACGTAGTATTTGTCCGCTGCGGTTTTTCCCGGCGGGAGGGCTGTCAGCCCCTCGCGCATGTCCTCCGCAGACGGCGCGGGGGAGTGGTACCGGTAGTATACAGGATTTGACTCCGCAAGCGCAAGCATGGCGGGAACATCTGCGTCCTTCAGCCGCCGGACAGTGAAGCGATCGGACAGTGCGGATATATCCAGGTTCATTTTGCTTCTCCTTTTACAGTCGGGAGCGTGATGGTGAAAACATTTCCGCCCTCCTTGCCCTCGCAGCGGACGTTTCCGCCGTGCTCGGCCACGATGCTCTCGGCGATCGAAAGCCCGAGCCCATAGCTGTGATCCATGGTGCGGGCGCGGTCGGCGCGGTAAAAGCGTTTGAAAACATTTTTGCACTCCTCCGGCGAGAGCGGCTCGCCGGGCGTTGCAACGCTCAAAGCGCATTTGTCATGCCCGACTTTTTTCAGCGCTACGCGGACCGTGCCGGGCGCGGAATACTTGACGGCGTTATCAAGCAGGATCTCCGCGCACTGCCGGAGATGCTGCGCGCTTCCGCGCACCGTGATGCCGTGCTCGATATCCGTCTCCAGCGTCAGGCCCTTTTCAAAGAACAGCGCCTCAAACGGCAGCACGGCGTCTTGCGTCAGAGCGCTCCAATCGAGCGGATCGAATGCTTTTTTCACCGCGCCGTTATCCACTCTCGCAAGCTCCAGAAGACTTTCCACCAGCCCACGCATCTGGTACGACATGGTGAGAATGCTGTCGGCAAAGCGCTGCCGCTCCGGCTCAGAATACGAGGGATCTTTGAGCATTTCCGCGTTCGTGAGGATCACGGTGAGCGGCGTTTTCAGCTCGTGCGAGGCGTCGGACACGAATTGCTTCTGCTGCGTCCATGCCTTTTCCACCGGCTTCACCGCCCAGCGCGCCAGAAGAAAGCTTACGGCGAGAAACACCGCTGCGGCGCAAAACCCGATGAGAACACAGTTCCGCCAGAGATTCTGCATCGTAGCGTTTGCACTCGATACGTCGGCGAAAACGATATACTCGCTCCCGCGCCATGTTGTGCGCAGATAGCGGAGAGAATAGTCGCGCAGCAGCCCCTGCTCGCCGCCGGAACGCAGCGCTTCCGTAACGATGCCGGAAAGCACCTGCTCGTCGGAGAGATCATAATAGCTCGTCCCGCTCACGCGCACGCTGCCGTAGGGCGATATGCGCACCGTGAAATAGGGGAGACGGGAGGAGGTGTCCGGCCAGTTGAGCTGTAAAGGGTCGGCGGCCATGGCGGTGATCATTTCCGCGGATTCACGCTCGAGATTTGCATGCGTGATATGCAGCAGCACGCCGAAGATCGTGTTGAGGATCGCGAGCACGATCGCCATATTGATGCCGACAAACCGCAGCCGGAGCTTTTTCAGCATGAGGAAGCCACCTCCAGATGATAGCCGAGCCGCCGGACCGATTCGATGCGGACGTTCGATCCGATGCTTGCGAGCTTTTTGCGGAGAAACCCGACATAGACCTCCACGCTGTTTTCCACGGCGTTGGAGTCAAAGCCCCAGACGCGCGAGAGCAGCGCTTCCTTCGAGAGATTGCTGCCGCCGGACTGGAGCAGGAGACGCATGACGTCAAACTCCCGCGCCGAGAGCCGCACGGACTTTTCACCGCAGCAGAGCGTGCCGGAGGCGAGATCGAGCGACGTGTTGCCGAAGGAGAGCGCGTCTACCTGCGCGCCCTGCCGCCGCAGCAGCGCGTTGATGCACGCGAGAAGCTCGCGCGTGTCAAACGGCTTGGTGAGATAGTAATCCGCTCCGGCATTGAGCCCTTCCACGCGGTCCTCCAGACTCGAACGCGCCGTGAGCATCAATATCGGCACGCCGCACCGCCTCGCACGGACGGAGCGTGCGACAGCGTAGCCGTCCATGCCGGGCATCATTACATCCAGTATCAACAGATCGTATACGCCGAGCTCGGCATATTCCGCGCCGGAAATGCCGTCGTACACGGTCTCCACGTCAAAGCCCTTGCTCTCGAGCAGCGTTTTGAGCGAATCGGCCAGCAGCTTTTCGTCCTCCACAATCAGTATTTTCATGGCATACACCTCTTTTTCATCCGCAGTATACTACAACGCGAATCTGAAGGGAAGCTGAAAGAATGAACACTTTCCGGAGTTTTTTCTGTTAGCGCTTGACATTCGGCGGGAACGGTGGTAGACTCCACTCAATCCATAAGAAAACGCTTTGACGGGAAAGAGTACGAACGGCGTTCGCATGCAGAGAAGAGGCGGTTGGTGCAAGCCTTGATGCGTTCCATTCGGAAGCCGTCCCCGAGCGGCCGGGAGCAAATGCCTGGACGGAGTCTCACCGTTATGTTGAGAGCCGGTATGCAGTACCGGGCAGAGCGCGGGCATTTTGTCCGAATTCAGGTGGTAACACGGAGTATTTTCCGCCCTGAGCCGTTTGGCTTAGGGCGTTTTCATTTTTTGCAAAAGGAGAAACACCATGGAAAAGAGAAATTACGAGCAGTCCAAAAAGCTCGACAACGTCTGCTACGACATCCGCGGCCCCGTAATGGACGAGGCGATGCGCATGGAAGCGCGCGGCGCGAATATACTCAAGCTCAACATCGGCAACCCCGCACCCTTCGGCTTCTACGCGCCGGACGAGGTCATTCTCGATATGATCTATAACCTGCGCAACTGCGAGGGCTATTCCGATTCCCGCGGTCTCTTCTCCGCCCGTAAGGCGATCATGCAGTACTGCCAGCTCAAGGGAATCCCGAATGTTGGCATCAACGACATTTTTACCGGCAACGGCGTGAGCGAACTCATTACGCTCACCATGCAGGGCCTTCTGGACGACGGCGACGAGATCCTTGTCCCTGCGCCGGACTATCCGCTCTGGACGGCGTCCATCACGCTCGCCGGCGGCAAAGCGGTGCACTATCTCTGCGATGAACAGCAGGACTGGTATCCCGACATCAACGATCTTCGCTCCAAGGTCACGCCGCGCACAAAGGGCATCGTCGTTATCAACCCGAACAACCCGACCGGCGCGCTCTATCCGAAGGAGATCCTTGAGCAGATCGTGCAGGTCGCCCGCGAGAACGACCTCATCCTCTTTGCCGACGAGATCTACGACCGCCTCGTCATGCAGGGAGAGCCGGAGCACATCGCTCTCGCCTCGCTCGCGCCCGACCTTCTGACGCTCTGCTTCAACGGCCTTTCCAAGTCCCACCGTGTTGCGGGCTTCCGCGTCGGCTGGGTTTGCCTTGCCGGTGACAAGTCCCATGCCAAAGGGTATATCGAGGGACTCAACCTTCTCGCAAAAATGCGCCTTTGCTCCAACGTTCCGGCGCAGAGCATCATCCAGACCTCTCTCGGCGGCTATCAGTCGGTGGATGAATACCTTTGCCCCGGCGGACGGCTCTACGAGCAGCGTGAGCTGATCTGGAAAACGCTCAACTCGATACCAGGTCTGAGCGCTGCCAAGCCGAAAGCGGCGTTTTACATCTTCCCGAAGGTGGATACGAAGAAATTCAACATCCACAGCGACGAGCAGATGGCGCTCGATCTTCTAAAGGAACAGAAGATCCTCGTCACCGCCGGTACGGGCTTCAACTGGGGCGAGCCGGATCATTTCCGCATCGTCTATCTGCCTGACCTCGTTTCGCTGAAGGACGCCTCGACGCGCTTTGAAAAATTCTTCGGCAGCTACCGGCAGAAGGATTAAAAGATATATAAAAAAGCAAGTCCGCAGGAGTTTCGGCTCCTGCGGGCTTGCGTATTTATGCCGTCCGCCGGGCGGCTTTCTTTTTCAGCAGAAGATAAAGCAGAAGAACGACCATGGCGGCGAGGAGAGATAGGCTCGCCCAGCCGAGCGGGAGAAATACGGCGCTTCCGTAGACGTCCTTCAAAAGCGTGAGCGCCGAGGCGAAGCTCGTGCACACCGCTGCGGGAATGACCTTTGGCTCCAGACAGCAGAGTGCAACGAGGAGCACCTCCGCACCGTAGAGACTGTCGGCACACATCCACGGCAGGAGCGCCACAGCGCAGAGCGAGGCAAGAGAGAGCGCCGTGAGCTGCCGCCGTCGGTCGGTGGCGAGACTTTTCCGGCTCATGCGCCACACGAGCAGCAGCGCGAAAACAACGTAAAGCGCGATGCCGGTCGGCGCGATGAACGAATATTGCGTGAATGAGTAAATGCCCGGTGCGCCGCCGAAAAGCGGCCGCGCTGTGAGCGTTCCGAGCGCGGGGTAAAACGGCAGACACTCGCTGCCTTGGCGGCCGAGCAGCAGCGCCGGGACCATGACGGCGATATACCAGCCGACAAGATGCAGCAGCGAGAACCATGTGTTGCGCCGCACGGCGGTAAAGACCCAGAATACGGGCACGATCCAGAGCGCTGCGGGATGAAATGCGACAGCGAGCGCGAGCATCCCCGCGCACCAGCGCCACTCCCCGCGCATGGCGCAGGAGGCTGCAAGTGCAATGAAGACCCACCAGAGACTGTCGCCCGCGGCGGAGCAGACGCCCTGGAAGATCCCGGAGGGAAGGAGCAGCACGATGAGAAAGGCGAAGAGACGAGGTTGTGCGCGCACCGTGATGCACTGGACACACCGCTGTGCCGCCCATGCCATCGTTACCTCGGCAAAAACGCAGAGATATTTAAATAAGGTAAGCCCGCCGCCCGGCGCAAGGGAGAAAAGCGCCAGAAAATACTGCACCGGGATCGAATAGGGAAGTGCGGAAGAGCGGATACCCCAGAACCCTCCGGCGTCCCGGTACCAGGCGATCGCACTTTCCACGGCGGCCGCCGTGTCGTTCGGCGCAATGCCGAAAAGGATAAACCGCACGCCGAACGCGGCGAGCAGTACGCCGAGCACGGCGAAGCGTGCCCGGGAGGTCTTTACAAGACCTTCGGTATACAGCAGAAGATAGCTCAGCCCGGCCAGGGCGAGCAGGATCATAAATCGTTCCATTGGCAGCTCCGGAAATGCGTTGTTTCTGTGTATTTTACGGCAAACGGCGGCGCGCGGCAACACAGAAATTATAAAAAAATCGCCCTTGACACTGCAAGGACGGCTTGGTATAATAAATTGCTATATGTTGCTATGGATAGCCGCATACAGCCCCTTTTACTATCGTTAGTATATCAGCCGCTCTGCGAAAAATCAACCCGAATGACGACGTTTTCACAACGCGCCCGGGCGTTTCAACAAAGCGGCACCGCAAACCATATTCCCCCCGGAACGGGTATTCTGCGCCGGAGTTAAGCTCCTCCGGCGGAAAAAGGGAGATTCGCCGATGCCTAAGGATGTACAGTACGGAAGAACAATCAGAAAGAGCTATGCCCGCGCGGAAGAGATCCAGGACATGCCGCACCTGCTCGAGATCCAGAAGAATTCCTATAAGTGGTTTCTGGACGAGGGCCTGCGGGAGGTCTTCAAGGGCGTAGCCGCCATTACGGACTACTCCGGCAATCTGGAGCTTTCCTTCGTGGACTATTCCATGAACGAGCCCCCGAAGTATACGGAGGAGGAGTGCAAGGCGCGCGACGCCACATACGCCGCCCCGCTGAAGGTCAGCGTGCGTCTGCGCAACCGCGAGACCGAGGAGATCAAGGAACAGGAGATCTTCATGGGCGATTTCCCGCTCATGACCGCGAGCGGCACGTTCATCATCAACGGCGCCGAGCGCGTTATCGTCTCCCAGATCGTCCGTTCCCCCGGCATCTATTTCGATAAGAAAACGGACAAGACCAACAGCTCCGTGTACGGCACGACCATCATCCCGTATCACGGCGCATGGCTGGAGTACGAGACGGATCTGAACGACGTGTTCTATGTCCGCATCGACAAGAACCGCAAGCTGCCCGCCACGCTCCTGCTCAAGGCTCTCGGCGCTTACAAGGCGGATAAGCCGCACACGTGGCTCAGCTGCATCGACAATCCCGTCGGCGGCGCCGTCACCGGCGAAGCGCTCCGCGAGATCTTCGGCGACGATAAGCGCATCATCACCACGCTCGAGCGCGACACCTGCATCTCCCGCGACGACTGCCTGCTCGAGATCTACAAGAAACTCCGTCCCGGCGACCCCCCGACGGTGGAGAGCAGCGAGACCCTGCTCGAAAACCTCTTCTTCGATCATCGCCGTTACGACATTTCCAACGTCGGCCGCTACAAGTTCAACAAGAAGCTCTCGCTCTACCCGCGCGTTGCGGGCTATGCTCTGGCTGAGCCCGTCGCCGACCCCATGACCGGCGAGATCCTTGCCGACGCCGGCGAGACGCTCACCCGCGAGCGCGTCCGCGAACTGGAAGCGAAGGGCGTCAATTCGGTCCGTCTCACCGTCGGCGAGAACGAGACTGTTCGCGTCTTCTCCAACGGCATGGTCGATGCCGCGAACTTTGTCCACTTCTCGGACGACGATGCGGAAAACCGCCGCATCATCAAGGAAGAACTCGGCCTGCGCGAGCATGTCCGCTTCATCCTCCTGCGCCAGTACATGGAGCAGTACGAGGGCGAAGAGCTCAAGGAAGTGCTCAAGGAGAACGTGGATCTTCTCATGCCGAAGCACGTCATCTGCGACGATATCTTCTCCGCGGCAAACTATCTCTGCTGCCTGGCACACGGCATCGGCGAGCCGGATGACATCGACCATCTCGGCAACCGCCGCGTCCGCAGTGTCGGCGAGCTGCTGCAGAACCA
>DHKA01000047.1:0-876 GCA_002404605.1 Clostridiales bacterium UBA4706 | reverse complement strand
CAGTTCCGCATCGGCTTCTCCCGCATGGAGCGCGTGATCCGCGAGCGTATGACGCTGCAGGATCTCGACATCGTCACGCCCCAGAGCCTTATCAACATCCGTCCCGTCACGGCGGCGATCAAGGAGTTCTTCGGTTCCAGCCCGCTGAGCCAGTTTATGGATCAGACCAACCCGCTGGCCGAGCTTACGCATAAGCGCCGTATCTCCGCACTCGGCCCCGGCGGTCTGAGCCGCGAGCGCGCCAACTTCGACGTGCGAGACGTTCACTACAGCCACTACGCGCGTCTCTGCCCGATCGAGACGCCCGAAGGTCCGAACATCGGTCTTATCAACTACCTGTCCTCCTACGCCCGCGTGGACGAGTACGGCTTCCTCATTACGCCGTACCGCCGCATCGACAAGGAGACCGGCGTCGTCACCAAGGAAGTCGTTTACATGACGGCGGACGTGGAAGACCAGTACGTCATGGCCATGGCGACCGAGCCGCTCGACGAGCAGGGCAGACTTATCAACAAGCGTGTCACCTGCCGCCATCGCGACGAGATCATCGACGTGGACCGCGATAAGGTAGACTTCATGGACGTGTCCCCGCGCATGATGATCTCCATCGCTACTGCGATGATCCCGTTCCTGGAAAACGACGACGCGAACCGCGCGCTGATGGGCGCGAATATGCAGCGTCAGGCCGTGCCGCTGATGGTCACCGAAGCGCCGATCGTTGCCACGGGCATCGAGCACAAGTGCGCGGTNNGCGAACATGCAGCGCCAGGCCGTTCCTCTGATGACCACGCAGCAGCCCATCGTTGCCACCGGCATTGAGCACCGCTGCGCGGTGGACTCCGGCGTCGTTGTTCTCGCCGAGGGCGACGGCATCGT
>DHKA01000031.1:8247-11176 GCA_002404605.1 Clostridiales bacterium UBA4706 | reverse complement strand
AGATTTGGCACCGGGATTGTCGTTGCGTTTGAGTGTAGTGTAACCTCCGCAAGCATACAGGACGAATGCTGCGGCTCCGTGTTTTTTCCTTTTTACAATCATTTTACGAAACTGCGGTAACGGATTTTACCGTGCGGCGGTATGCTTACGTTGTACCGAAAGGTAAGATGTGATTTGAAAAAGGAGAAGCTATTATGAAAGCAAAGAGAATTCTGACTTTGGCCATTGCTGCTGTACTGACGCTCGCACTGCTCGCGGGCTGCGGCGCTGCTGCCCCGGCTGCCGATCCCACCGCCGCCCCTGCTACGGACGCTCCGGCGACCGAGGCTCCCGCTTCCGAAGCGCCCGCCGCTCTTTCCGGCAGTGTTTCCACGAACGGCTCCACCTCGATGGAGAAGGTCGTCAACATCCTCGCCGAGCAGTTCATGAACGACAACCCCGGCGTCAGCGTTACCTATGACCCCACCGGCTCCGGCACGGGCATTGAGTCCGCCCGCACCGGCAGCTGCGATATCGGCCTTGCCTCCCGCGCGCTCAAGACGAGCGAGACCGGTCTTACCGGCACGGTCGTCGCGCTCGACGGCATCGCGATCATTGTGAATAAGGATTGCCCCGTGGACGATCTGACCATCGAGCAGATCGCGTCCATCTTCAAGGGCGAGATCAAGAACTGGAGCGAGCTTGGCGGCGAAGACCTTGCGATCTCCTGCGTCGGCCGTGAATCCGGCAGCGGCACGCGCGACGGCTTCGAGTCCGTCACCGGCACGAGCGGCGAGTGCGTTCTCGCACAGGAACTGACCTCCACCGGCGCCGTGATCTCCGCTGTTGCGGCGAACCCCAACGCCATCGGCTACGCCTCTCTCTCCGCGGTCGAAGGACAGGACGGCATCAAGGCTCTGAAGGTGAACGGCGTTGTCTGCTCTGAGGAGACCGTTCTGGACGGCACCTACGCCGTGCAGCGTCCCTTCGTTCTGGTGACCCGCGAGGGCGAGACGCTCTCCCCGGCGGCGCAGGCGTTCTTTGATTACGCCACGAGCACCGCGGCGAACGACCTCATCCGTCAGGCCGGCGCCGTCCCCGTGGCAAAGTAAAAAGCTCAAAACCGCATAGCCAAAAGCTCTCCGGGATCCCGGAGAGCCTTTTGGTTTTTTTTAAAAACGAAAGGAATCGGTATGGACAAGCGCATTTTAACGGTGCAGGACATCTCCTGTGTAGGCCAGTGCTCTCTCACGGTGGCGCTGCCGGTTTTGTCGGCGTGCGGTGTGGAGACGGCGGTGCTTCCTTCGGCGGTACTCTCCACGCACACCGGCGGCTTTACGGGCTATACGTTCCGCGACCTGACGGCGGACATGCCAGCCATTGCGCAGCACTGGCAGAGGGAAGGGGTCCGCTTCGATGCAGTGTATACCGGTTATCTCGGCAGCGGTGAGCAGATCGCCTATGTCCGGCACATCATGGATATACTGCTCGTGCCGGGCGGCGCGCGCATCGTCGATCCCGCGATGGCCGATAACGGCAGACTGTACCCCGGCTTTGACGCCGCGTTCGTGGAGAAAATGAAGACGCTGGCATTTTCCGCGGATATTCTGCTGCCGAACATCACGGAGGCGGCGATGCTCACCGGCATGGAGTACCGCAAAGAATATGACGTGGCGTATATTGAAGAACTCACCGGCGCGCTGCGCGAAAAGGGCGTCGGTACTGTCGTGCTCACCGGTGTGAGCTACGAGCCGGAGACGACCGGCGT
This sequence comes from Clostridiales bacterium UBA4706, assembly GCA_002404605.1. Taxonomy (GTDB): domain Bacteria; phylum Bacillota; class Clostridia; order Oscillospirales; family Oscillospiraceae; genus Apopatocola. Next base: position 9,429 of record DHKA01000031.1, on the reverse strand, counting down.
CGTGGTGAGCAGCAGGGAGTTTCGCGGCTACTACCGGCATGCCCGCCTTGCGCGGAACTGCCACGGCACGGGCGATCTCTTCGCCTCGGCGTTCACGGGGCTTTTGTGCCGCGGGTACGAGCCGTTCCCGGCGGCGGAGGCCGCGGCGGAGTTTGTCCTTGCCTGCATCCGCCGCACCGAGCCGGAGCACTGGTACGGCGTGCGGTTTGAGCCGGTGCTCTATATGCTCGCGGCAAAGGCCGCGGGGATCGATCTTCCGGAATGACCTTGCCGCACGGCAAAGCGCGTGATATATTGAATTCAATACGCTTCCGGCCTTCGTCGGAGAAAGGGGAGTAACGCCATGATCCTTTATTTTACCGGTACGGGAAACAGCGAATACGCCGCAAAGAAGCTTGCCGCCGCGCTCGGCGAGGAAGTTATGCCGCTCATGGAACGCATCCGTCACGGCGACACGTCGCCGCTCGAATCCAAAACGCCGTGGATCGTCTGTTCGCCAACGTATGCCTGGCAGCTGCCGCATATCGTGCGCGACCATCTGCGCCGCACGCTGCTCCGCGGCAGCAAGGAGGTCTATTTCGTTATGACCTGCGGCGGCGAGATCGGCGAAGCGGGGAAGTACGCCGCCGAGCTTTGCAAGGAAAAGTATCTCACGTACCGCGGCTGCGCCGGGGTCGTCATGCCGGAGAATTATATTGCGATGTTCGATGTGCCGGACGAAGCCGAGGCGCGCGGGATCGTCGCCGCGGCAGACCCTGTGCTGGACCGGCTGGCGGAGCTGATCCGCGAGAGAAAACCGTTCCCGCAGCCGAAGGTGAGTGCTGCCGATAAGCTCAAAAGCGGCATCGTGAACAAAACCTTCTATCCGCTCTTCGTCCACGCTAAGGATTTCACTGTGGATGATAAATGCACCGGCTGCGGTCTGTGCGCAAAGCTCTGCCCGACATGCGCCATCACGATGCGCGATGGCCGCCCGGTGTGGGAGGATCACTGCACGCACTGCATGGCATGCATTACCCACTGCCCTGCCGAAGCGATCGAATACGGCAAAAAGAGCCTCGGCAAACCGCGCTACCGCTGCCCGGTAAAACTCTGAACATGTCAAACGAGACCCGCTTCGCTGGGCTCTCGTTTGAGGGGATAGCGGCTCGCCGCAGCACACTCGCTTACGCTCGCACGTTT